>NZ_LKBY01000056.1:0-39082 GCF_002699915.1 Pseudomonas sp. ICMP 8385 | reverse complement strand
CAGCTCCGGCAAACACCGAGAAACCCTGTGGGAGCTGTCGAGCTTTAGCGAGGCTGCGATGGCGGTGGGTCAGCCAACCTCAATGCCAGCAATACTGTCGCTATCGCAGCCTCGCCGGGGCTCGACAGCTCCCACATTATTTTGGGCCAGCAGGCATATCGTGTTCGCTGGAGGGCGCCAGCGTTAAGGCGCGCAGATCCGGCAAACACCGAGAAACCCTGTGGGAGCTGTCGAGCTTTAGCGAGGCTGCGATAGCGGTGGTTCAGTCAACATTAATGCCAGCAATGCCGCCGCCATCGCAGCCTCGCAGGGCGAGACAGCTCCCACATTCAATCTGTGCGATCTTGCCCTTGGCCCAGAACAAGCAACCGGCTCATCACCTGCAACAACCGATCATCCGCGCCAGCGGCACCAACCACCTGCAACCCCACCGGCAGGCCTCGTACGTGCCCCACCGGCAGGCTGAGCGCGGGTAGGCCGGTGAGGTTCCAGGCACTGGTGTGGCTGAGCACGGTGGCGCGTACATCAATGTCCTGTTCGCCAACCCGGACTGTGCGCGCATTGATCGGTGTGGCGGTAATCGGCACGCTGGGGGAGACCAGCAAGTCATAGTGCTCGAATAGATGCGCCATTGCCGCTTGGTACTGCGCCTGGCTGGCCTGCGCGCGAATGTATTGCCAGCCTTTGACTTCGCCCGATAACTCAAGGCGTTCGCGTACCTCCTGGTCAAACAGGTGTGGCGCATCCTGCATGCGTTCGGCATGCACCTCAAAGGCCTCGGCACGTTGCAGGGTCAGCAGGGTGTCTTTCATGCCCGGCGCCATTTTTTGCAGTGCGTCGGTGTGCTCAAGCGTGTCGCCAAACAGCTGCTGCGCCGCCTGATACACCTGCTGATTTACGTCGGCATCGACCGGGCCGAAGCTGCCACCGGTGAGCCAGCCCACCCGCAGCGGCTGCGCAGTGGCCGCTGGCGCACATGGACGGGCGGCCAGCACCTCGAACAGCAGGCGCGCATCTTCGATGTGATTGGCGATGGGGCCGACATGGTCGAGGCTCGAGGCCAGCGGGAACACCCCCTCTACCGGCACGCAGGCAAACGAGGGCTTGAAGCCGACCGTGCCACACAAGGCCGCCGGAATCCGTATCGAGCCGCCGGTATCGGTCCCCAGCGCCAGCGGCACCATGCCGCTGGCCACAGCCGCCGCACTGCCGGCGCTGGAGCCGCCGGTGATGCAACGGGCATCCCACGGGTTGCGTGCCGCGCCCTGCAACGAGCGGTCGCCGGTCGGGCCGTAGGCGAACTCGTGGGTCAGGGTCTTGCCGATAATCACCGCCCCGGCCTTGCGCACGCGTTGCACGCACAGGGCATCGCGCTCCGGCTGGTAACCGTCGAAATGCGCGGAGCCATAGGTGGTGAGGTAGTCAAAGGTGTCGATGTTGTCTTTGACCGCGACCGGTATGCCGTGCAGCGGGCCCAAGTCCCGGCCCTGGGCCAGCAGCGCGTCGGCCTTGCGTGCCTGGGCCAGGGCGATGGAGGCATCGACTTGCACGAAGGCATTCAGGATCGGGTTCAAGCGTTCGATGCTGTCCAGGGCGGCTTGTGTCAGCTCGACACTGGTCACGCTGCCAGCACGCAGGCGCGCGGCCAGCGTGACGATCGATAGGCCAAAAAAATACCCAGCGTGGGTAGGCTTCACCAGGCTCATGTAAACAACTCCATCAAATAGCGGCGGGTATAGAGGGCGCGGCGACCTGGCGGCCGCCTGGGCGGACCATCAGCATGGCGCTCATGCCCAGCGCCGTGGCCACTGCGGCAGCCACGAACATCGACGAGTAGCCGTAACGAACGGTCAGGTAGCCGGTGAGCATCGGGGCGATGAACGACGCGGTGTTGGCAATGAAGTGCGTCATGCCGCTGTAGGCGCCCACCCGGTTGGACGGCGCAGTGTCGATCACCACGGCCCAGTACACGGAGTTGGGTAGGGCGTTCAGCGCGTTGGCCAACGTCATCAAGGCAATCACGCCCCACACGGTCTGGGCCTGGGACACCATGATGAAGCACAAGGTGGTCAGCAGCAGGCAAGTCGCGGCCAGCCAGCTGCGTGCGACTTTCAGGTTGCCGGTGCGGCGCAGCAGCAAGTCCGATATTTTGCCGCCCAGCAGCACGGTGAAGCAGGCGCCGGTCCACGGGATCATGCCCATGTACCACAGCGACGACAGGTTGTAGTGGAACTCATCCTGCAGGTACTTGGGGGTCCAGGTCAGCAGCAGGAAGGTCACGTAGACAAACGAGAAGTAACCGACGGCGTTGAGCAGCAGGTCCTTGTTCTTGAAGAAGTGCCAGACCGGCGCAACGCTGGTGGTGGGGGTCGAGGCATTGGCGGCGTCGGCGCGCTCTTTACGCAGGAACTCGAGTTCGGCCTTGGACACGCGCGGGTTTTCATCCGGGGTGTTGGTGAAGCGGGTCATGAAAAAGATCAGCAGCGCCAGGCTGGCCAGGCCCAGCACCACGAACATGCTGCGCCAGCTGCCGGTCAAGGTTTGCAGGCCCACGGCCACCGGTGCGGTCAGCAGTGCACCCAATGGGGTGCTCAGCAGGCCCACCGACACAACAAAACCGCGCTCCTTGGGCGTGGCCCAGTTGGCCACGCTCTTGTTGATCACCGAGTACGCCGGACCTTCGGCAAACCCGAACATCACGCGGATGGTGGCGAACCCGGCCATGGCCGAGCCGCCGAGGAACGCCAGCCCGAAGTCACCGGCAAATGCCGTGGCAATTTCAAATATCGACCACGTGGCGCCGGCGATCAGCCAGATGCGCTTGGCACCAAAACGGTCGGCCAGAATGCCACCGACCAGTGCCCCGAGGATGTAGCCGTAGCCGAAGTAACCCAGCACGTTGCCCCAGTCGGCCTTGTCGAAACCGTACTCGGGAAGAATGCTCGCCGAGGCATAGGCAATCGCGCCGCGGTCGATGTAGTTGAGCAGTGCCATCAGCATGATCAGGAAGAAAATCTGGTAGCGGAAAGACGGGATAGCGGGGCTATTCATAGGGATCTGACTCTTCAAAATGATGGCAGAAGTCAAAAAGTCGGCCGCGTCCGGCGTATTTTTATTGTTTGCCCAAACGTTTGGGTTGGCGAAATGTAAGGCGCGTAAAAATTTTAGTCAAACGTTTGGGTAAAGATTTATCAGCGGCTGCGACACGCCCGTTCGGGTAGACTCTGCGCGCTAAATATCAGACAGTCGGAAGCCCTACCACCATGCCGAGCCCCTCTCGCCCAGCCACCTTGAAGTCCATGGCAACTGCACTGGGCGTGCATGTGTCCACGGTGTCGCGGGTACTCAATGGCGACCCGGCCGGGGTCGAGCGAGCGGCGTCGGCCGACGTGGTGGCGCGCATTCGTGCATTGGCCAAGGAGCTGGATTACCGGCCAAACACCCAGGCATCGAGCCTGAAACTGCGCAAAAGCCAGGAAATCTGTGTGCTGATGCCCAGGCTCACCGACCTGGTGATGGCGACCATTTATGACAGCATCGACAGTGCCGCCGAGCAGGCCGGCTACCTGACCTTCGTTTCCAATACCGACGACCAGCAACCCCGGCAGATGGCGCGGGCCGAGCACGCCTTGCGCCGCTCGGTAGCGGGGTTGATCGTCGGTGACTCCCATGTAGGCGAAAGCCAGCCGCTGCTCGACCTGTTGGCGCGCAAGCACATTCCCTACGTGTTGGTCAGCCGGCAGATTGCCGGGCATCTGGCGGTATGCAGTGACGATGAGTTGGGCGGCTGGTTGGCGGCCGAGCACTTGTACCAATTGGGCTGTCGCGATGTGGCGATCCTGGCGGGTGAGCGGCATGCCTCGACCGGCGCGGACCGCACCCGTGGGTTTACCCGCTATTACCGTGAGCAAGGCATCACGTTGCGCCCGGAGTGGACGCTCAATGGTCCTTTTGACAGCCAGACCGGGCACCGCCAGGGCGCGTATCTGCTGGGCCTGAGCCCGCGACCCCAGGCGTTTTTCGCGGTCAATGACTTCCTGGCCATCGGCCTGATGGGCGCCGTGCGTGACCAGGGCTTGATGCCGGGCAAAGACATTGCCGTGGTGGGCTTCAATGACATACCGCTGGCCAATGAACTGATGGTTCCCCTGACCAGCGTGCGCCTGCCGTTGGCAGAGATGGGCCGCCATGCGGTTGAACTGTTGCTCAAGCGCATCGCGGGCGAGGCTGTCGAGTCGATCAGGGTGGCGCCGCAGTTGCAGGTGCGCGCCAGTTCGTCTTTGTTGCGCTAGCGGTGTGTCAGTCGATAAATTCAGTGACTAAACCACCGCTATCGCGAGCAAGCCCGCTCCCACAGGGGGATTGTGGACAGTCAAAAGCCGCGGTATTCAATCAGCGAAAAAACTCCCCCGGCGTCGCAGCAAACTGCTGGCGAAACGCCGCAATAAACGCCGACACCGACTCATAGCCACAGCCCAGCGCCACATCCGTCACCCGTTCCCCGCGTTCCAGGCCCGGCAGCGCCCCCAGCAGGCGTAGGCGTTGGCGCCAGGCGCGATAGGTCAAGCCGGTATCGCTCAAGAACAACCGGCTCAAGGTTTTTTCACTGACCCCCAGCTTCTGGCTCCACTGCCCCAAGGTCGTCGCCTGTTCCGGGTGCAGGCTCAAGCTGCGATAGACCTGCCGCAACCGGCTGTCGTGGGGCAGGGGCAGCATCAGGTCTACCTGCGGCGCGGCGGCCAATTGGTCCAGCAGCACCTGGGCCAGGCGCCCATCCGGGCCGTCTTCGGCATATTCCACCGGCAGTTCGCTAAAGCGGCGGATCAACTCGCGCAGCAAGTCACTCACCGCCAGCACCTGGCAGCGCTCCGCGGCCCAGGTCGTTACGCTGCAGTCCAGGTACAGGCTGCGCATCTCGGTGTGGGGCGAGCTGAACACCCGGTGCGCGACCCCCGCCGGGATCCACACCGCGCGCTGCGGTGGTGCGACAAAGCGCCCGGCGCTGGTCTGGATCTCCAGCACCCCGCAAATCGCATACGACAACTGCACCCACGGGTGGCTATGGCGGCGGGTCAGGGCGCGGTTGGGCAGGGATTCGGTGCGGCCATACACCGGGCGCGGCAGGCTGGCGAGCCCGGGGATGCTGCGGCGAACGGCCTTTTCATGTCCTTTTGGCGGCATTTACTGGCTCATTGGCGTTAGTCGGTAAGCGGCTGTTACGTTAGAGTCGCCACGACGCCCTGGCAACCCCTGGAAGAACAGCTAATGAAACGCCCACGGTTTTTACCCGACAACTTCACCCTGATCCTGATTGCCACGGTGGTGCTCGCCTCCTTGTTGCCGGTTGGCGGCCAGGCCGCCGTGGCGTTCGGCTGGGTGACCAACCTGGCCATTGCGCTGCTGTTTTTCCTGCATGGCGCCAAGCTGTCGCGCCAGGCCATCGTCGCCGGCGCCGGGCACTGGCGCTTGCACCTGCTGGTGTTCAGCCTGACCTTCGTGCTGTTCCCGCTGCTGGGCCTGGCGCTCAAGCCGCTGTTGTCACCGATGATCGGCAAAGACCTGTACATGGGCATGCTCTACTTGTGCGCGTTACCGGCCACGGTGCAGTCGGCGATTGCCTTTACTTCCCTGGCGCGGGGCAATATCCCGGCGGCGATTTGCAGCGCGGCGGCCTCCAGCCTGTTCGGTATCTTCCTCACGCCGTTGCTGGTGGCCTTGTTGCTCAATGTGCATGGCGACGGCGGCTCGACTGTGGATGCCGTGCTCAAGATCAGCGTGCAACTGTTGCTGCCGTTTGTGGCCGGGCAGATCGCCCGGCGCTGGATTGGCGCGTGGGTGGGGCGCAATAAGAACTGGCTGAAATTCGTCGATCAGGGCTCGATCCTGCTGGTGGTCTACGGCGCCTTCAGCGAGGCGGTCAACGAAGGCATCTGGCACCAGATTCCGCTGTGGGAACTGGGCGGCCTGGTGGTGGCTTGCTGCATCTTGCTGGCGCTGGTGCTGGCGGCGTCCGCTTTCTTGGGCAAGGCCCTGGGCTTTAACCAGGAGGACCGCATCACCATCCTGTTCTGTGGCTCGAAAAAAAGCCTGGCCACCGGTGTGCCAATGGCCCAGGTATTGTTTGCCGGCAGCACCATGGGCGTGTTGATCCTGCCGTTGATGCTGTTCCATCAGATCCAGTTGATGGTCTGCGCGGTGCTGGCCCAGCGCTATGCCAATCGCCCGGAGTCGATTCCCGAGATCATGGCGCAAGTCGATCCCTGAACCATCGTGTTACTATTTTTCGGCGCCGCTCAAGGGCAGGCATCGGGCCGTCAGGATCGGCGCGCAACCGAGTAAAACGACCTGTCGATGAGCACTTCCACCGCAACCCCCGCCGCCAACTGGCAACCGGTCATCGCCCTGGCGCTGGCCGCCTTTGTGTTCAACACCACCGAGTTCGTGCCGGTCGGCCTGCTCAGTGCCATCGGCGCCAGTTTCGACATGCCGATCGCCCGGGTCGGCCTGATGCTCACCATTTATGCCTGGGTGGTGTCATTGACGTCGCTGCCGGTGATGTTGCTGACCCGTAACGTCGAACGGCGCAAGTTGCTGATTGTGCTGTTCGGTCTGTTTATCGCCAGCCATATCCTCTCCAGCGTGGCCAACAGTTTTGGTCTGTTGATGGTCAGCCGTATCGGCATCGCCTTGTCCCATGCGTTGTTCTGGTCGATCACCGCCTCCCTGGCGGTACGCCTGGCACCCCCGGGCAAACAGGTGCAGGCCCTGGGCTTGCTGGCCACCGGCACCTCGCTGGCGATGGTGTTGGGCATTCCCCTGGGGCGCCTGTTGGGGGAGGCCATGGGCTGGCGCACCACCTTTTTGGTGATCGCCGGTTTTGCCGCGGCCCTGGTGTTGTGGCTGGCGCGTACCTTGCCGCTGTTGCCGAGCCAGAACTCCGGCTCGCTGCGTAGCCTACCCATACTGTTCAAGCGCCCGGCGCTGGTGGCGTTGTATGTGTTGACGGCCATGGTGGTCACCGCCCAGTTCACGGCCTACAGCTATATAGAACCCTTTGTCGAACGCGTTGCGGGCCTGGGTGGCAATGCGGTGACCCTGGTGCTGCTGGTGTTTGGCGGGGCGGGGATCATCGGTTCGTTGCTGTTCAGCCTGTTGCACCGTTTCAGCCCTTATCGTTTTTTGCTGGTGGCCGTATCGGTGCTGGCGCTGTGCCTGGGGCTGCTGTTGCCCTTGAGTGGCGACGTGTCGTACCTGGTGGTGCTGAGCGTGTTCTGGGGCATGGCGATCATGGCCTTTGGCTTGGCGTTGCAGTCCAAGGTCCTGGTGCTGGCGCCGGACGCGACGGATGTGGCGATGGCAATGTTTTCCGGGATCTACAACATCGGCATTGGCGGCGGGGCCTTGCTGGGCAGCTGGGTCGGCGGGCACTTTGGCTTTGCCTGGATCGGCGCGGCGGGGGGCTTGCTGGCGGTGGCGGCGCTGGGGGTGTATTGCCTGTCGATTTATCGGTTTGGGCAGGGCGGATCGAACGAACAGGGCAAGTAGCGCCAGCTTGCCAGCGATGGCGTCCGCCAGGACGCCACGGCCGATCAAGCACAGCTCTACAGGGCCGATTGTGCGCAGCCATCCAGCGCCTGGTCGACCAGCATCTGCACGCCTTCGAGCATCCGGCAAAGGCCCAGGGCCATGCTGCGGGGTGTGCCGTCGATTTCAAAGGCCAGGTGCGTGGCGAGCACGTTGATCGACGCCAGGTCTTGTGAGGCATTGATCAGCAGGGTTTCGGCGTCCAGGTCGGTGCGTACGGTAAATAATGCGGCTGAGGCCGGGTCGCTGGGGGCGGGGTTTTCAGGGTGTAGATAGTGGTTGATTGCACGATACGCCGCATCGCGCAGCAGGCTGGCATCGTAGCTGGGTGGGGGGTTGGGGCTGTGTTTGATCATGGTGAAGCTCCGTTGATAAGTGGAGCCGCCACCGTTCGCGGTCAAACGAGTGGGGTGGCAGCTGTACGCGGGTTGACCGACCGGTTATCAACGAAACCCGGCATACCCGAAGGTATCCCGCGCACAGCCGCCGCGACACGATACATCAGGCACAAAAAAAACGCCTGAAATAGGTGCTGGGCATAGCAATTCGTCAATTGGTCGGACGGTCAAATCCGGCCGCTGATTGGGCAGCGGCAACAGGGAGGTTAGTCAGCACCTTTCCGAGGGACAACCTGAAACAGATGTAGGAAGCATCTGGTACTCCAGCGTTAAGGTACACAGATCCGGCAAACACCGATAAACCCTGTGGGAGCTGTCGAGCCCCAGCGAGGCTGCGATAGCGGTGGGTCAGCCAGCTTCAATGCCAGCAGTGCCGCCGCCATCGCAGCCTCGCCGGGGCTCGACAGCTCCCACATTATTTTGGGCCAACTGGCATACCGTGTTCGCTGGAGGGAGCCAGCGTTAAGGTACGCAGCTCCGGCCAACACCGATAAACCCTGTGGGAGCTGTCGAGCCCCAGCGAGGCTGCGATAGCGGTGGGTCAGCCAGCTTCAATGCCAGCAGTGCCGCCGCCATCGCAGCCTCGCCGGGGCTCGACAGCTCCCACATTATTTTGGGCCAACTGGCATACCGTGTTCGCTGGAGGGAGCCAGCGTTAAGGTACGCAGCTCCGGCCAACACCGATAAACCCTGTGGGAGCTGTCGAGCTTTAGCGAGGCTGCGATAGCGGTGGTTCAGCCAACATCAATGCCAGCAGTGCCGCCGCCATCGCAGCCTCGCTGGGGCTCGACAGCTCCCACATTATTTTGGGCCAACTGGCATACCGTGTTCGCTGGAGGGAGCCAGCGTTAAGGCCCGCAGCTCCCGCAAACACCGACAAACCCTGTGGGAGCTGTCGAGCTTTAGCGAGGCTGCGATAGCGGTGGTTCAGCCAACATCAATGCCAGCAGTGCCGCCGCCATCGCAGCCTCGCCGGGCGAGACAGCTCCCACCTTGATCTTCATTGTTTGGGGGATTGCATTTCAGATGCCGCACGGGCATGCAACCGGGCATGGAGATCTAATGTAGGAGTTGTAGGCACTGGCAACATTGATATCCGCCCTCGCAACGATCCGGGCAATGTTTTTGATCGCTCCCACAGGACGTGGGAGCGATCCGTCAATCAAGACGCTATCAGGCGATAGCATCCCAGGCGCGGTCGCCTTTTTCGTCCTTGATACGGGTCGGCAGGCCCATCACGTCCAGCGCCTTGAGGAACGGCTCGGCGGGCAGTTCTTCAACGTTGGCCATGCGTTGCACGTCCCACTCGCCACGGGCCACCAGCAGCGCAGCGGCGACCGGCGGTACACCGGCGGTGTAGGAGATGCCCTGGCTGTCGGTCTCGGCATAGGCTGCTTCGTGGCAGGCCACGTTGTAGATGAACAGCTCGCGTGGCTGGCCATCCTTGGTGCCCTTGACCAGGTCGCCGATGCAGGTCTTGCCGGTGTAGCCCGGTGCCAGCGAGGACGGGTCAGGCAGCACGGCCTTGACCAGTTTCAAAGGCACCACTTGCAGGCCTTCGGCAGTGGTGACCGGTTTTTCGGAGAGCAGGCCGAGGTTGTTCAGCACGGTGAACACATTGATGTAGTGTTCGCCGAAGCTCATCCAGAACCGCACGTTGGGCACGTCGAGGTTTTTCGACAACGAGTGCACTTCATCGTGGCCGGTCAGGTACAGGTTCTGCAAACCCACTACCGGTAGGTCGTCGGTACGTTTGACCTCGAACATGGTGTTACGGGTCCACTGGCTGTCCTGCCAGCTCCACACCTGTCCGGTGAATTCGCGGAAGTTGATTTCCGGGTCGAAATTGGTGGCGAAATATTTGCCGTGGCTGCCGGCATTGACGTCGAGAATGTCGATCGAATCAATGCGGTCAAAATGCTGTTGTTGCGCCAGCGCCGCATAGGCGTTGACCACACCGGGGTCAAACCCCACACCGAGGATCGCAGTGATGTTCTTCTGCTTGCATTCCTCCAGGTGGTTCCACTCGTAGTTGCCGTACCACGGCGGGGTCTCGCAGACCTTGCCCGGCTCTTCGTGGATGGCGGTGTCGAGGTAAGCTACGCCGGTATCGATGCAGGCACGCAGTACCGACATGTTGAGGAAGGCAGAGCCGACGTTGATGACGATCTGCGATTCGGTCTCGCGGATCAGTGCCTTGGTCGCTTCCACGTCCAGGGCGTTCAGGGCAAAGGCCTGGATCTGGGCGGGAACCTTGAGGCTACCCTTGGCCTTGACGCTGTCGATGATGGCCTGGCATTTGGAGATGTTGCGCGACGCGATAGCAATACGACCAAGCTCGTCGTTGTGCTGCGCGCACTTGTGGGCCACCACCTTGGCGACACCTCCTGCACCAATGATAAGAACGTTCTTTTTCAATTGCTTTATCTCTCCTTTATCTGTCCGCTTTACGAAAGGCTGGACAGGTAGTCGTCGTAACCAAATTCACGAACCACCTCGACTGTACCGTCGAGTTGTTTCACTACGATGGACGGCATTTTCAGGCCGTTGAACCAGTTTTTCTTGACCATGGTGTAGCCTGCCGTGTCGATGAACGACAGTCGATCGCCGATGGCCAGCGGCTGATCAAATTGATACTCACCAAAGATATCCCCAGCCAGGCAGGATTTGCCGCACACCATGTAGGTGTGTTCGCCGGTGCTCGGCGCCAGCTTGGCGTTGAGGCGATAGATCAGCAGGTCCAGCAGGTGGGCTTCGATGGAGCTGTCGACCACGGCGAGGTGTTTGCCGTTGTACAGGGTGTCGAGCACGGTCACTTCCAGGGAAGCGCTGTTGGTGATCGCCGCTTCGCCGGGTTCCAGGTACACCTGCACGTCGTACTTCTGCGAGAAGGCCTTGAGGCGCTGGCAGAAGGCGTCGATGGCATAGCCTTCACCGGTAAAGTGGATGCCGCCGCCGAGGCTGACCCAGTTGACCTTGTGCAGCAGTGCGCCAAAGCGTTCTTCGATGGTGTTCAGCATCTGGTCGAACAGGCTGAAGTCACCGTTCTCACAGTTGTTGTGGAACATGAAACCGGAGATCTGCCCGATCACTTCTTCGATCTTCACCGGGTCCCACTCGCCCAGGCGGCTGAACGGGCGCGCCGGGTCGGCCAGCAGGTAGTCGGAGCTGCTCACTTGCGGGTTGACGCGCAGGCCGCGGGTCTTGCCCTCGCTGCGCTGCGCAAAGCGCTGCAACTGGCTGATGGAGTTGAAGATGATCTTGTCACAGTTGTCGAGCATCTCTTCGAGCTCATCGTCGGCCCAGGCCACGCTGTAGGCGTGGGCTTCGCCTTCAAACTTCTGGCGACCGAGCTTGAGCTCATACAGCGACGAGGACGTGGTGCCGTCCATGTACTCCTGCATCAGGTCGAACACCGACCAGGTGGCAAAGCACTTGAGTGCCAGCAGCGCCTTGGCGCCGGACTGCTCGCGCACGTAGGCGATCTTCTGCATGTTGGTCAGAAGCTTCTGTTTATCGATGAGGTAATACGGGGTTTTGATCATTTTTCAGAGCCTGTGGCGGAGCCTGCCAAAAAAGGACAGGCATTGTGCCCGCACTTGCTCAGGATCGAAAGGTTCGTCAGCGGAATTTGCAGGCTTTGGCCTGCACGGTATTCAGGTCGTGCTCTGGCCACCCGTAAATTCTTGTCATGGCCCCAGTGGAACCTATAGCGCCGAAGTACGACGTAATGGGCAATACATCACTGCTGGACTTCACCGGTTTTCTTGAAAAGCCTGGGGTGTTTCGATCATGAGTTAAATTCGTGATCATCTGCAATAAAATGAGTTTGTCTCACTATGCATCGCTGCCGACAATAGCTCCCATCCCCACACATTGGAGTTTTTTGTCATGGCTGTCGCTCATTCCCTTGGATTTCCGCGCATTGGACGCGATCGTGAACTGAAAAAAGCGCAGGAAGCGTTTTGGAAGGGGGAGTTGGACGAAGCCGGCCTGCGCGCCGTCGGCCGTGAGCTGCGCAAAACCCACTGGGCCTTGCAGAAACAGGCCGGTATCGAGCTGCTGCCGGCCGGGGATTTTGCCTGGTACGACCAGGTGCTGACCCACTCGCTGATGTTTGGCGTGATCCCCGAGCGTTTCCGCCCGGCCGATGGGCATGCCACCCTCGATACCCTGTTTGCCATGGCCCGTGGCGTCAGCGACAGCTGCTGCGGCGGCGCCCACGCCCAGGAAATGACCAAGTGGTTCGACACCAACTACCACTACCTGGTGCCAGAATTCAGCGCGGACCAGCAGTTCCACCTGGGCTGGGACCAACTGTTTGAAGAAGTCCAGGAAGCCCGCGACCTGGGGCACACCGTCAAGCCGGTGGTGATCGGGCCGCTGACGTACCTGTGGCTGGGCAAGGCCAAGGGCGGCGACTTCGACAAGCTCGACCTGCTCGACCGCCTGCTGCCGCTGTACGGCCAGATCTTCCAGCGCCTGGCGGAGCTGGGGGTGGAGTGGGTGCAGATCGATGAGCCGATCCTGGTGCTTGACCTGCCCCAGGCCTGGAAAAATGCCTTTGAGCGCGCCTACAACCTGATCCAGCGTGACCCGCTGAAAAAACTGGTCGCCACCTACTTTGGCGGCCTGGAAGAGAACCTGGGCCTGGCGGCCAACTTGCCGGTCGATGGTCTGCACATTGACCTGGTGCGTGCGCCGCAACAATACCCGACCATTCTCGACCGCCTGCCGGCCTATAAAGTGTTGTCGTTGGGGGTGGTCAACGGGCGCAACGTCTGGCGCTGCGACCTGGAAAATGCCCTGGCCACCTTGCAGCACGCCCAAGAGCGCCTGGGTGATCGCTTGTGGATCGCGCCGTCCTGCTCGCTGCTGCACAGCCCGGTTGACCTGGGGCGTGAAGACAAGCTCGACGCCGAGCTGAAAAGCTGGCTGGCCTTCGCCGTACAAAAATGTGAAGAAGTGGCCGTGCTGACCCAAGCCATCAACCAGCCAGAAGCCGCGAACGTGGTGGCTGCCCTGGCCCAAAGCCGTGCCGTGCAGGCGGCCCGTGCAGCCTCGCCGCGCATCCACAAGCCGGCGGTCCAAGCTCGTGTTGCGGCCATCACCGCCAAGCACAGTCAGCGCCAGTCGCGGTTTGCCCAGCGCATCGCCAAGCAGCGCGCCGGCCTCGACCTGCCGCTGTTCCCGACCACCACCATTGGCTCGTTCCCGCAGACCGCATCGATCCGCCTGGCGCGCCAGTCGTTCAAGGCCGGCAAGTTGAGCGAAGCCGAATATGTCGAGGCGATGCACAGCGAGATCAGGCACGCCGTTGAAGTGCAGGAAAATCTCGGCCTGGACGTGCTGGTGCACGGTGAAGCCGAACGTAACGACATGGTCGAGTACTTTGCCGAGCAACTCGATGGCTACGTGTTCACCCGCTTTGGCTGGGTGCAGAGCTACGGCTCGCGCTGCGTGAAACCAGCAGTGATCTTCGGCGACTTGAGCCGCCCGAACGCCATGACCGTGGAGTGGATCCGCTACGCCCAAGGCCTGACCGACAAGGTGATGAAGGGCATGCTGACAGGCCCGGTGACCATGCTGATGTGGTCATTCCCCCGCGAGGACGTGAGCCGCGAAGTGCAGGCCCGGCAACTGGCCCTGGCGATCCGCGATGAAGTGCTGGACCTGGAAGCGGCGGGCATCAAGATCGTGCAGATCGATGAAGCGGCATTCCGTGAAGGCCTGCCCCTGCGCCGGGACCAGTGGCAACACTACCTGGACTGGGCCACCGAAGTCTTCCGCCTGTGCGCCTCGGGTGTGCGCGATGAAACCCAGATCCATACCCATATGTGCTACAGCGAATTCAACGATGTGATCGAGTCCATTGCGGCGATGGATGCCGATGTGATCACCATCGAGACTTCGCGTTCGGATATGGAGTTGCTGGACGCGTTTGAAGCGTTCGACTACCCCAATGACATCGGCCCGGGAGTCTACGACATCCACTCGCCACGGGTACCGGACGCCTCGGAAATGGCCAACCTGCTGCGCAAGGCCGCCCGGCGTATCCCGGCCGAACGGCTGTGGGTCAACCCCGACTGCGGCCTGAAGACCCGCGCCTGGCCGGAGACGGAAGCGGCGTTGATCCATATGGTGGCGGCAGCGCGGCAATTGCGGGCTGAATTGGCGTAATTGCTGCTGACACAAATCCCATTGTGGAAGCGGGCTTATGTGGCGCGGCGCAGATCTTGTGCCCAGCCAAAATCCCCTGTGGGAGCGGGCTTGCTCGCGATGGCGCCAGCCCCGCCAACATTTCTGGCGGCAGATACACCGCCATCGCCGGCAAGCCAGCTCCCACCTTTGTTTTGTGGTGCGGCGCAGATCTTGTGTCCAGCCAAAATCCCCTGTGGGAACGGGCTTGCCCGCGATAGCGCCAGCCCAGCCAACATTTCTGGCGGCAGATACACCGCCATCGCCGGCAAGCCAGCTCCCACCTTTGTTTTGTATTGGCTGGCGCCCGTGGATTTCCCAGTCGGAATCAGATCATTCAGATGCTAGGGTAGGCCATAGACCTTGACGACCCAGGAGTCACTTATGAGCGCCCCGATTGATTTCAAAGCTGTCGTGCAATTCTGGACGGCGGCGGGCCCATCCCGTTGGTTCAAGAAAGATGCACAGTTCGATGCCGAGTTCGGCGCACGTTTCCAGGAGGCCCACTTCCAGGCGGCCAGGGGCGAGTTGGAGCACTGGCTGAACGAGCCCGAAGGCGCGTTGGCACTGCTGATCCTGCTCGATCAATACCCACGCAATAGCTTCCGCGGCACTGCCCATATGTTTGCCACCGATCCACTGGCCAGGGCTTACGCCGGGCGTATGGTCGATGCGGGAATGGACCGCCTGGTCGACCCGGCATTGCGCGCATTCTGCTACTTGCCTTTCGAGCATTCCGAGCAGCCCGAGGACCAGCAGCGTTCCCTGGCACTGAACAAACAGCTGGATGCCGATACCTACCACTGGGCCAAGGAGCATGCCGAGATCATCCAGCGGTTCGGCCGGTTTCCCCATCGCAATGCGGCGTTGGGCCGGGTGACGACCGAGGAGGAGCAGGCGTTCCTCAGCGGTGGTGGGTTTTCCGGGTAGGGTGTAGGAACTGGCCGTATTCCGCCGAGGAATGCCCCCATAAAAAAGCGGCATTGTCTTTATCGCCGCGCATTTCGTAGCGTGGCTGCTCACCCAAGGAGATGCCGTTGTGACGAACCTGCCGATGCGCTTGTATGTCGATGCCCAGTTCACCAGCCCGTATGCGATGTCGGTGTTTGTGACCCTGCGGGAAAAAGGCCTGCCGTTTGAGGTGCGCACCCTCGACCTGGACGCGCTGGAGCAGCAGGCGCCGGTGTTTGCCGGGCTGTCCGTGACGCAGCGCGTGCCGACCCTGGAGCAGGGTGGGTTTGCGTTGTCCGAGTCGTCGGCGATTACCGAGTACCTGGAGGATGTATTCCCACAGGTGCCGGTGTATCCAAGGGAGCCGCGCCAACGGGCGCGGGCGCGGCAGATCCAGGCGTGGTTGCGCAGTGACTTGCTGCCGATCCGCCAGGAACGCTCCACGCTGGTGGTGTTTTGCGCGGCCAAATATGGTCCGTTGTCACACCAGGCCCAGGTGGCGGCCGATAAACTGATTGCGGCTGCGCAGCAGTGGTTGGCCGAGGGGGATGACTATCTGTTTGGCCAATGGTCGATTGCTGACCTGGACCTGGCCGTGATGCTCAACCGGCTGATCCTCAACGGCGATCCGCTGCCCGCACGGCTGGTGGCGTATGCCCGGCGGCAGTGGCAGCGGCCATCAGTACAGGCCTGGGTCAACCAGGCACGTCCTTCGTTGTAGCGCCCAGCGGCCACGCCTGTTCGACCCGGCGGTCGAGGTCTTCCCAGTCTTCCATGCCGAGCACCCGGGTGGTGTTCAGGCCGCGCAGGTAACCGCGGAGTTGCTGGGCGGCGGCGCAGGCCTGGTCGGTGTCGGTAGCGGGGGCCTGCAGGATGTTTTCGTACTCGACCAAATAGTCGGCAACACGCTCGCGAAACTCCGGCAGGACGGCGTTGCGGATGCGATCAAAGGTCTTCTGATGGGGTTTCATGGAGAGGTCCTTCTTATAGATTTTATTGTGTGCCTGTGTCGCAAGCGTCAGTTGGGCGTGGCTTCACGGCTGAAGGCTTCAACCGCTGCTACCAGCCCCCTGGCCGCCAGGGCTACCAGTTCACCGCCTTTCTCCGGGGTTGCCAGGGCCGGGTCGGAGCCCATGCGCCCGTCCGGGTGGCGGGCGCGGAAGTCCTGGGCCTCGCGAATCGGGCCGGAGGGGGCAATTTTTGGCGAGTAGTCCGCCGTCTTGATCGAGTCGGGGTAAGCCCACTGGGTAATCGCGATCTCCGAAGGGGTGGCATGGGTGCCATGCCCTGTGGGGAATTGCGCCCGGGCCAGTTCGCCCACGCCTTCCAGGTCCCACCAATTGCATAGTTTCAAGGCGAAGCCGGCGGGGCGGCGGGCGAAGCTGGCTTCGGCGTACAGCTCGGAAAAGGCCGCTTCAATGGTGGCGATATTGCCGCCATGGCCATTGAGAAAGAGGATTTTCTCAAAGCCATGGGCCGCCAGGGAACGGGTCCAGTCACCAATGGCGGCGATAAATGTCGACGGGCGCAGGGAGAGGGTGCCGGGGAACCCGAGGTGGTGCTGGGCCATGCCGATGTTGAAGGTAGGGCCGACCAGGATGTCGGCGCCTTTTTGCGCGTGATGGGCAATGATTTCCGGGCACATCCAATCGGTGCCCAACAGGCCGGTGGGGCCGTGTTGTTCGTTGGAACCGATGGGAATCACCACGGTGCGGCTACGGTCGAGAAATTGGCCAATCTCGATCCACGTTGACTGGTGCAAAAGCATTTGAAGTTCTCTCTCTGGTCAGGCTCGGCCCTCCAGATACTACCTCAACCGGCGCTGGCGATCTGGCGCGGCTTGCAATTGAGGTAGGCCGAGGACTTCAGCCAGCGCTGGTCGGGGTACCAGGAGAACATGAACTGCCCATCCTTGAGCTTGTCCACCACCTGGCGTGCCACTTGCGGGCGCACGGCGGGGCAGCCCTGGCTGCGGCCAATGCGGCCTTCACGCTTGCTCCACAGGGGGCTGACGTAGTCGGCGGCATGGATCACGATGGCGCGGTCGCGGGCCTGGTCATTGAAGCCCGGCTCCAGGCCGTCCATGCGCAGCGAGTAGCCATGGGTGCCCTGGTAGCTTTCCTGGGTGCGGAACAGGCCGAGGCTGGATTGATGGCTGCCCTCGCTGTTGGAGAACTGGGTGGCGAAGTTTTCCCCGGATTTTTGCCCGTGGGCCACCAGGTCGCGCAGTACCAGCTTTTTCTGGCGCAGGTCGAAAATCCACAGGCGACGGGCGGTTGAAGGTTGCGAGTAGTCGATCACGGCCAGGCGTTCGGCGCGTTCCTGGCCGTTATTGACGGCACACTGCATGGCACCGAGGGCGCTTTTAAGGACTGCGGGATTGAGTTCTGGAGCCGAGCGCGCCAGGCTGCTATACAAGGCATGAGGTTTGGCATTCTCTGCGAAGGCACCCGTACAGAACGCGGCCAGGGTGGCGGCGATCAGGCCGAGTCGGCAGTCAATATTCAGCATGTATATAGCATCTCCGCCGTAGATTGGAGCTAAGCCCTTGTTCAAAAAACACGCATGTTACTTGAGCCTTTGCTTGCTCGTAGCACCATTGGTCGCCATGGCCGATGAAGTGCCGGTCGAACCGTCAAACCCAGTACAGCTGGCACTTGGGCAGTTGTCGAGCGTTTGCCCCGGTTTGGCGACCCAGCTGGATACACCGGCCGAGCTGCGGCTGCAGGCTTTTTACCAGCAACAGGGCAATATCGCCCTGTGGTCGGAGGACGCACGGCGCACGGCGTTGCAGGGCCAGTTGCAGTTGCTGGCCGACGATGGCCTGGACCCGGCGCACTATCGGCTGCCCGACGTGGCGGCCAGCCGCAATGTCCTGTGCACTGACTTCGAAACCAGCCAGCACTACCTGCAAGCCTTGCATGACGTGCACTATGGCCGCTTGCAGCAGGCTCATTACGAACCGTTGTGGCATGCCCAGCCGCCCAGCGAGGACCCGGCCGTCGCCGTGCTGGCCCTGGCCACCGCCGGGCTTGCCGACATGCCGGCAGCCTTCGAGCGGGCCCGGCCCAGTGCCGAGCTGTACCGCAGCCTGCGCGCCGCCTACGCCACGCAACGCCGGCAACCCTTGCCCCAGTGGGGCGTGATTGCCGACGGCCCATTGCTGCGCCCCGGCCGCGAAGACCCGCGGGTGCCAGCGTTGGCGCGGCGCCTGGTCAGTGGCGGCTACCTGGCGAGCGTGCCCAAGGGCCATCAATACGGCGATGACCTGGTGGCGGCCGTGAAGCGCTTCCAGGCCAGCCATTCGTTGCAAGCCGACGGGGTGATCGGCGCGGGCACGGTGGCCGAGCTCAACGTCAGCCCGGCGGTGCGCCGCGAGCAACTGCGGGTCAACCTCGAACGTTTTCGCTGGCTGGCCCAGGACCTGGAGCCCGATGGCATCCTGGTCAACGTCGCAGCCGCGCAGTTGAGCGTCTACCAGGGCGGCATCCCCGTGTGGCAGACCCGCTTGCAGGTGGGCCGCGCCGAACGGCAGACGCCGCTGCTCAAGTCGCGCATCACGCGGTTGACCCTCAACCCCACCTGGACCATCCCGCCGACCATCATGCGCGAGGACAAGCTGCCAGCCATCCGCCTGAACCCGGAGTACTTGCGCCAACAGAACCTCAAAGTGCTCGACAGCGAGGGGCGCGCGCTGTCGCCCGAGCAGGTGGACTGGTCGCACCCCGGCAATATCCTCCTGCGCCAGGACGCCGGCCCGCGCAACCCGCTGGGCAGGATTGTCCTGCGCTTCCCCAACCCGTTTTCTGTGTACCTGCACGACACGCCCAGCCAGCCGCTGTTCAGCAAGGGGCCGCGGGCGTTCAGCTCGGGTTGTGTGCGGGTAGAACAGCCGATGTTATTACGCGATCTGTTGGTGAGCCCGGAGGAAAAGGCGCGGACCGAGGCGCTGCTGGCGACCGGGCTGACCCATGAGTTCCGCCTGGCCACGCCGGTGCCGGTGTTGCTGGGGTATTGGACGGTGCAGGTGGATAGCCAGGGGGCCTTGCTGTACGCGCCGGATATTTATGGCCGCGATGGCGTGTTGTTGAAGGCCCTGGGCGCGGTCCTGTAGGCGTCGGCTGGCCATCGATCACTCCAGGATGAGACGCCGTTGGCATCCCTGAACGAATAGCCATCAGCTATTTCTTAAATATTCAAGAAACCAACCCGACTTGCCGACGTGATGGGTACATACCCAGGAGCGTTCAATATGAGCAGTCAACATGTGGCAGTTGGTATCAGCCTGTTTCTTGCGCTCGCCAGTGGTGGCGGCCAGGCGGCGACGCCCCTGGCCCAGGGCGTTATCCAGTTTCGCGGCAGTATCGTCGAGGCAACCTGCGAGGCAGGGGACCGAACGGGATCCACATTGGCCCTGAGCGGCTGCCCGATGCCGGCATCCCCGGGCAACATCAGCGCCTATAGCGTTGAACCGGTGCGTACGCTCAGTGCGCCGGACCACTCGCCCGTCAAGGTCAAGCTGGTGACCGAGACGGTCGGCAACGGCGGTTACTACAATCGCCAATACCGCTTGAGCGATGGGGCGGGCAAGCTGTTGCGCTCAGGGGCTTACCTGGTGACGCTGACTTACCCATAAGTCAGGTTAGCCGAGCTGCTCACACAGGAAGTGCGTGCTGGCAAGCCTGGATGTCGGATGGAATGCCATCAAACCAGTGGCAACCCTTAGATAGGCGACATCCTCGCTGGACATAAAGGCCATGCCGCCCAGAATTTCAAAGGCGCGAGTGCTGATGCGGTTCACGGCTTCCTGGATAGAGAACCGGGTTGCTTGCGCTCGCGCCAAGTCACTGCGCAAGAACCGGTTGTCGTCAATCGAAGCCGCCAGGCCACGCAACGCCATGGTGGCGCCCTGCTGATCAATGAGCAGCAGGGCTCGATCATCTGGCGAGCCTTTATTGCCTGCCAATGCACGTGCTGCCAAGGCCGATGCCATCCCCAGATAGGAAGCGCTGGCCAGCAGTTGAAACCAGATGGCGAACAAATGGTTGCCGGTTCCTTGTTGCGCATCATCGAGTTGATCATCGATGGCGGTGCTGAAACACATCATGGCTTCAGGAACCAGCAAGTTATTGAACGTAACTTCGTGGCTGTCTGCTGCTTGCAGATACGGCACGGACCAGAATTTTTTCCGCTCGATACTCGGGTCTTCGGCAAACCCCACACCGATGCCGATTTGGGTCTGGCCTTGAGGGTCCAGGTAGTTGACGCCAAAAGTAATGACGTCGAAGTGATGGGTCATTGTGCAAGGTTTCTTGCTGCCGTTGACAAGGTAGCCGTCGAGGGTTTTTTCCACGGCCATTGTCGATTCTGAAATATGCGTATTTGTACGCCCTTCGGCAAACCCAGAGGCCACTAGTAAGTTATCGCGCGCAATCAAGCCCAGCAGACCCTGAATATCCGGAAAGAAATGCCTGGCAGCCATCATCCCGGCGACAGTGTGGTGATGCATGGTCATCATAATTGCCAGGGAGGGGCAATGTGCGCCGACCCATGTGTGCAATTGCGCCATGCTCAGCGCGCTGGCGCCAGCTCCACCGAGTTCTTTGGCAATGGTGAGTGCGGGCTGGCCGACTCTTTGCAACATATCGGCTAACCGTTGCGACTCTCCACGCTCAAAATCAAGAAGCGAGGTTGTTTCAAGACACAGGGCCATTTCCGGTATTAGCTCAAAGGCAGTGGTTCTTTCTTCTTGTAAAAACATATTGATTTGGCTCTTTAAGGTTTAGGGTAGTTGTGCTGTCTTGTCTGTTTTTAAATAATGACGCGCGTAACGGCTATCCAACTTGGACAGCGGCAACAACATAAAGAAGTCCGCAGTATTAAACTCAGGGTCCCACGCGGGTTCGCCGCACACCCAGGCGCCACTACGCAAATAGCCTTTTAACAGTGGCGGCATCTGTGGCACATGCCCGGCATTGCGCTCATGCAAGGGGAATGGATTGTGTGGGGTGACGCGATATTCGCTGGGGGCAAAGTTTTGCGCAGTGAAAGCGTGACATAACGCCGAGGCATTGTGGCCACCGTCCGCCAAGCTCACACTGGCGCACCCCACCAGGTAATCACAGCGTTCACGTTGCATATAGGTGGCCAGGCCTGACCATAACAACATGATGACGCTGCCGCTGCGGTAATCCGGGTGCACGCAGGCATGGCCCGCTTCGATAATGCGCTGCTGTAAAAGATTTATCCGACTCAGGTCAAATTCCTGTTCGCAATAGTAATATCCAATACGTTGGGCGACAGTCGGACTCATCAGCCTACAGGTGCCAACTATTTGTGAGGTTTTAGTATCGCGTACAATCAAATGGTCGCAATAATCGTCAAATTCGTCGGTATTTAATTCGTCGGTATTGCTCAGTTTGGATAGGCGGAAAGTATCGATGAATACGCTGTAGCGCAGGCGCTGTATTTCCCGTATTTCTTGCCGCGTACTGGCGAGAGTCACAATTAATTTTGTGTGTTTTGGATTTGCGCCTGAATGACTGTCACTGGAAGATTTTGGTAGTTGCATGCGACTTCCATTTAGGTTTTTAGTTAAGCCTGTCTAAGAGTGTCTTGGATAATAACGTGCCATTTTGAATGGACGGCATAAGGAAAGTCTGAAGCACTCAGGAGAACATGCGCTAATAAATAACGAAGATTAGGAGGGGTTGAAGCAAACATGAACGAATGCGGTTTCATTGCGCATGGTGTGCTCCATTATTGCGTTTTTTCGCGCGGTCAACACTTGTGCAAATGAGGCGCCTGGAAGCACACAGTAAACGTGGTACCGCTACCCACCTGGGAGCTGACCGCCACATCCCCACCATGGGCCTTGGCGATTTCCCGCACGATAAACAACCCCAGCCCGACGCTGCGTACGTCGCAGCCCTGGTCGGTGCCTCGGGTCATGGGCTCAAACAACACGCCCATCAGCGAGTCGGCAATCACCGGCCCATGGTTGTGGACCGAGAGGCTCGGCCCATCGTGGTTCAACTGTGAGGTAATGGTGATCGGCTGTTGCAGGTCGCCATAGGTCACGCTATTGGCCACCAGGTTGCCGATGATTTGCTGCAGGCGGTCACCATCCAGGCAGGTCTCGCCAGCGCCTATGGGGTGATGCACCAGGGTGGCGCGGGGAAAGGCCACCCGCAGTTCATCCACCGCGCGCTGGGTGACGTCATGCAGGTCCAGCGGGTTGGGGCTTACGCCGATGCCAACGCCGACCCGTGCCTGGGTGAAGTCCAGCAGGTCGGCGATCATCCGCTGCGCGCGTTCCGATGACTGGCCGATATGGCCAATCAATTGGGTTTCCTTGGCGGTGCGCTCGCCACGGGCGAGAAAGTCGGAGGCCATCTTGATCGCGGTCAGTGGGTTTTTCAGGTCATGGCTGACGATGGCGACCATCTGCTCGGCAAACTGCGCCCGGCGCTGTGCCTTGATATAGGCCTGGTTGAGCTCGGCCTGGGCTTGCTGGAGGGCGGTCTGGGCCGCGGTCTTTTCCAGCAGCAGGGCTTCGGCCAGCTTGCGTGCGTTGAGCAGCTCGCGCTCGTACTTGTCGCGGTCGGTGGTGCCGAACAGGGCCAGTTCATGCCGTACGCCGCTGGGGTGGTCGCGCTTGACGGCATTGAGCAGGATTGTCACGGCATGGCCGTCACGATGGCGCAGGTCGAGCTTGACCTCGGCGATACTGCCTTGCATCTGCATCAGCGGTGCAAGGTGGGTTTGGTGGAAAATCCGCCCGCCCATGGTCAGCAGGTCCTGGAAACGCCGCCCGTGCAACTCGTGCGCCGCCATGCCCAGCCAGTCGCAGAAACAGCGGTTGACCCGCAGGAGGGTGCCATCTTCGGCGGTGACGGCCAGCGCACAGGCGGCACCGTCGAACAGCGCCTGGGAGTCGGGCAGTTCGTCAATCGGCATGGGCAACGGTCCATGGCAGCAGGAAGCTCTCCATCGCCGCCGCGCAGGCCGGTGCCGCGCTCATATGAGGGCAATGGCCCACATTGTCGATCAGGCCGTAGGTGCTGTGGGGCAATACGCGGTGCAGGTACTCGCCCACGCACACCGGAGCGATCAGATCATCGGTCGATTGCAGGATCAGCGTGGGGGTGGGCAGGCCCGCGATATCGGCGCGGTTATCCGAGAGGAACGTCACCCGCGCAAAGTGCTTGGCGATCTCGGGCTCGGTGCGGCAGAAGCTGTTGGTCAGCTCTTCACTGAGCGCCGGTTGCCCCGGCGCGCCCATGATCATCGGGGCCATGGTGCTGGACCAACCCAGGTAGTTGCTGTCGAGGGTGTCGAGCAGCGACTGGATATCGTCGGGCTTGAATCCGCCCACGTAGTCGTCGGTGTCGATATAGCAGGGGGAGGGGCCGATCATCACATGGGCGGCGATGCGCCCGGGCGCTGCGCGGTCGGCCAGGGTGCCGATCATGGCGCTGACCGAGTGTCCCACCAGAATCACCGGGCCACTGGCGTACTCATCGATGATCTGGTTCAGATCAGCGGCGTAACCGCCCAGGGTGGCATATTTGTCCCTGTCGTAGGCCGCAGGGTCTGACAGGCCGGCCCCGACCAGGTCATACAGCACCACGCGAAAACGTTCGACGAAATGGGGCAGCAGGTCATTCCACATGGCCTGGTTGCAGCCAAAACCGTGGGAAAACACCAGGGTCGAGGCGCCGTTGCCCATCACGTTGACGTTGTTGCGATGGCGAAGGTCCATGGGCGCGCTCGTAATGGCGTGTTGCTATGAGGGTTTGCCGTCAGTTTAGAGAGTCAACCGCAGGGGGTCACTCGATATAGCGTTGATAGGGTAAAGTCGGCGCCTTCAGGATGAAACGTCAGGTAACAAAGTATGCGGCAGTTTTTACGGCAATCGGCCTTGGGCCTGCTGGTCATGGTGTTCACCGCGCTGGCCCTGGCCGAAACGGCGCCGCCAGGGTTGGCGAATGTGGCGCTGAACCAGCGGGTGATCGACCTGACCCACACCCTGGACACGGCGACCCAGGAGCGCCTGAGCGCTCAACTGGCCGACCTCGAACAGCGCAAGGGCGCGCAGATTGCCGTGATGCTGCTGCCGAGCACGGGGGACACTGACATCGAAGCGTTCGCCACCCAACTGTTGCGCGCCTGGAAACTGGGGCGCAAGGGCATCGACGACGGTATTTTGCTGCTGGTGGCCAAGAACGACCGCACAGTGAAGATCGAAGTCGGTTACGGCCTGGAAGGGGTGGTCACGGACCTGTTGAGCCACCGGATTATCACGGAGCAGATGACCCCGGCGTTTCGCCAGGGCGATTACGCCGCCGGTGTGCAACATGCCGTGGATGCCCTGAGCGTGCTGGTCGAGGGGGGGGATTTGCCGGCCGTGGACGATACCCGGGAAACGGTGGATGAGTCGGCGGCGTTGCTGGCGTTGATCTTCGGCGCGGTTGGTGGCGTGCTGCTGGCCTCGGGCAAGTTGCATTGGCGACGCGGCCTGATCGCCGCCCTGGGGCTGAGCGTGCTGCTGACGGCGCTGGCCGCGATCAATGGCAAGGCCTGGCCCTTTTATTTGCTGGCGCTGCCGTTTTGCATGTCCATCAGCGCGGCTATCTTCGGCGCCTTGTGGCAGGCCAGGGTGGTGTTTTATTGCGTCTTGGGGCTGATGGCCTACAGCGTCGGCCTGGGGCTGGTGGATCACTACCTGACGCAAGTGTCCTTTATGAACTGGCTGGCCTGGCCGCTGGCCGCGCTGGTGGTGCTGGGCCTGTACCTGATCCTGTTCGCGGTGATGAAAGCCGCCTGGAAACACAGTCGGCTGGGGTTCTGCGTGCAATCGGCGATGGTGCTGGGGGTGTATGGCGCGGCGGGGTACATGCTGGAGATGGGGCTTGATGGCTGGCTGTTCGCCTTGCCCATCAGCTCGTTCGCGGCGCTGTTCATCTATGGTCAGGGGACGGGCGGATCGAGCTCAGGCTCCAGTTCCAGCGACCGCTCCAGTTCCAGCTCAAGCTCAAGCTCAAGCTCAGGTGGCGGGTTTTCCGGCGGCGGCGGCTCCAGTGGCGGCGGTGGGGCTTCGGGGAGTTGGTGAGGCTATGCTGAACAGATGTCGTTGCCCATGAGTCGCCCACCATGATCCAGTGCAAGCGTGCCTACACCCCTGCCAGGCCGGACGACGGTACGCGTATCCTGGTGGACCGCCTATGGCCGCGCAACTGTCGCAAGGACTCCCTGGTGCTGGATGAGTGGCTGCCGGACGTGGCGCCCAGTACCGGGCTGCGCAAGGCATTCAAGTCCGGCGGGCTGAACTTCGCGCAGTTTTCCAAGGCCTATCGCCAGGAACTCGCAGCCCGGCCGGGCGCCTGGTGGAAACTGGTGGATATCGCCCAGGCCGGTACGCTGACGCTGGTCTACTCGGCCCACGACCAAGTGGCCAACAACGCCGTGGTCCTTGCCCAATGGCTGGAAGACGAGCTGGATCGGCGCGGGGAGGGGAGTTCGCCCGTGTGCTATCAGTCGGACTTTCCCGGGCAGTAAGGCCCCTGGAGCCGCATCACCATCTCATGCCAGGCCATGCCGCCATGGTCAGATGTCGAAGGTTGCACATACCCATACCCCATCCGCTGATACAACGGCACATGCTGCTCCTTGCACATCAGGTGGAGGGCCTGCTTGCCCATCCCGCGCATGCGCTGCACAAAGGCCGTCATCAAGTGCGTGGCGTAGCCCTGGCCCTGGTGCGCCGGGTCCACCACCACCGACATGATCACCACATTCGGCGCATCCGCCACATGCCCCACCAACTCCTTGAAGGCCTCATCCGACATCACCACTTCATGGGCGCAACCGCAGTTGATAAAACCCACCACTTGGCCGTCCGCTTCCAGGATCAGGAAGCCCTCCGGGTACAGGGCGATCCGCGTGGCGATCTTCTCCAGGGTCGCGGCTTCATCACCCTCGTAGGCGCTGGTTTCGATCGCATAGCAGCGGGCGGCGTCTGCCGGGGTGGCAACTCTGACTTGGGTGTTCATGCAGTACCTATAGAGGGGGGCTGTATTTGACGGCCGCCGCTGCCCGCGATGGCACGTTCAGGCTTTTCAACAACCCTGACACATGGATGCGCACGGTAAACGGCGAAATATCCAGGGCCTTGGCGATTTCCTTGTTGGTCTTGCCTTGGGCGATCAGCCGCAAGACCTCTTGCTGGCGCGTGGTCAGGGTGTTGGTGTCCAGGGGCAGTAGCCCCGAGGGGGCGAACTTGACCAGTACTTCGCCCTGGCGGATGGCGAGCAGGGCCTGGCCGATTTCGTCGGGGGCGATGTTTTTGCCGATAAACCCATCGGCGCCCAGGGCCATCACCTGTTCGATCAACACGGGGTCATCGACCATCGACACCACGATCAGCGTGGTGCGCCGCAGTTGCTGGCGCAGTTCGCCCAACTGGCTGATGCAGGTCAGGCCGGGGAAGCGCAGGTCGAGGATCAGGGTGTCGACTTCGCTGCCGCTCTTGAGCATCTGCAGCACTGTATCCAGGTCGCCGGCCTGCTCCACGCGGGCTTCGGGCAGCAGGCGTTGCACGGTGCGCAGCATACCTTCGCGAAACATGGGGTGGTCGTCGGCGATGATGATCCGGCATGTCATGGTGTGTTGCTCCCTGGGGCCAGGTTGTCCTGTGGCGTGCTACTTTAACACTCCGCTCGCCGCCTGCCTGCCGGTGCGGCGGATCTGACGAAGACCGTACAAGGATGTTGCCCATGAAGTTCGTGAAAGACGCCGAACTGGACCAAGCCAACCTGCGCATTGTGGTCGCCGCTATCGCCATTGTTTACATCAGCCTGCTGGGCTTTTTGCCAGGGCAGTCGCTAGACACCTACCTGCCGGTGATCCTGTATATCGTACTGTTCCTGTTGGCCTCCATCGTGCTGCGCCAGGTGATTGCCCGCTGGCCCGGGCATTACCCGGCGCGCCGGGTGTTCGGCATGATCCACGACTACACCGGCACTTCGTTCGGCCTGGTGGTGGGCGGTGAGGCGGCGTTGCCGCTGTATGCGGTGATGGTCTGGGTCAACCTGGGCAATGGCATGCGCTATGGCTCGCGCTACCTGGCGATTGCCACGGGCCTGGCGTTGCTGGCGCTTCTGATTGTGTATCGGCTGACCCCGCTGTGGCAGGCGCAGCCGTTTATGGTGCTGATGCTGATGATCACCAGCACGGTGATCCCGATCTACGCCCACCTGTTGCTGGAGCGCACGCGCAAGGCGTCCGAAGAGGCCATCGCCGCCAACCTGGAAAAGTCGCGCTTTCTCGCCCAGGCCAGCCATGATCTGCGCCAGCCCATCCACTCCATCGGCCTGTTTACCGCCTGCCTGCGCGAAGCGCGCTTGGGCGATGAAGAACGACGCCTGGTGGACAATATCGACCGTTCGTTGCTCAACGTCTCGCAGTTGTTCCGCTCCATCCTCGACCTCTACACCCTGGACAACGGCCAGTTACTGCCCAAATACCAGGTTGTGCACCTGGGGGAGTTGCTGGCGGATTTGCTGCGCCAGAACACCGAAGCCGCCCGCTGGGCCGGGGTGGAACTGCGCCTGCGCCCCAGTGCCCACTGGGTGCGGGTGGATCCGGCACTGCTCACGACCATGGTGCAGAACGTGCTCTCCAATTGCTTCAAGTACGGCGGCCAGCGCCCGGTGCTGATCGGCGTACGCCAGCGGGGCGGCGAGGTGAGGGTGGAGATTCACGACCAGGGACGGGGGATTGCCGAGGAGCATCTGCCCCGGGTGTTCGAGGAGTTCTATCGCGTGCGCCAGTTGCGCGACAAGGACGTTGAAGGCGTCGGCCTGGGCTTGTCCATCGTCAAGCGCCTGGGGCTGTTGATGGGCATGGATGTGGCTCTGCGCTCGCGGGTGGGCCATGGCACCTCCGTCAGCCTGCGCGGCTTGCCCCTGGCGCCCGCGCCCCATCAACCCCTGGTGCGCGATGATGCACGCCAGGCCGGGTTGTTGACCGGCTTGAAAGTGTGCCTGGTGGAAGATGACCACAACGTGCTGCTGGCCACCCAGGCCTTGCTGGAGCGTTGGGGGTGCGAGGTGCAGGCGCAATTGAGCGGGCATGACCTGGTCAGCGATTGCGACATCATCGTCGCCGACTATGACCTGGGCAACCATGCCACCGGTATCGAGTGCATTGACCAACTGCGCGCCCAGCGCGGCGTAGCGGTGCCGGCGTTGATTCTGACCGGGCATGATGTGGAGAAGATCCAGGCGGCGCTGCACGACCGGCAGATCGCCATTTTGTCCAAGCCAGTGCGCCCCGCTGAACTACGGGGCACCCTGCGCGACCTCAGCCAGGGGGCTGTTACTGGTTGAACGGCGTCAACCCGTTACCCCGGGCACCCTTGGGTTGGCAGTAGGCGGCGGGCTTCATCATGCCGAAGCTGGCCACGGCAAACATCCCGCCGCTGGCACCGCTGGGCACGGAGCAGTTGTAGTCACCGGAAGCGGTACTGGCGATGTAATAGGTGGTCATGGAATCGCTGCGCACATTGGACACACGCTTGACCGGCTCGCCGAGGTTGGTTTCTGAAAGGGTCTTGAGGTGGTCTTCGGTGGGCTTGATATTGCTGCAACCGGCAACGCCGATCATCAGGGCGCCCAGCAGAGCGAGGCGGGTGACAGGGGAGTGCAGTTTCATGGCGCGTCTTCCTTGGGGTTGTTTGGGTGTTTTCAACGCACAACGATCCCTTGCACGGCGGGTTCGACGTGCTGGCGGGGAGCATTGGGGTGCCGGGGAATATAGCGCCGGGGGCCTGTCGGGTCGATTAGCACAAGTGTGCTAGTGGCACATTGAGGTCACGGTAAACAGGTTTATTCAGGGAGATTCACATGCTGCAAATCAGACGCGCCACCCTCGACGACGGCCCCATCGCCTTCGATATCCGCCTGCAGGCGATCCGCAGCCAATGCATCGGCGCCTACACCGCCGAGCAGATGCTGACCTGGACTCGTGGCGCGGCCGAGGACGGCTATACCGCGCTGATGGCCAAGCCGTTCTACCTGGGGTGCGTCGATGGCGAGCCGGTCGCCACTGGTATGCTCGACCCGGGCCCTCGGGAAGTAGGGGCACTGTTTGTGCTGCCTGGTTTTATCGGCCGCGGGTTTGGTGGGCAGATGCTTGAGCACCTGGAGCAAGTGGCGCTGGAGCTGGGGATTGAGGCGGTGGTGCTGGACGCCACGTTGAATGCCGCGCAGTTCTATCGCAGCCGGGGTTATGAAGGCTGTGAACAGTCCATCTATCATTCACCGACGGGGCTGGAGCTGGCGTGTGTGCCGATGGTCAAGCGCCTGGCTGTTTGAGCGTCCGGCCAGACCCTGTTTGTGGTGTGGCCAAAACTCTATGCCCGGCCAAGATCCCTTGTGGGAGCGGGCTTGCCCGCGATAGCGGTGGCTCAGCCTGCACATTCGGTGACTGACCCACCGCCATCGCAGCGATGCGGCGATCCGACAAGCCCGCTCCCACCCTCAGGATCAGTGGTTCATATGATGGCCGTCAGCACTGTTCAGGCTGCGGGCCGGTGCCTGGACTTCGATGGTCTGCTTGTCACCCTTGGCATCTTCCACGGTCAGGGTCAGTGGCACCTGGTCGCCTTCCTTGATCTGCCCCGTCAGGCCCATCAGCATCACGTGATAACCCTCGGGGTCGAGCTTCACCGCCTGGCCGGCCGGCAGGGCCACGGCGTCCACCGGGCCCATGCGCATGACGTCGTCCTTCATGCTCATTTCATGAATCTGCACATCCTTGGCCACCGGCGACTTGACGCTCAGCAGCTTGCTATCGCTGTCGGCGGTGAGGGTCATGAATGCCCCGCTCGAATGCTGCCCCGGTACGGTGGCGCGGGCCCAGGCGTCGCTGACCTGGGTCTGGGCGTTGGCGTGGGCGGCCAGGCCCAGCAGGGACAGGCCGAGGGCGATGCGCTTGAGGGTGTGGACAGCAGTCATTAGCAGACCTCCATGACGGTGAGCAGGTCTTCTGCGCACTCTTTGGCGTTAAGGGATGCCGACAGGCCCAGGCGCAGGTTGCTGCGGGTGTCGAACACAAAGCTGGTGGCGGTGTGGGACAGGGTGTAGGTGTCGCCGGCGGGGATTTTTTCATAAAAGATCCCGAATTCCTTGGCGGCCACGGCGATTTCTTCCGGGGTGCCATAGAGCGCTTCAAAGCTGGGGTCGAAGGCCTTGACGTAGGCGTCGAGCACCTGGGGCGTGTCGCGTTCCGGGTCCAGGGTGATAAAGATCACCTGCATGATTTCGCCGTCGCGGCCCATCAGTTTCTTGGCTTGGGCCATGCGCGCAAGCGTGGTGGGGCACACGGCCGGGCACTGGGTGAACCCGAAGAACACCACCGGCATCAGGCCGCGGAACGAACTCAGGGTCACGGTTTCGCCAGCGGTGTTCTTGAGCTTGAACGTGCGGCCCATGATCTTGTTGCTCAGGTCCTTGCCGTACTTGAAGTTCAGCTTGGGGCCGGTGTCGCAGCCGCTCAACAGACCCAGGCCCAGCAGGCCCATCCCGGTAAGGACCTTGCGACGGGTAAATAACGTACTCATGAAGTGGGCGTCCCGTGAAGCGCCTGACGGCTGCGCATAACAGGTCAGTCAGGCTTTGAAAAGCGGTGAACAGGCAGGGTGGGTAGTCTACCGGCCTTGATCATGCTTGATAATCTGCGACGTTCTGCCACAGGGGCGATGGCCACCTTACCAGCCAGGGCGCTGATTGCGTCTGTGGCACACTGTCGCAGACACCATGAAAGGCCCGTGGCACAAGGCTTGGGGCAAATGTTTCAACGATTATCAGGGCCCTTGACCCGTATCAAGGCAGCGTCCCCCCGCCCTGGGGCACAGTCACGCTACACGGACCGGCCCACTGTGAGGCGCTGATGCTCTATCTCCTGTTCCTGCTGGCCCATCTGTTCGCCGCGCTGATGTTTATCGGCACGGTGTTCTTTGAAGTGTTGATCCTTGCCAGTGTGCACAAGCAACTGCCGGCCCGCGTCATGCTGCTGGTGGAGCAGGGCATTGGCCGTCGCGCCAGGGCCTTGATGCCATGGGTGCTGCTGGTGCTGTTTGGCGCCGGTATCGGCATGGTCTGGTTGCGTTACCTGCCAGTGCTGGCCGCGCCGTCGAGCTCGGCATTCGGTGCCTTGCTGACCCTCAAACTGATCCTCGCCGCCAGTGTGCTGATGCATTTTTTGCTGACGGTGTGGTTGATGCGCCGCGGGCAGGTCAGCGCGGCCTATCTGCGCTTTGTCCATCTGAGCCTGTTCTGCCATATGGTCGCCATTGTGTTGCTGGCCAAGAGCATGTTCTACATCACCTGGTAAGCGCCGGCGCTTGATGCATATCAAGGTGCGCTGTCCGGTCGCACCGCACAATGAGCCACCGTAGCCAGACCCGGAGGCCGTCATGCTCACTGTCATTCATCCCGCCCGCGAGTGGCGCCTGCGCCGTGACCAAAGCGTGCTGGACCAGGGCCAGGTCGACATCGGCAAATTCCATCCGGGTATCGGCTCCCTCGACCTGCTGCGCGCCTTGCGCAGCAGCCGTCAGCGCCAGCGCCCCCTGGCGCTGAACCTGCAATGGCCGGCAGGCCTGGTGACGGATGATTACCTGCGCGCCCTGGAGCAGGAAATCCACCTGGTCGGTTGCCACGTGGGCGGCCGGCAACCGGTGGACCAATTCCATCTGGGCGGCACCACCCCGGCGATTGCCGACCTGCAACGGCTAATGGCGCACTTGCGCAGTCGCCTGCACTTTCTGGAGCACGACCAGGGCGACTACAGCCTCGACCTCGACCCGTTGCACACCGACTGGGCGACCATGGGCCTGCTGCGGGACCTGGGGTTCAACCACATCAATATCGGCGTGCCGGACGCCAGTGCCGAAGCCGCGCCGTCGGTGGCCGGCTACCAGGACCCGGCGCCGATCCAGTCGCTGATCGACGCGGCGCGCACCTTCGGCTTTCGCTCGGTGAATGTCGACCTCGGTTATGGCCACGCCTGGCAGACCTGCGACAGCTTTGCAGCCAAGCTGGCCAGCCTGATCGCCCTGGAGCCGGACCGCCTGCAAGTGTTCGATTATGCCCAGGCGCCCCGGCGCTACCAGCAGCAGCCACCGCGTGCGTTGTCATCGAATGCCGACAAATATGGCATGCGCCGCATCGCCTGGCAGCGCCTGGACGCCGCCGGCTATCACTATATTGGCCTGGGCCAGTTCGTGCGTCCCGATGACGACCTGGCACTGGCCCAGGAGCGCGGGCGCCTGAGCCGCAATTGCCAGGGCTTTACCCGGCACGGCTACTGCGACCATATCGGCTTCGGCCTGGGCGCCATCAGCCAGCTCGACACCCTGTACGCGCAAAACACCGAGGACCTGGCGCGCTATCGCCAGCAGTTGGACAGCGACCTGCTGCCCACCGCCCGCGGCTGGCGCTGCGAGGCCGGCGACCAGATCCGCCAGCACGTCATGGAGCGCCTGGCCTGTGACCTGGAGTTGGATATCCAGGCCCTGGAGCGCCGCTATGGGGTGATTTTCCCCCGCTACTTTTCGGCGATCTGGCCGCTGCTGGAGCATCTGCACCAGGACGGCCTGATTGATCTGTCCGAGCGCTTCCTCTGTGTACTGCCAGCGGGCCGGCAGCGGGTCGAAGCTCTATGCGCACTGTTTGACCGGGCAGGCAGCGCGGTTCCCCCTTGCTCCAACGATGAGACCATCGATCATGAAAGCGTTTGAGTTCAACCGCGCCCTGGTGCAGAAATACGACCGCCCGGGGCCGCGCTACACCTCGTACCCGACCGCGCCGCAGTTTCACTCAGCCTTTGCCCTGGACGATTACCAGCAAGCGGTGGCGGCCAGTAACCATGGGGTGGCACCCAAGGCGCTGTCGGTGTACATCCACGTGCCGTTCTGCCAGAGCCTTTGTTACTACTGCGGTTGCCACAAGATCATCACGCGCAAGACCCATCGCGCCGTGGAATACCTGGGCTACCTCAAGCGCGAAATCCAGATGCAGGCGGCGCTGTTCGACCGCGCGCGGCCCCTGACCCAGTTGCACCTGGGCGGCGGTACGCCGACCTACCTCGACGATGGGCAACTGGCCGAATTGATGGCGTGCCTGGCCCAGGGCTTCAGCCTGGATACCAGCGACCGCCATGAGTTTTCCATTGAAGTGGACCCGCGCACCATCAGTGTCGAGCGCATCCACAACCTGCGCGCACTGGGCTTCAATCGCCTGAGTTTTGGCGTGCAGGACTTTGATGCCGCTGTGCAGGCGGCGGTCAATCGCGTGCAGAGCGAGGAGCAGATCGTGCAATTGGTCCGGGCGGCGCGTGAGGCGCGGTTCAAGTCGATCAGTGTGGATTTGATCTACGGCCTGCCATTGCAGACTGTGGCCAGTTTCGACGTGACCCTGGCCAAGCTAATTGCCCTGCGCCCGGACCGCGTGGCGGCCTACAGCTATGCGCATTTGCCCACGCAAATCCGCGCCCAGCGCATGATCCGCCCCGAAGACATGCCCCCGCCGGAGCGCAAGCTGGAATTACTGGAATTGACTATTCGCCGGCTGACCGAGGCCGGTTATGTGTATATCGGCATGGACCACTTCGCCTTGCCCGACGACGAACTGGCCCTGGCCCGGGCGAATGGCACCTTGCAGCGCAACTTCCAGGGCTACTCGACCCATGCCGATTGCGACCTGATCGGCCTGGGCGTCTCGGCCATCGGCAAGGTGGGCGACAGCTACAGCCAGAGCGTCAAGGAGTTGTCCCAGTACTACGCGCGGATCGACGCCGGGTTGTTGCCGGTGCAGCGCGGCTACCGCCTGAACGCTGATGACGTGCTGCGCCGCGACGTGATCAACGGCTTGATGTGCCATGGGCGCATTGATTTTGCCGGGGTCGAGGCCGGGCATGCGATCCGTTTTACCGAATACTTTGCCCATGCGCTGTCACAGTTGGATGAGCAAGTGGCGGATGGTTTGCTGCATGTCGAGGACGATGGGGTGCAGTTGCTGCCCCAGGGGCAACTGATGGTGCGCAGTGTGGCGATGGCCTTTGATGCGTACTTGGGCGGGGAGCAGAAGGGCCAGTTTTCGCGTACGGTCTGAGCCGTTGGCGTGCTGCAGGAGCCGGCAAGCCGGCTCCTGCAAGGCTACGTTCCGGCAACCGAGTTGGTGCGCTCCACTTCTTCCACCAGCTTATCGATCCCTTCCAGTCGCACCCGGTTATCGTGATCCCACGGATGAAACCCCGGCTTGAAATAATGCAGCCACGGCCGCGCCATGCGCGGGAACACGCCCTTGGGTCCGTAGAGAAACTTCAGCATCCGCCAGAACCCCTTCAGATGCCCGCCCGCACGGCGGTCGGCGATCAGTAGGCGCAGGTGGAAATCAAACACCACCAACCAGAAAATCACCGTCGTGGACAACATGGCCCCGGTGCGCAGCAGATATCGCCCGGGCCCGGGCTTGATCACGCTGTTCCACACATCGAAGGCCACGGCTTTGTGTTCCGTTTCCTCCAGGGCATGCCAGTACCACATTTGCTGGTAGCCCTTGAGCGAATCGCCAAAGCGGGTGGGGTCGCTGAGCAGGATTTCCGCGAGCATCGCCGTGTAGTGTTCCAGGGCGATGGTCACCGCCAGGTTGAAGGCCGGCGGCAGGTGCTTCTTTTGCAGGTCGAGGAACATTTTCAAGCGCCGGTCGAGCAGATGGGCCGGCAGCCCGGCGGCTTGCAGCAGGTCGTTATAGGCCACGTGCTCACGGCTGTGCATGGCTTCCTGGCCGATAAAGCCCTGGATCTCCTTTTTCAACGCCGGGTCGTCGATGCGCTGGCGATAGTGGCGCACGCTGTCCATGAAGAACAGCTCGCCCTGGGGAAACAGCAGCGACAGGGCATTGAAAAAATGCGTGATAAACGGGCCTTGCTCGTGCCAGTCCTTGATGCGTTCGGCGGGCAGGGTGAAATGCAGGTCGCGGCGAATGGGCAGCATTATGGCGACTCCTGTTCAGAGAGGGGGTTGGGCAGCGGGGCTTTGCGCTGTTTGGGGGCCATGCGCCGGCTGGCAAACACCACCAGTGCCTGGTAGGCCGCCGGCAGGCAGCGCGCGAGCCAGTCCAGGGCGTAGGCATCGCGGCCGATCAGCACGCGGCGTTTGTTTTTGCGCACGCCTTGCAGGATCACCTTGGCGGCCTGGTCGGCGTCGGTGATAAACAGCTTCTCGAAGTCGGCGCGGGCCTGTTGTTCGCTGTGGATCAGGAACCCGGTCATATTCGCGTCGATCCGGCTGCTGCGGCAGATGTCGGTACGGATCCCGCCGGGGTGTACGCAAGTGGCCGAGACCCCGCTGCGTTGCAAATCCAGCTCCTGGCGCAGGGCTTCGGTAAAGCCGCGCACCGCGAACTTGGTGGCGTTGTAGCCGCTCATGCCGGGCTGGGCGAACAGGCCGAACACACTGGAGGTGTTGACCACATGCCCGTCGCCGCTGGCCTTGAGGTAGGGCAAGAAGGCCTTGGTGCCGTAGACCACGCCCCAGAAGTTGATGCCGACGATCCACTCCAGGTCGGCATAGTCCACGCCTTCCACGGTGCTCGACAGGGCCACCCCGGCATTGTTGAAGATCAGGTTGACCTGGCCATGCTCGGCCGCGCAACTGGCCGCCCAATCCTCCATGGCCTGGCGGTCGGCAACATCCAGCTCCCGGGAGGTCACGCGGATCGGCGCCAGGGTGCTGCGCTGGATCAGCTCCACGGTTTGTTGCAGCCCGGCCTGGTTCTTGTCTGCCAGGGCCAGGTGGCAACCCTCGCGCGCCAGGGCCAAGGCCAAGGCGCGGCCCATGCCGGACGCGGCACCGGTGATGGCCGCCACACGGCCATTGAATGACTTCATGACAGGCTTCCTTCTGCGGTGGCATGGGGTGGTGTGACGGTGCGCAGTGTGGCGCCGGCTACCTGTGGGGTGGCTTGATAATCACGCAGGGCGAACTGACGGGTGATTTGTTTGAAGCGCCAGGTCGAACCGGGCCACAACGTGGTGTTTTTGCCGGTACGCGGGTCGAGGTACCAACTGCGGCAGCCGCCGGTGTTCCAGATGGTGCGCTGCAGTTTTGCCTGGATTTGCTGGTTGTAGGCGCGTTCTACTGCTGGCTTGACCTCTACCGTGGCGATTTGCTGGCGGCGCATCTGTTGCAGCGCGTCGAGGATGTAGGTGACTTGCGCCTCGATCATCAGAATCATCGAGTTGTGGCCCAGGCCGGTATTGGGCCCGACGATCAGGAACAGGTTCGGGTAGCCCGGCACGGTGGTGCCCTTGTAGGCATGGGCGCCGTCGTGCCAGGCGTCCATCAAGTCGATGCCGCCGCGCCCGATGATGCAGTCGCGGGGCAGGGGATCGGCGGCCTGGAACCCGGTGCCGAAGATCAGGCAGTCGGCCGGGTGCTTGATGCCATCGGCGGTGATCACCCCATCGGCCTCGACCCGCAGCACAGGCTCGGTGACCACCTCGACATTACTGCGCGACAGCGCCGGGTAGTAGTCATTGGAGATCAGCACGCGCTTGCAGCCGATGGTGTAGTCCGGCCGCAACACCTTGCGCAGGGAAGGGCGCGCCACCTGTTTGTGCAGGTGGCGCAGGGCGATTTTCTGCACCACTTTCATCAGGCGCGGGTGCAGCGCAAACCCCACCACCCGACCTTCCAGGGCCCAGTAGAGGGCCCCGCGCACCAGGCGCTGGGTGAACGGCAGATGTTTGAAGGCCCAGCGTTCAACCGGTGAAATGGGGCGGTCGGGCTTGGGCATGATCCACGGCGGGGTGCGCTGGAACAGGTCCAGGTGCGCCACCTGCGGGGCGATCTGCGGCACGAACTGGATGGCACTGGCGCCAGTGCCAATCACCGCCACGCGTTTGCCCTTGAGTGAATAGTCATGGTCCCACTGCTGGGAGTGAAAGCGCTTGCCCTTGAAACTGTCCAGCCCCGCAATATCCGGCAGCGCCGGGCGGGACAGGCCGCCCATCCCCGACACCAAGACCCGCGCACTGACCTGGCGCCCATTGCTGAACTGCAACTGCCAGCGTTGCAGTTGCTCATCGAATACAGCCTTTGTAAGCCCCATGCCAAAACACAGGTACGGCGCCAGTTCAAAGCGCTGCGCACAGTGTTCCAGGTAGGCGCGGATTTCCGCCTGGGGGGCGAACTGCCGGGTCCAGTCGGGGTTGGGCGCAAAGGAAAACGAATAGACGTGGGATTGCACATCGCAGGCGCAGCCCGGGTAGTGGTTGTCGCGCCAGGTGCCGCCCAGGGCGTCGGCCTGTTCGGCAATGAAAAAGTCGTCGAGCCCGGCCTGCTTGAGTTTGATCGCCATGCACAGGCCGGCAAAGCCTGAGCCAATGATCGCGATATCCACGCAATCTGCCGGGCCGCCCGGCTGGGTAGAGGCATTCATAGGGTGTCCCTCGTGGGCTGTAGGCGCCTTACGGGTATTGACATCGGATGTGCTCCTTTTTTGTTTTTGGCTTTTAGATAGAACACCATTGCAAAGAAAAATTGTATTTATTATTTTAAAAAAGATTATTAAATAATCTACCTGAAAATGTCGTCTACGCTAGAACCTTGTCCTTTATGTGCGATTTGTCCGACGGACGAACGCTTTACGCACGCAGTTGAAGTCCAGGGTGTGGACGATAGCTGAGGTCTTGACCAATACCGGTCGGATCGCCAGCAGCAGGGAAGCAGAGGACCGAGCTATGGCTGTCGAATGGGTTGTCGCTGCGGCTGTGTTTATTGCTGTCAGTGCGCTGTTGTGGGGCTTGAGTGCCTGGATGACGCGCCGTATCGAAGCGGTTGTTCCAAGCAACGGGCGCTTTCTGGAGGTCGATGGCGAGCGCTTTCATTATGTAGACGAGGGCAAGGGCCCGCCGTTGGTGATGATCCACGGCCTGATGGGCAGCAGTCGCAACCTGACCTATGCCTTGTCGGCGCAATTGCGCGAGCACTTTCGGGTGATCACCCTGGACCGCCCCGGCTCAGGCTATTCCACCCGTCACACAGGCACCGGCGCCGACCTGCCAAGCCAGGCCCGGCAAGTGGCGACCTTTATCCAGACCCTGGACCTGGGCCAGCCCCTGGTGCTGGGGCATTCCCTGGGCGGAGCGATCTCCCTGGCGCTGGCCCTGGACCATCCCCATGCGGTCTCCGGGCTGGTGTTGGTGGCACCCCTGACCCATCCCCAGCGCATGCTTCCCCTAGTGTTTCTATCGTTGGCGGTGCGCCCGGCGTGGCTGCGGCGCTGGGTGTCGCGCACGCTGACGGTGCCCATCGGCCTGCTCAGCAGCGGCGCGGTGGTCAAGGGCGTGTTCGCTCCCGACCCGGCGCCGGCCGACTTCGCTACCCGTGGCGGTGGTCTGCTGGGGATGCGCCCCGACAACTTCTATGCCGCCTCCACCGAAATCGGCCTGGTCAACGATTACCTGTCGGAGATGGTCAAGCGCTATCCACAACTACGCCTGCCCATCGGCCTGATCTATGGCTCGCGGGACAAGGTCCTGGACTTTCGCAAGCATGGCCAGGCCCTGGCGGACAAGGTGCCGGGGCTGAAGCTGCAACTGGTCGAAGGCCGTGGCCATATGCTGCCCATCACCGCTACCGAGCGCGTGGCCGCCTTGGTCGAGCAGGTGGCCAAGCGCAGCAAGCCGGTGGCAAGCGCCACCGTCCTGCATCCGCCATTTGCGTTGGTGAGTAAATAATCGTGGGCCCCACGGCGTGGTCGAGAGTCGGTAACGCTTGCCCTAGGGAAACTCTGAAAAAGACTTTCTGATTTGGCAAAATACCGCGACCCCACCCACCGAGTTTCCCGATGAAGCAGATGACCTTCGCCGACGCCGAG
>NZ_LKBY01000055.1:0-219 GCF_002699915.1 Pseudomonas sp. ICMP 8385 | reverse complement strand
CCCGATTCGTCATCGGCGCCGATGTGGGCCTTCATGCCAAAATAATACTGGTTTCCCTTCTTGGTCTGGTGCATTTCCGGGTCGCGCTTGCCGTCCTTGTTCTTGGCCGAACTGGGCGCATTGATCAGCGTTGCATCGACGATGGTGCCCTGGCGCAGCGACAGGCCGCGGTCGCCCAGATAGCCATTGATGACAGCGAGGATGCCGGCCGCCAGCTCG
>NZ_LKBY01000054.1:0-221 GCF_002699915.1 Pseudomonas sp. ICMP 8385 | reverse complement strand
CTCGATAAGCGCAGCGTGCTGTACAAAGCCAAGCGCAAGATTGAAAAGGCCAAGGCTCAGGTGCGCGCCAAGGTCGAGCATCCGTTCCGGGTAATCAAGCGCCAGTTCGGTTACCCCAAGGTGCGCTTTCGCGGCTTGGCCAAAAACACGGCGCAACTGGTGACACTGTTCGCTCTGTCGAACCTGTGGATGGCGCGCCGACATTTACTGACGAATGCAGG
>NZ_LKBY01000053.1:0-224 GCF_002699915.1 Pseudomonas sp. ICMP 8385 | reverse complement strand
TCAATGCAGGCTCATTCGCAGTTAATGCTGGTTTGCCGGGCCGGTCAGTCGCAGTTAATTCCGGTCGAAAATCGTATTGATTGCAGGTCGGGACGTTTTTAAATGCAGGCCGCTACACCTACGAGTCGATGACTGCAACCCCGCCACGGCGGGGTTTTTCTTGTGCTTGGGTACGACCTCAACAACCGTTTGACATCCTCTCCAGCCTCTCGCTTCGCTCACAG
>NZ_LKBY01000052.1:0-230 GCF_002699915.1 Pseudomonas sp. ICMP 8385 | reverse complement strand
CTTACGTGCCCACAGCCTCTACCTTCCATGATCGAGCAACTGCAGAGTCGACAGTTTCGAAGGTGATTGCTGATAACGGAGCTAGAATTGATAACTTCACTAAGGAAACTCTGAAAAAGACTTTCTGATTTGGCAAAATACCGCGACCCCCCCCACCGAGTTTCCCGATGAAGCAGATGACCTTCGCCGACGCCGAGTACGCTGGCAAGCGCAAGCAAACCCGCAAGGAG
>NZ_LKBY01000051.1:0-236 GCF_002699915.1 Pseudomonas sp. ICMP 8385 | reverse complement strand
CCCGCCAGCAACAGCAGCGGCCGCTTGATCTCGCGCAGATAGAACGCGCCCAGCGGTCCAGCCAGACTGACGCTATCGCCGACCTTGGCGAGGCTGGTCAGGAAGCTGCTCATCAGCCCGCCCGGCACGTTGCGGATCAGGAAGCCGACCTCGCCATCCTTTTGCAGCGAGCTGAAGGAATAGGCGCGGGTCTGGTCGCTGCCCGGCACTTGCAGATTGACGTACTGGCCCGGCAG
>NZ_LKBY01000050.1:0-236 GCF_002699915.1 Pseudomonas sp. ICMP 8385 | reverse complement strand
TGTCGAAAAGCGGCCCGAGCATGAAGGACGTGAAGTTATCTGGCAGGTGGCGGCACGCCGCAGCACCTACAAAAAACTCGATAAGCGCAGCGTGCTGTACAAAGCCAAGCGCAAGATTGAAAAGGCCAAGGCTCAGGGGCGCGCCAAGGTCGAGCATCCGTTCCGGGTAATCAAGCGCCAGTTCGGTTACACCAAGGTGCGCTTTCGCGGCTTGGCCAAAAACACGGCGCAACTGG
>NZ_LKBY01000049.1:0-241 GCF_002699915.1 Pseudomonas sp. ICMP 8385 | reverse complement strand
CACGCGCGGCTTCGAGCGATTGCGCCCGGTTCTGCGCGGCGATGGCCGCCGTCAAGTCAGAAATCTGCTGGCTTTGCAATGCGAGGAGTTGATTACCGGCTTGGGTCGCCTGCAAGGCACCGGTCGCGGCCTGGCTGCGGCCGACGAGCGCCTGCATTTCGGTGCGGGCGGGTTCGATGTTGCCCACGACGCCTGCCTGCACCTTGAGGGCGTCTTCGAAACCGGCGACCGAAGTGCGCCA
>NZ_LKBY01000048.1:0-246 GCF_002699915.1 Pseudomonas sp. ICMP 8385 | reverse complement strand
CCGAGCCATGCAGCCACTTGGCGACCATTTCTGAAGTCGTGCCCATCCCCAATACTGGCAACCAAGGCACTCGCCGTGGTCGAGCCAACCCCGCGCAATTGCAGCAATCTACGGCTACGATCATCTTCACGAGCAATCTGGCTGATTGCTCTATCAAGCTCTACCAAGCGGTCCTCGATATGGCTGGTGTGCTCTAACAGTTCACTCATGCACCGTTTTGCCCAGCCAGGCAAGCTGTCCAGATAA
>NZ_LKBY01000047.1:0-250 GCF_002699915.1 Pseudomonas sp. ICMP 8385 | reverse complement strand
GACCAATCGAGCGGCACTGTTTCGGTTGTGGCCCCGGATGACGTGTACAAAGGCGACCAGACTGTTACTACCGGCATCAAGGAAGTCACCGGTGGCGAGCACTTTGAAAACCTGGTTCCGGGTACCGATAAAGTCACCACCGTCGTGACGGATACCCCGAGCACCGATAACACCACCACCGTCACCCTGACCGCGCCAAGCGCCGTCAACGAAGGCGGCAAGATCACCTACACCGCCACCTTGAGCAACA
>NZ_LKBY01000046.1:0-267 GCF_002699915.1 Pseudomonas sp. ICMP 8385 | reverse complement strand
TGTAATGCCCTGCCACCTGATGGGCAGGGTAACGTTCGGCGTCAACCAACGAGGTCAGGTAGCGACGGGGTTTGTCGTCTATCGAATACTCGATCAATCGCGCATGCCAATGGCTGGGAAGATCCGGACGCTGCTTGAGTGCATCCCGGGAAACGGTCAACCGTACAAGCCAGTCACCCACGCCCAACTCTTCGATCACCTCGTATTTGAGCGGTTTGCGCGCTCGCATGAGCCAGTGTCGTTCAGTTCCACTTTGCTGCCAGTCGA
>NZ_LKBY01000045.1:57039-136619 GCF_002699915.1 Pseudomonas sp. ICMP 8385 | reverse complement strand
GTCAGGCCTGGCCTCATCGCAGGCAAGCCAGCTCCCACACTTGACCGCATTCCAACAGGCACATGCAGTCGAGTGTGGGAGCTGGCTTGCCTGCGATGAAGTCACCTCGGTCCAGCAGCCTACCGGCGATTAGCCCACCGCAACCTAAGCCACTCCAGATCCTCCGGCCGGGTCACCTTGATATTGTCCGCACGCCCTTCGACCAGGCGTGGCGCCTGGCCGGACCATTCCATGGCCGAGGCTTCATCGGTGATGAGCGCATCGGCCACCAGGCTATCGGCCAAGGCCCGATGCAAGGCGCCCAGGCGGAACATTTGCGGGGTGTAGGCTTGCCAGATCAGGCTGCGGTCAATGGTTTCCACCACCCGCCCCTGCTTGTCGACGCGCTTGAGGGTGTCGCGGGCCGGCACCGCCAGCAAGCCGCCCACCGGGTCGTCCGCCAGCGCCGCCAGCAACGTGTCGAGATCCTCGCGGCTCAGGTTCGGCCGGGCGGCATCGTGCACCAGCACCCAATCGTCATCGCTGGCGCCCAGGGCATTGAGTTGCAGCAACGCATTAAGCACCGAGCCTGAACGCTGCGCCCCGCCATCCGCGCGCTGGATACGCGGGTCGCCGGCACACCCCAGGTTGGGCCAGTAAGGATCATCCACCGCCAGGCTGACCACCAGCCCCTTGAGGCTCGGGTGGTCAAGGAAACAGCCCAGGCTGTGTTCGAGAATCGTGCGCCCGCCCAACTGCAGATATTGCTTGGGACGGTCCGCGGCCATACGGGCACCGACGCCCGCGGCAGGAATCACGGCCCAGAAGGCCGGTAAACAGGCGTTCATTGGGCCAACTGGTAGAGGGTTTCGCCCTCCTTGACCATGCCCAATTCATGACGAGCCCGCTCTTCAACGGTCTCCATGCCTTTTTTCAACTCAAGCACTTCGGCATCGAGTACACGGTTGCGCTCCAGCAACACCTCATTCTCGGCGTGCTGCGCGGCAATTTGCTGGGTCAGGTCGGTTACCTGCGCCAGGCTGCCATTGCCCACCCAAAGGCGGTACTGCAGGCCAGCCAGCAGCAAGAGCAAGACGAGGAACAACCAATTGGGACTGCGCATCGAATATCGGGTATCCAGTGAAAAAAGACAGCCATGCAAAACTTTTGAAGCAACTGATAGCACGAAGCCTGGAAGACCCAGGCTTGTGCTTGATAGGCATCAGATTAGTGCGCAAATTCACTCTAAAGTGAGTTTTCCGACACAATCCGTTGTCTTTTTACCATCAACGACTCAGCCGCGAAACTCACCACGACCGTTGTATTTGGCTTTACCGCCCAATTGCTCTTCGATACGCAGCAGTTGGTTGTACTTGGAAACGCGGTCGGAGCGGCACAGGGAACCGGTTTTGATCTGGCCTGCCGAGGTGCCCACGGCCAGGTCGGCAATGGTCGAATCTTCGGTTTCGCCGGAGCGGTGGGAGATCACGGCGGTGTAGCCCGCAGCCTTGGCCATCTGGATGGCTTCCAGGGTTTCGGTCAGGGTGCCGATCTGGTTGAACTTGATCAGGATCGAGTTGGCGATCTTCTTGTCGATGCCTTCTTTCAGGATCTTGGTGTTGGTCACGAACAGGTCGTCACCGACCAGTTGGGTCTTCTCGCCGATCTTGTCGGTAAGGATTTTCCAACCGTCCCAGTCAGACTCGTCCAGGCCGTCTTCGATCGAAATGATCGGGTAGCGCTGGGTCAGGCCCTTGAGGTATTCAGCAAAACCTTCGGAGTTGAACACCTGGCCTTCGCCGGACAGGTTGTACTTGCCGTCTTCATAGAACTCGCTGGCCGCGCAGTCCAGGGCCAGGGTCACGTCGGTGCCCAGCGTGTAGCCAGCGTTGGCCACGGCTTCAGAGATCACTTTCAGTGCATCTTCGTTGGACGCCAGGTTCGGTGCAAAACCCCCTTCGTCACCCACCGCAGTGCTCAGGCCACGGGCCTTCAACACAGCCTTGAGGTGATGGAAAATCTCGGTGCCCATGCGCAGGCCTTCGGAGAAGGTCTTGGCGCCCACTGGCTGCACCATGAATTCCTGGATATCGACGTTGTTGTCTGCGTGTTCGCCACCGTTGATGATGTTCATCATGGGCACCGGCATCGAGTAGACGCCTGGGGTGCCGTTCAGGTTGGCAATGTGCGCGTACAGCGGCAGGTCCTGGTCCTGGGCAGCGGCCTTGGCAGCAGCCAGGGATACAGCGAGGATCGCATTGGCGCCGAGGCTGCCTTTGTTTTCGGTGCCGTCGAGCTTGATCATCGCGTGATCGAGGGCTTTCTGGTCCAGCGGGTCCTTGCCCAGCAACAGGTCGCGGATCGGACCGTTGATGTTGGCTACGGCCTTGAGGACACCCTTGCCCAGGTAACGGCTCTTGTCGCCATCACGCAGTTCCAGCGCTTCGCGCGAACCTGTGGAAGCACCGGACGGCGCGCAGGCGCTGCCGATGATGCCGTTATCGAGAAGCACGTCAGCTTCGACGGTGGGGTTGCCACGGGAGTCGAGAACTTCACGACCTTTGATGTCGACGATTTTTGCCATTGTTGTAAACACTCCAAAGTTGACGAAAACGACGCAGCTGAAGGAAATCTTTTGACCGACCGCAAGGGTGGAACAACGGGGCAGGCTTGCAGACGACAAGGCTCAGGCCCGGGGGCCTGAGCATAAAACGCGGAAAGTTTACCGGAGAAACGCGGGTTACGCGGTCTCTACCGTCGGAAAACTCTTGACCAGTTCGTCCAACTGCTTGAGCTGGGCCAGGAATGGCTCCAGCTTGTCCAGGCGCAGGGCACACGGGCCGTCGCATTTGGCGTTGTCCGGGTCCGGGTGGGCTTCCAGGAACAGGCCAGCCAGGGACTGGCTGATACCGGCCTTGGCCAGGTCCAGCACCTGGGCACGTCGGCCACCGGCGGAATCGGCGCGACCACCCGGCATTTGCAGCGCGTGGGTCACGTCGAAGAACACCGGGTATTCAAACTGTTTCATGATGCCGAAACCGAGCATGTCCACCACGAGGTTGTTGTAGCCGAAGCTCGAACCACGCTCGCAGAGGATCAACTGGTCGTTACCCGCTTCCACGCACTTGCTCAGGATATGTTTCATTTCCAGGGGTGCGAGGAACTGGGCTTTCTTGATATTGATCACCGCGCCGGTCTTGGCCATCGCGACGACCAGGTCGGTCTGGCGCGACAGGAAGGCCGGCAACTGGATGATGTCGCACACCTCGGCGACCACCGCAGCCTGCTCAGGCTCGTGGACGTCGGTGATGATCGGCACGCCGAAGGCTTGCTTGATGTCCTGGAAGATCCGCATGCCTTCTTCAAGGCCCGGGCCGCGATAGGAGGTCACGGACGAACGGTTGGCCTTGTCGAAGCTGGCCTTGAACACGTACGGGATACCCAGCTTTTGGGTAACGCGCACATACTCTTCACAGACCTGCATCGCCATGTCGCGGCTTTCCAGCACGTTCATGCCGCCAAACAGCACCATGGGCTTGTCGTTGGCAATTTCGATATCGCCTACGCGAATGATCTTCTGGGCCATCAGGTTTACGCCTTCTTCTGATGTTGCGTCAGTGCAGCCTTGACGAAACCGCTGAACAACGGGTGACCGTCGCGTGGAGTCGAGGTGAACTCAGGGTGGAACTGGCAAGCGACGAACCATGGATGATCCGGGGCTTCGACCACTTCAACCAGCTTGCCATCGCCGGAGCGACCGGAGATTTTCAGGCCGGCTTCCTTGATCTGCGGCAGCAGGTTGTTGTTCACCTCATAACGGTGACGGTGACGCTCGACGATCACGTCCTTGCCATAGCAGTCGTGCACCAGCGAGCCGGACTCCAGCAGGCAATCCTGTGCGCCAAGGCGCATGGTGCCGCCCAGGTCGGAGCTTGCGGTACGGGTTTCAACGGCGCCGGTGGCATCTTCCCACTCGGTGATCAGGCCCACGACCGGGTGGCCGCTGGTGTGATCGAACTCGGTGGAGTTGGCGTCTTTCCAACCCAGCACGTTACGAGCGAACTCGATAACCGCCACTTGCATGCCCAGGCAGATACCCAGGTACGGCACCTTGTTCTCACGAGCGTACTGTACGGCGGTGATCTTGCCTTCCACGCCACGCAGGCCGAAACCGCCTGGCACGAGGATCGCATCGACGCCTTCGAGCAGCGCGGTGCCCTGGTTCTCGATGTCTTCGGAGTCGATGTAGCGCAGGTTGACCTTGGTCCGGTTGCTGATGCCGGCGTGGCTCATCGCTTCGATCAGCGACTTGTACGCGTCCAGCAGTTCCATGTACTTGCCGACCATGGCGATGGTCACTTCGTGCTCGGGGTTGAGCTTGGCATCAACCACCGCTTCCCACTCGGACAGGTCCGCGCCATTGCACTGCAGGCCGAAACGCTCGACCACAAAGTCATCCAGGCCCTGGGAATGCAGGATGCCCGGGATCTTGTAGATGGTGTCGGCGTCTTCCAGGGCAATCACCGCACGTTCTTCAACGTTGGTGAACTGGGCGATCTTGCGGCGCGAGGAAATGTCGATCGGGTGATCGGAGCGGCACACCAGCACGTCCGGCTGCAGGCCGATGGAGCGCAGCTCCTTGACCGAGTGCTGGGTAGGCTTGGTCTTGGTTTCGCCAGCGGTGGCGATGTACGGCACCAGCGTCAGGTGCATCAGCATCGCGCGCTTGGCGCCGACTTCGAAACGCAACTGGCGGATGGCTTCGAGGAACGGTTGGGATTCGATGTCACCCACGGTGCCACCGATCTCGACCATGGCCACGTCGGCATCGCCTGCACCCTTGATGATGCGGCGCTTGATTTCGTCGGTGATGTGCGGGATCACCTGGATGGTTGCACCCAGGTAGTCACCACGGCGCTCCTTGCGCAGCACGTGCTCGTAGACACGGCCAGTGGTGAAGTTGTTGTTCTGGGTCATGGTCGTGCGGATGAACCGCTCGTAGTGGCCCAGGTCCAGGTCGGTCTCGGCGCCGTCGTGGGTGACGAACACTTCACCGTGCTGGAACGGGCTCATGGTGCCCGGGTCGACGTTGATGTACGGGTCCAGCTTGAGCATGGTGACCTTAAGTCCCCGCGCCTCCAGGATGGCCGCCAACGAAGCGGAGGCAATGCCTTTCCCCAATGAAGAAACAACACCGCCCGTGACGAATATGTAGCGCGTCATGAAAAACCCTAGAAGTCTGCGTTAAAGCGGTCGGAGCCGCCGGGGAAAGCGAAGGAAGGCCGAAGCCCCCGATCACCTGCATTAATCACAGTGCACCTTTCAAAAAAACCGCCGCGTTGTGACAGACCAGCAATGGAACACCGGTACGTTGATCGCTACACATTTTTTGGAATCGCCCAGCAAAGACTGCTTGGTAATCGGCAACGACTGTGTTTCAGGAGAATCCACAGAAGTTGTATCAAGAAGGGAGCGTAGTCTACCGGAAAGGCGCTATCAGCTCAAACCTTGATCGCAGGTGGGTGGCGCCCACTGTAATTGCCAGTCATCCCCCTGCCCTGTCGAGGCCCTTGCCAGGTTGGCCACGGCCACCAGACGGGTGCCTTGGTACAGCAGCGGCAATCTGCCACGGATAAAGCCTGGCACAGCACTTTCGTTGAGCAAACGCTTGAGGTCGCGACGGCCGCGGCCTGGCAGTTCCATGACTTCACCGCCCTGGCGATAGCGGACGCTCAACGGGCCATCAGGGGCGTGCCCGCTGAAATACAACTGGCCGTTACCGGGTAACTGTAGTGGGTTTTGCGGGTGCGACCAGCTCAATGGACTGTCGGAAAACTCTGACCATTTGGTAGGGATCCACCAGATACGATCGTTGCAACGCTGCAATTGGCCATCGGCCAAACGCCACACGGGCTGTGCGTCCGCCTTGGCATCGCGCAAGGTGTGCCAGCCAATCCAGTGCTCGCTGTCGGGCAACAACGTCAGCGGCGCCAGCCAGTACTGTAGGGCGTTGCGCTGACGAGCGTCGGAAAGATCGCGCAGCGGCGCAAGTGCCAACGATGGCAGCGGTAGCCACCCATGCGCCGATGGCCGCTGGGCAGCCTGCACATCCAATTGCGCCAATTCATCGAGCAGCCCTTGGGCCTGCGCTAGATGCCCAGCGGTTCGCGCCAGGGTATTCGCGGCCTGTGGCCAGCGTGCGGTGAGCAGTGGAAATACTTGATGACGCAGGTAATTACGGGAGAAACGTGGATCGCCGTTGGAGGGATCCTCGATCCAGCTCAACGACTGCTCGCGGGCGTAGGTTTCCAGCTCGGCTTGCGACACCTCCAGCAGCGGCCGTACCAGGTGCCCCTTGCCCAAGGGGCGCTGTGCTGGCATGCCGGTCAGGCCCCGCACCCCAGCGCCCCGCAGCAGGCGGAACAGCAAGGTTTCGGCCTGATCATCACGGTGCTGGCCAGTCAGTAGCAACTCCCCTGGGCCGATCGCCTCGGCGAACGCCTGGTAGCGCGCATCACGGGCTGCACGCTCCAGGCTTGCGCCCGGTTGCACGCTCACACGCATGACGCGTAGCGGCACGCCTGCGGCCTCACAGACCGCCTGGCAATGAGCGGGCCAGGCGTCAGCTGCGGCTTGGAGGCCATGGTGCACATGGACGGCATGCAGTGGCGGTAGAGGTTGGGTTTTTGCCAGACCGGCGAGAAGGTGCAGCAGGACTGTGGAGTCGAGCCCGCCGGAGTAGGCGATATGCCAGGCCGGAGCGTTGTGCCAGGGGGCCAGGGCTTGCAGGAGTTTGGCGGGGAGGGTTGGTTTCATCGCACGTTACCGCCGCAAAACTGGAATACGTTAGCCAAGCATATACAACGCAAATGTGGGAGCGGGCTTGTCGGGTCGCCGCATCGCCGCGATAGCGGTGTCCCAGTCAACCCATCTGGCACTGATACATTGCTATCGCGGGCAAGCCCTAATGCCAGTCAGTTAAGCGGATTCTGCTTTCTGTAGGAGCGAGCTTGCTCGCGAAGGACGTCAACGATAACGCGTGTTTGCTAGGTAAACGCGGCGCTCTCAAGTTCTCCGCGAGCAAGCTCGCTCCTACAAAAAGGCTTAACTGACTGGCATTAGGGCAAGCCCGCTCCCACACAAGCCTGCTCCCACATAAGCCCGCTCCCACAGGGGTGATGCAGTGGCTTAGAGGCCGTAGCTCATCAGGCGCTCGTAACGACGGGCCAGCAGCGCCTCGTTGTCGAATTTCTTGAGCATGTCCAACTGCGCGCAAAGTTCGGCGCGGATGGTGGCCGATGCAGCAGCCGGGTCGCGGTGGGCGCCGCCCAGGGGCTCGGCGATCACTTTGTCGACGATGCCCAGGCCTTTGAGGCGATCAGCGGTGATGCCCATGGCTTCGGCAGCATCCGGGGCCTTTTCGGCGGTTTTCCACAGGATCGAGGCGCAACCTTCCGGCGAGATCACCGCGTAGGTGGAATATTGCAGCATGTTCAGTTGGTCGCAGACGCCAATGGCCAGCGCACCGCCGGAACCGCCTTCACCGATCACGGTCGCGATGATCGGGGTTTTCAGGCGTGACATCACTCGCAGGTTCCAGGCAATCGCTTCGCTCTGGTTGCGCTCTTCAGCGTCGATGCCTGGGTAGGCGCCCGGGGTGTCGATAAAGGTCAGGATCGGCATTTTGAAGCGTTCGGCCATTTCCATCAGGCGGCAGGCCTTGCGGTAGCCTTCCGGGCGCGGCATGCCGAAGTTGCGACGCACTTTCTCGCGCACTTCACGGCCCTTCTGATGGCCGATCACCATCACTGGCTGGTCGTCCAGGCGGGCAATACCGCCGACAATCGCCGCGTCATCAGAGAAGTGACGGTCGCCATGCAACTCGTCGAACTCGGTGAAGATGTGATCGATATAGTCCAGGGTGTACGGACGGCGCGGGTGGCGGGCCAGGCGCGCGATCTGCCAGCTGGTCAGCTTGCCGAAGATGTCTTCGGTGAGCGTCTTGCTCTTGTCTTGCAGGCGGGAGATTTCATCGCCGATATTCAGCGAATTGTCATTGCCGACCAGGCGCAGCTCTTCGATCTTGGCTTGCAGGTCAGCGATCGGCTGTTCGAAATCAAGAAAATTCGGGTTCATAAGCGTCCGTCTTGGGTCGACGGCCAGGGAGTGCCTGGCCAGCCGGTGGTCTATTCGCGCCCTACCTTAAGGGAGAGGCGCGTCAAGGTCGAGATTAAATGTTGAGTCGAGGTCAGGGGTAAAAACCAGCCCTGACCGTCAACGGTATTGGAGGAAGACGTTGTCACGCCCGAACTGGTCACGCAATGCTTGAATCAAGCCATCGGCCGGGTCAATTCGCCACGTCTCGCCAAACTGCAACATCGCCTTGGCATCGCTGCCGGTGTATTCCATGGTCACCGGGCACGCGCCACGGTGACGCTTGAGCAAGTCCCCCAGCCAGCGTAGCTGATCGCCCTTGAGCGCTTCGGTTTTCACCTTCAGGCGCAGGCTTTCGGCCAGGTTGGTGCGGGCATCTTCCATGCTCATCACACGCTTGATCCGCAGGCGCAGGCCGCCGGAGAAGTCATCGTTGCTGACCTCGCCTTCCACCACCACCATCGCGTCGGTCTGCAACAGCGACTGCGCGGAATGGAACGCGTCGGCAAACAGCGACGCTTCGATACGCCCGGAGCGGTCGTCAAGGGTGATGAACCCCATCTTGTCGCCCTTTTTGTTCTTCATTACCCGCAGGGCAATGATCATCCCGGCCACGGTCTGGGTATCACGCGCCGGTTTCAGGTCGATGATGCGCTGGCGGGCGAAACGGCGGATCTCGCCTTCATATTCGTCAATCGGGTGACCGGTGAGGTACAGGCCCAGGGTGTCTTTTTCACCCTTGAGCCGCTCCTTGAGGGTCAGCTCCTTGGCCTTGCGGTGGTTGGCGTACACATCGGCGTCTTCTTCGACGAACAGCCCGCCAAACAGGTCGGCATGCCCGCTGTCGTGGGTGCGGGCGGTCTGTTCGGCGGCCTTGATCGCTTCTTCCATGGCGGTCAGCAGTACCGCGCGGTTGCGGTCGATATTGGCCTGGTAGGCCTTCGGCTCGTCATGGAAGTATGGGCCAAGGCGGTCGAGTGCGCCGCTGCGGATCAGGCCATCCAGGGTCCGTTTATTGATGCGCTTGAGGTCGACCCGGGCGCAGAAGTCGAACAGGTCCTTGAACGGCCCATCCTGGCGCGCCTCGGTGATCGCCTCAACCGGGCCTTCGCCCACGCCCTTGATCGCGCCCAGACCGTAGATGATGCGGCCTTCGTCGTTCACGGTGAACTTGAACTCCGAGGCGTTCACATCCGGCGCGTCGAGACGCAGCTTCATGGTCCGCACTTCTTCGATCAAGGTCACGACCTTGTCGGTGTTGTGCATATCCGCCGAAAGCACCGCCGCCATAAATGGCGCCGGGTAGTGGGCCTTCAGCCAGGCCGTCTGGTACGACACCAGGCCGTAGGCGGCGGAGTGGGATTTGTTGAAGCCATAACCGGCGAATTTTTCCACCAGGTCAAAGATGTTACCGGCAAGGTCAGCATCGATATTGTTGGTGGCGCAACCTTCAATGAAACCGCCGCGCTGCTTGGCCATTTCTTCGGGTTTTTTCTTACCCATGGCCCGGCGCAGCATGTCCGCGCCACCCAGGGTGTAACCGGCCATGACCTGGGCGATCTGCATCACCTGTTCCTGATACAGGATGATGCCGTAGGTCGGCGCCAGTACCGGCTTGAGGCCTTCGTACTGGTAGTCGGAGTGCGGGTAGGCCAGTTCGGCACGCCCGTGCTTACGGTTGATAAAGTCGTCAACCATGCCCGATTGCAGCGGGCCCGGACGGAACAGGGCCACCAGTGCGATCAAGTCTTCCAGGCAGTCGGGCTTGAGCTTTTTGATCAGCTCCTTCATGCCGCGGGATTCAAGCTGGAATACCGCCGTGGTTTCGGCTTTTTGCAGCAGGGCGTAGGTCGGCTTGTCGTCCAGCGGGATAAAGGCGATATCCAGCGGTGCTTCATTGACCTTGGCGCGCTCGCGGTTGATGGTCTTGAGCGCCCAGTCGATGATTGTCAGGGTTCGCAAGCCGAGGAAGTCGAACTTCACCAGGCCGGCCGCCTCCACGTCGTCCTTGTCGAACTGGGTTACCAGGCCATCGCCTTCTTCGTCGCAATAGATCGGCGAAAAGTCGGTCAGCTTGGTCGGCGCGATGACCACACCACCGGCGTGCTTGCCGACGTTACGCACCACGCCTTCGAGCTTGCGCGCCATCTCCCAGATTTCGGCGGCTTCTTCATCGACCTTGATGAAGTCGCGCAGGATTTCTTCCTGCTCGTAGGCTTTTTCCAGGGTCATGCCGACTTCAAAGGGGATCATCTTCGACAGACGATCCGCCAGGCCGTAGGACTTGCCCTGCACCCGCGCCACGTCGCGGATTACCGCCTTGGCCGCCATGGAACCAAAGGTAATGATCTGGCTTACCGCGTTGCGGCCATATTTCTCGGCCACATATTCGATGACCCGGTCACGACCATCCATGCAGAAGTCGACGTCGAAGTCGGGCATCGATACCCGTTCCGGGTTCAGGAACCGCTCGAACAGCAGGTCATATTCCAGCGGGTCAAGGTCGGTGATCTTCTGCACATAAGCCACCAGCGAGCCGGCACCCGACCCCCGGCCAGGCCCAACCGGCACGCCGTTGCTTTTGGCCCACTGGATAAAGTCCATTACGATCAGGAAGTAACCGGGGAACCCCATCTGGATAATGATATCCAGCTCGAAATTCAGCCGGTCGACATACACCTGGCGCTTGGCGTCATAATCTTCGGTGGTGTCCCTGGGCAGCAGGACGGACAGACGCTCTTCCAGGCCATCGAACGACACCTTGCGGAAATATTCATCGATGGTCATACCATCGGGAATCGGGAAGTTGGGCAAGAAGTGCTTGCCCAGCTTCACTTCGATATTGCAGCGCTTGGCAATTTCGACGGAGTTTTCCAGGGCCTCGGGCAGGTCGCTGAACAGCTCGGCCATTTCCTCGGCGCTCTTGAGGTACTGCTCTTCGCTGTAGTTCTTCGAGCGACGCGGATCGTCCAGCGCCCGGCCTTCGCCGATGCACACGCGGGTTTCGTGGGCCTCGAAGTCTTCCTTCTTGATAAAGCGCACATCGTTGGTCGCCACCAGCGGCGCGCCCAGCTTTTCGGCCAGGGCCACGGCGGCGTGCAGGTGTTCTTCGTCGTTGGGGCGGTTGGTACGCTGGATTTCCAGGTAGAAGCGGTCAGGGAATACCGTCATCCAGTCACGGGCGAGAACCTCAGCCTCCTGGGGGTTGCCGCCCAGCAAGGCAATCCCGACCTCCCCTTCCTTGGCCGCCGACAGCATGATCAGCCCTTCACTGGCCTCGGCCACCCATTCGCGCTCGATGATGATCGAGCCATTGCGCTGGCCATCGATAAAACCACGGGAAATCAGTTCAGTCAGGTTGCGATAACCTACGCCGTTCATCGCCAACAGGCTGATACGGCTCAATGGGTTATCGGGGTCCTTGTTGGACAGCCACAAGTCGGCGCCGCAGATCGGCTTGATGCCCGCGCCCATGGCGCTCTTGTAGAACTTGACCAGGGAGCACATGTTGTTCTGGTCGGTCACCGCCACCGCAGGCATATTCATGCCCACCAGGGTTTTGACCAGCGGTTTGATCCGTACCAGGCCGTCGACCAGGGAGTATTCAGTGTGCAGGCGCAGGTGAACGAATGAAGCCGGCATAGTGATCCTGTCTAGATACGTGTGAAAACAACAAGGCCCGGATTGTACCGGGCCTTGCGTAAAACATCAGCCTGCGCCTAAATCTCGACCTGGCTTTCGCGTGCCTCGTAAGCCTGGCGGACCGGGGCGAACGAGCGGCGGTGGATCGGCGTGGGGCCCAACCGGGCCAGGGCTTCCAGATGCACGGGCGTCGGGTAGCCTTTATGGCCGCCAATGCCATAGCCCGGATAGATCAGCTCAAACGCCGCCATTTCACGGTCGCGACTGACCTTGGCCAGGATCGAGGCGGCGGCAATCGCCGGCACCTTGCTATCGCCCTTGACCACGGCTTCGGCCGGCATCGCCAGCTTCGGGCAGCGATTACCGTCGATCATCGCCAGTTTCGGGGTGATGTGCAGCCCCTCGACGGCGCGCTGCATGGCCAGCATCGTGGCATGCAGGATGTTCAGTTCGTCGATTTCCTCGACTTCGGCCCTGGCAATATGCCAGCTGAGGGCTTTTTCGCAGATTTCGTCAAAAAGCTTTTCACGACGGGCTTCGGTGAGTTTCTTCGAGTCATTGAGGCCGAGAATCGGACGACTCGGGTCAAGAATCACCGCTGCCGTGACTACCGCACCACACAACGGGCCGCGCCCGACCTCATCGACACCGGCGACCAGTTCGTGGGTTTGGGCGACCAGGCTGAAATCCAGGCCCATTTGCGTCTTCATAGGGTTTCCTGATGGCGGCCGATCAAGGTCAACACGGCATCGGCGGCCTGGTTTGACGCATCACGGCGCAAGGTACGGTGAATTTCGTCAAACCCACGGGTCTGCTCTTCGCCACCGTCGATCAACGGCAGAAGGGTCTGGGCCAAGGCGTCGGGGGTTGCAGCATCCTGCAACAGCTCCGGCACCAACAACCGCTGGGCCAGCAGGTTGGGCAAGGAGATGTAGGGACTTTTGACCATGCGCTTGAGAATCCAGTAGGTCAGCGGCGCCAGGCGGTAGGCCACGACCATCGGGCGCTTGTAGAGCAAGGCCTCCAGCGTGGCGGTGCCGGAAGCAATCAGCACCGCATCACACGCAGCCAGGGCCAGGTGCGAACCACCGTCGAGCAGGGTCAAGGGCAGGTCGCGCCCCACCAGCAGGGCCTCGATCTGCGTACGCCGCTGCGGGCTGGCGCATGGCAGTACAAAACGGACCCCAGGCTTCAAGGCCTGTAGGCGCTCGGCCGCATCGAAAAATAGTGCGCCCAGGCGCCCGACTTCACCGCCACGGCTGCCGGGCATCAACGCCACCAGCGGCCCTTCGGGCAAGCCCAGCTCGGCGCGGGCGGCGGCGCGATCCGCTTGCAGCGGGATGGTATCGGCCAGGGTATGGCCGACAAACTTCACCGGCACGCCCTTCTCTTCGTAGAACCGCGCCTCGAACGGCAGCAGGGTCAGCATCAGGTCGCAGCCTTCGCGGATCTTCAGCACGCGCTTCTGCCGCCACGCCCACACGGACGGGCTGACGTAATGCACAGTCTTGATCCCGGCCTGACGCAACTTGAGTTCGATATTGAGGGTGAAGTCCGGTGCGTCGATACCGATAAAGACGTCCGGCTTTTCGGCAATCAGGGTCTGGATCAGCAGTTTGCGCCGAGCCAGCAGCTCACGCAGGCGCCCCAGCACTTCCACCAGCCCCATGACCGACAAACGCTCCATGGGAAAGTAGGAGGTCAGGCCTTCAGCCTGCATCAGGGGGCCGCCGACCCCAATGAATTCCACCGCCGGATGCTGCGCCTTGATGGCTCGCATCAGGCCCGCGCCGAGAATATCGCCGGAAGCTTCTCCGGCCACCAATGCAATACGCAGTGTGGCCATGGTCAGCGGGTGATGCCGCGAGTCGATGCCTGGATCGAATCACGGAATATGGCAACTTCTGGAAACAGCGCTGCCGGCTCGGCCAGATCGGCCAGTGCCTGGTCAACCGTCAGGCCCTGGCGATATACCACCTTGTAGGCTCGACGCAGGGCGTGGATGGCATCTTCGCTGAAACCACGGCGGCGCATGCCTTCAAAATTCATGCTGCGGGCTTCGGCAGGGTTGCCAAAGACCGTGACGAACGCCGGTACATCCTTGCCGATAGCCGTACCCATGCCGGAAAAGCTGTGGGCGCCGATATGGCAGTACTGATGCACCAGGGTGAAACCGGACAGGATCGCCCAGTCGTCAACGTGTACATGACCAGCCAGCGCGGTGTTATTGACCAGGATGCAATGGTTGCCAATCACGCTGTCATGACCGATATGGGCATAGGCCATTACCAGGTTGTGATCGCCCAGGGTGGTTTCTGCCCGATCCTGCACGGTACCACGATGAATGGTCACGCCTTCACGAATGATGTTGTGATCACCGATTACCAGGCGGGTTTCTTCACCCTTGTACTTCATGTCCGGCGTGTCTTCACCTACCGAGGAAAACTGGTAGATGCGGTTGTGTTTGCCAATGCGGGTCGGACCCTTGAGGATCACGTGCGGCCCGATGACTGTCCCCTCGCCGATTTCCACACCTGCGCCGACGATCGACCAGGGGCCGACCTCAACGTCGGCGGCCAGTACGGCCGTCGGATCGATGATTGCGCGAGGGTCAATCAAACTCATAGTTTGCGTTCCGCGCAGATGATTTCGGCGGAGCACACAGGCTTGCCATCAACGGATGCCTGGCATTCAAACTTCCAGATCTGGCGCTTGCAACTCACAAACTTGGCTTCCAGGATCAACTGGTCACCTGGGGTGACCGGATTGCGGAAACGCAGTTTGTCGGAGCCCACGAAATAATAAAGCGTGCCATCGGCAGGCTTCAGGTCGAGCATTTTAAAACCCAGGATACCAGCGGCCTGCGCCATTGCTTCGATGATCAACACGCCCGGCATGATCGGGTGCGCGGGGAAGTGACCATTGAAGAAGGGTTCGTTGATGCTGACATTCTTGTAGGCACGAATGCGCTTCTCCTCAACATTCAGCTCCACTACACGGTCCACCAGCAGGAACGGGTAACGGTGAGGCAGGTATTCGCGAATCTCGTTGATGTCCATCATTTCGGGGGGAAGCCTGTAATAAAGATTGGGAGCGCGCGGACTAAGGCACGCCCCTCTAGCAAATCAAGAAGGCAGTCTAGCTGCTGTGCACACTTGATATGGAAATGGTATCAGCCATCTGATGAAACATTACTGCCAGGGGTCACGTCCCCAACACGTTTTTCCAGATGTTTCAGGCGCCGGGCTATGTCGTCCAACTGCCTTAAACGGGCCGCGCTCTTGCGCCACTCGGCCGCGGGTTGCATCGCTGTACCGGAAGAGTAAGCCCCAGGCTCGGTAATCGAGTGGGTGACCATGGTCATGCCGGTAATGAATACGTTGTCGCAAACTTCAATATGGCCCACCAGCCCGACACCACCGGCCAGCATGCAATGCTTGCCGATCCTGGTGCTACCGGAGATGCCAACGCACGCGGCCATGGCCGTGTGATCGCCAATCTGTACGTTGTGGGCGATCTGGATCTGGTTGTCCAGCTTCACACCATTGCCAATCACGGTATCGGCCAAGGCCCCGCGATCGACGGCGGTGTTGACGCCAATCTCCACATCGTCACCGATCAGCACACCGCCGACCTGGGCGATCTTCTGCCAAATGCCCTTCTCATTGGCAAAGCCGAAGCCTTCGCCGCCGATCACGGCACCCGACTGAATCACTACCCGCTGCCCGATACGCACATCGTGGTATAGGGTCACGCGCGGCGCGAGCCAGCCGCCTGCGCCGATTTCGCTGCGAGCACCGATAAAGCAATGGGCACCAACAGTCACGCCGGCACCAATGCGCGCACCACTCTCGATCACCGCAAACGCACCAATGCTCGCCGCTGGATCAACCTGGGCGTCATCGGCAACCACGGCCGACAGATGAATACCTGGGGCAGCCTTGGGTTTCGGGTCGAACAAATGGGAAACCCGCGCATAAGCCGCGTAAGGGTCAGCCACCACCAGCGCATCCCCGGCAAACGTCTCGGCGTCAGCGGCCTTCAGCAATACGGCTGCGGCCTGGCTGTCGCCCAGGTATTTACGGTATTGGGGGTTTGCGAGGAAGCTCAACTGAGCTGGGCCAGCCTCCTGCAAGGTGGCTAGCCCAGTGATTTCCTTCTCCTTGGAGCCACGCAAGGTAGCTCCCAGGAACTCGGCCAATTGACCGAGTTTGATAGTCGCAGTCATGGTTTACTTCAGCTGGTTCATGCGCTCGATCACCTGGCGGGTGATGTCGTATTGAGGTTTGACGTCAATCACGGCGCCACGCTCGAAGACCAGGTCAAAAGCACCTTTCTTGATGACTTCTTCCACGGCGCTGTCGAGTTTTGGCTTCAGTTGCTTGAGCATTTCGCGGTCGGCAACAGCCTTGGCCTCGTTCAGCTCCTTGGACTGGAACTGGTAGTCACGGGCCTTTTGCTTGAATTCAAGCTCCAGACGCTCACGCTCGCCTTGCTGCATTTTATCGCCACCGGCGACCAGACGATCCTGGATACCCTTGGCGCTGCTTTCCAGGGTCTTGAGCTTGGTCAGTTGCGGACCGAATTTTTTCTCGGCATCCACGGCGTACTTCTTGGCCGCGTCGGATTCCAGCAGGGCCATCTGATAGTTCAGGACGGCGATTTTCATTTCGGCAAACGCCGGGGTTGCGACCAGCACGGTTGCCAGAAGAACCAATTGAGTCAACTTACGCACGATGCACTCCTACAGAATCCGTTGTCGTTATCTTGGGTCGGACGCTTAGAACGTCTGGCCGAGGGAAAATTGGAAAATCTGGGTTTCAGCGTTATCCGGTTTCTTGACTGGCATCGCCAAGGCGAAGCTCAACGGGCCCAGGGCGGTAATCCAGGTCACACCCACACCCACGGAACTGGCCAGATTGCTCAGGCTGACGTCGTTGCACTGGGTGTTGGACTTCAAGCCACTCGGGTTACGGATCTGCTCGCACTTGGAGTCGAATACGTTACCCACATCCCAGAAGACCGAGGTCCGCAGGGAACGCTGGTCCTTGACGAACGGCAGCGGGAATAGAATTTCCGCACCGCCTTGAATCAGCACGTTACCACCAAATGGCAGCGGATCATTGTCCGAGTCCGCAACTGTGCCCACGTTACCCGTCTTATCAACACCACGGCTCGGCGTACCGCGAGGACCCAGGGTACTGTCCTTGAAACCACGTACCGAGTTGAAACCACCGGCGTAGTAGTTCTCGTAGAACGGCAGGCCATCGGTCGAACCGTAGCCATCACCATAGCCCAATTCCGTGTGCAGGCGCATGGTGTAGTTATCGCTCAACGGCGTGAACAACTGGCCACGGTAGTCGAGCTTGAAGAACGACAGGTCGCTACCTGGGGTGGTGGCTTCCAGGGTCAGGCTCTGGGAGTGACCACGGGTGGCCAGCACACCTTTGTTCAGGGTGGACTCGGACCAACCGGCCGAGGCCTTGAAGTTGAGGAACTTGTCACCTTCGCGGCGGGTGAAGTCGAAGATCTCGTCCACGGTGTAGACACCGGTCTTGATCTCATCCTGCTGCGCGGTCAGACCGAAGGTCAGGCGCGAGGTCTCGCTGATCGGGTAGCCCACGTTGACACCGGCACCCAGGCTGTCGATCGCATAGCTTGCCACGTCGACGTCGAGGTCTTTGTAGTCGGTGGTGCGGTAGAAGGCGTTGTAGCCCAGGCTCACACCGTCAGCCGTCCAGTAGGGGTCCACATAACCGAAGTTGTAGCGGCTCTGGTATTCGCTACGGGTCAGGCCGATGGATACCTTGTTACCGGTACCCAGGAAGTTGTTCTGGGTGATCGAGCCACCGAGGATCAGGCCGGCGCTCTGTGCAAAGCCGACACTGGCGGTGATCGAGCCGGATGCCTGTTCTTCCACGGCGTAGTTCACGTCGACCTGGTCATCCACACCCGGTACGGCCGGGGTTTCGACGTTGACTTCCTTGAAGAAGCCCAGGCGCTCAAGACGGGTCTTGGACTGGTCGATCAGGTAGGTCGAAGCCCAGCCACCTTCCATCTGGCGCATTTCGCGACGCAGCACTTCGTCCTCGGACTTGGTGTTGCCACGGAAGTTGATGCGGTTGACGTAGGCACGCTTGCCCGGGTCGACGACAAAGGTGATGTCGACGGTGTGGTCATCATCATGGGGGGTCGGCACGCCGTTGACGTTGGCGAAGGTATAACCTTCGTTACCCAGGCGGCGGGTGATCAGTTCGGATGTAGTGGTCATCAGCTTGCGCGAGAACACCTGGTCCTTCTGGACCAGCAGCAGGGACTTGACCTGGTCTTCAGGCACTTTCAGGTCGCCGCTGAGCTTCACGTCGCGAACGCGGTACTTCTCGCCTTCGTTGACGTTGACCGTGATGTACACGTGTTTCTTGTCCGGGGTGATGGACACCTGGGTCGAAGCGATATCCATGTTGATATAGCCACGGTCCAGGTAGTAGGAACGCAGACGCTCCAGGTCACCGGAGAGTTTTTCACGGGCGTACTTGTCGTCGTTCTTGAAGAACGATAGCCAGTTGGTGGTCTTGAGCTCGAACAGGTCGATCAGGTCTTCGTCGGCAAACTTGGTGTTGCCCACTACGTTGATGTGCTGGATCGCCGCCACGGTGCCTTCGTTGATGTTGACCTTCAGGCCGACACGGTTGCGCGGCTGCGGGACCACTTCGGTTTCCACGGAAGCAGAGTAGCGGCCCTGGGCAACGTATTGACGTTGCAGCTCGTTACGCACGCCTTCAAGGGTGGCACGCTGGAAGATCTCGCCTTCGGCCAGGCCGGATTGCTTGAGCCCCTTCATCAGGTCTTCAGTGGAGATCGCCTTGTTGCCTTCGATCTCGATACTGGCGACAGAAGGTCGCTCGACGACAGTGATGACCAGGACGTTGCCTTCACGGCCCAGCTGGATATCTTGAAAGAAGCCGGTTTTGAACAGCGCTCGAGTGGATTCCACCAGGCGACGGTCGTCAGCCTGTTCCCCAACGTTCAACGGCAAGGCGCCAAAGACGCTACCCGCGGAAACCCGCTGGAGGCCGTTGACGCGAATATCGGAGATGGTGAAGGACTCGGCGTGAACTTCGGCGATCATCAATACGGTGAGAACCGCAGTTAGCAGCAGACGTTTCATGAAGTCCTTTCTTATTCCAACTGGCAATAAACAAACTGCCGCAAAATGCGGCAGATTCGCAATTCAGCGAAGCGTTACAGACGTCCCAGATCGTTGACCAAGGCTAACAACATCACCCCGACCACCAAACTGATACCGATCTGTATCCCCCAACCCTGCACCCGATCCGACAAGGGGCGACCACGCACCCACTCGACGAGATAAAACAACAGATGCCCCCCATCCAATACTGGAATGGGCAACAAATTCAGAACCCCAAGGCTAATACTCAGATAAGCCAGGAAATTCAGGAAATCAGCAACACCCGACTGGGCAGAAGCGCCCGCCACTTTAGCAATGGTTATCGGTCCACTCAAGTTTTTTACCGAGAGCTCGCCGAACAACATTTTCTTCAGTGAATCGAGGGTCAGCACACTCATGGTCCAAGTGCGTCGTGCACCCTCGCCAATTGCCGCCAATGGCCCGAAGCTGACCTCCCGCACCATCGATGGCGGCCAGTCGACAGCCTTGACCCCGGCGCCCAGATACCCGCCGGCCGCCTTGGCCTCCCCGCGCACCGCGAGGGTGACCGGGACGTCGATTTGAGCACCGTCGCGCTCAATTTTCAGCACAATTTTCGTATCAGGACGTACACGAACCAGATCGACCACTTGCTGCCAGTCGCCCAGTGCCTGGCCATCAAGGGCCAGCAAACGGTCGCCGGTCTTCAGGCCGGCAGCCTGGGCCGGGCCTTTGGGATCGAGTTCCGCCAAGACCGGCGGCAGCGCCGGGCGCCATGGACGAATCCCCAGGGACTTGATCGGATCAGGCTCATCAGCACCCTTGAGCCACTTGTCCAATATCAGTTCACGCGGCGTCTCGGCCGTCGAGTCCTGCTCGCGCACCATCAGCTGTACGGTGCCGCTTTCACCCAGGCGTCGCACCAACTGCAGATTGACCGCGCCCCAGCCGGTAGTTGGCTCGCCATCAATAGCAACAATTTCCTGCCCGGCGCTCAAACCAGCCTTGGCGGCGATACTGCCCGCCTCCACCGCCCCGATGACCGGACGCACTTGCTGGCTGCCCAGCATGGCCAGGACCCAGAAGAACACCATGGCCAGCAGGAAGTTGGCGATCGGGCCGGCGGCCACGATGGCGATACGCTGACGGACGGTCTTGCGGTTGAAAGATTGGTCCAGTTGATCAGCCGGCACTTCGCCTTCACGCTCGTCGAGCATCTTGACGTAGCCGCCCAGGGGAATGGCGGCAATCACGAATTCGGTGCCCTGCCGGTCGTGCCAGCGCAGCAGCGGCATGCCAAACCCCACGGAAAAACGCAGGACCTTGACGCCACAACGGCGCGCCACCCAGAAATGACCGAATTCGTGGAAGGTGACCAGCACACCCAGAGCAACCAGGGTGCCGACAATCATGTAGAGCGCACTCATCTAATCTCTCCGCATTCCAATCCCGCGCCTGCCGACTAACCTGCGTGGCGTTTCAACCATTGCCAGGCCAAGAGCCGGGCCTTGGCATCCGCCTCGAACACGGCGCCCAAATCATTCACGGCAACCACCGGCTCAAGGCTCAAAATTTCCTCGATGATACTCGCGATCTGTGGAAAGCGGATGCGCCGCTCAAGAAACGCGGCAACCGCCACTTCATTGACCGCATTGAGCATCGCCGGAGCACTGTTACCCGCCTCTGCCGCCTCACGCGCCAGGCGCAGGCAAGGGAAGCGCTGATCATCCGGCGCCTCGAAATCCAGGCGTGCAATGGCAAACAGGTCCAGGGGCGCCACACCCGAGTCGATCCGCTCGGGCCATGCCAGGGCATTGGCAATCGGCGTGCGCATGTCCGGGTTGCCCAACTGGGCCAGCACCGAACCGTCCACATAGTCGACCAGGGAGTGAATCACGCTTTGCGGATGAATCACCACTTCGACCTGATCGGCACGGGCATCAAACAGCCAGCAGGCCTCGATCAGTTCCAGGCCCTTGTTCATCATGCTCGCCGAATCCACCGAGATCTTGCGCCCCATCGACCAATTGGGGTGGGCACAGGCCTGATCGGGAGAAACGTGTTCCAGCTCGGCCAATGGCGTCTGGCGGAACGGGCCGCCGGAGGCGGTCAGCAGGATACGCCGCACGCCGACCTGGCTCAGGCCGCGGGCGAAGTCACCCGGCATGCACTGGAAAATCGCGTTGTGCTCGCTGTCCAGCGGCAGCAGCACGGCGCCGCTCTTGCGCACGGCCTGCATAAACAGCGCGCCGGACATCACCAGCGCTTCTTTATTGGCTAGCAGGATTTTCTTGCCGGCATCAACCGCCGCCAGGGTCGGACGTAAGCCGGCAGCACCCACAATAGCAGCGACCACCGTGTCCACCTCAGACGCGGCGGATACCTGGCACAAACCCTCCTCGCCGACCAAGACCTCGGTCGCCAGGCCCGCCGCCCGCAGGTCGTCCTGCAAACCACGGGCGGCGGCCGCATCCGGCACCACCGCGAACTGCGGCACATGGCGCACGCACAGCGCCAACAGCTCGCTCAAGCGGCTGAAGCCGGTCAGGGCGAATACCTGATAGCGCCCAGGGTGACGGGCAATCACATCCAGGGTGCTCAACCCGACCGAGCCGGTAGCCCCCAGCACGGTCACTTGCTGTAGGCGGCTCACGAAGCAGCCATCCACAACAGCACGGCAAACACCGGGATCGCCGCCGTCAGGCTGTCGATGCGGTCCAGTACGCCGCCATGGCCCGGCAGCAGGTTACTGCTGTCCTTGATCCCGGCCTGGCGCTTGAACATGCTTTCGGTCAGGTCGCCGACCACCGAAATCAGTACGACCACCGCTGCGCCGACCAGGGCCAGGAGGATTTGCCTGGCATCCCACTCGCGCACAACGCCGACGACCAGGGTAATCAGCAACGTCAACGCCAGCCCGCCGTACACCCCTTCCCAGCTCTTGCCAGGACTGACCGCCGGGGCCAGCTTGCGCTTGCCAAAGGCACGGCCGGAGAAGTACGCCCCGATATCCGCGCCCCAGACCAGCACCATCACCGCCAGGATCAAGCCGTTGCCCAGGGCCATATGCTTGATAGAGACCAGGCCCTGCCAGGCCGGCAGCAGGATCAGCAGGCCGATCACCAGCTTGCAGGCGACGCTGGACCACTGGCCGCTGGTACGCGGGTAGGTCAACACCAGGAATGTCGCCAACGCCCACCACAGCACCGCCGCCCCCAGCACCCAGGGGGCGACATCCGGCAGGATGTACATCAAAAACAGCAATACCGCGACAACAGCGGCGTACACCACCCGCGGCAGTTGCTCGGCAAACCCGGCCAGGCGCGCCCATTCCCAGGCGCCCAGGGTCACGACCAGGCCAATGAACAGCGCAAAGCCGGCGCCTTCAAGCAGGAAAAACCCGCACAGGGCAATCGGCAGCAGGATCAGTGCCGTGATGATTCGTTGTTTAAGCATTAAACCCGGGCTCCAGCTTCGATCTGCTCGCTCGTTTTACCGAAGCGACGCTGACGGGAAGCGAAATCGGCCAGCGCATTGCGCATGGCATCGTGTTTGAAGTCCGGCCAGAACAGGTCGGAGAAGTACAGCTCGGTATAGGCCAACTGCCACAACAGGAAGTTGCTGATACGGTGCTCGCCACCGGTACGGATGCACAGGTCCGGCAATGGCAGGTCGCCGGTCACCAGGCAGGTTTGCAACAACTCGGGCGTGATGTCTTCCGGCCGCAGATGGCCGGCCTGCACTTCACGCGCCAGGCGCTGTGCAGCCTGGGCGATATCCCATTGCCCGCCATAATTGGCGGCGATTTGCAGGACGAAACGGTTGCTGCCAGCGGTGATCGCCTCGGCCTCGCGCATGGCGGCCTGCAGCTCCGGGTGGAACCGCGAGCGATCGCCAATGATGCGCAGGCTGATATTGTTGTCGTTCAGGCGCTTGGCCTCACGACGCAAGGCCTTGAAGAACAGGTCCATCAAGGCGCTGACCTCGTCGGCCGGCCGTTGCCAGTTTTCACTGGAGAAGGCAAACAAGGTCAATACCTCGACCTTGGCCTCGGCACACACCTCGATCACGGCCCGCACCGCATCGACACCCGCCTTATGCCCGGCGACACCCGGCATAAAGCGCTTTTTCGCCCAGCGATTATTCCCGTCCATGATGATCGCGACATGGCGCGGCACCACGGCGGGCACAGTCTGCTTGGTCTTTTCCATGAAGGCGTCCTGACCCCTTATACGGCCATCAGGTCCTTTTCTTTCTCTTCCGTGGCCTTGGTGATCAGGGCCTCGGATTCCTTGGTCAGCTTGTCGATATCGGCGATTGCGCGACGCTCTTCGTCTTCGCTGATTTCCTTGTCCTTGACCAGCTTCTTCAGGTCACCCAAGGCATCGCGACGGATGTTGCGCACGGCAACACGGGCATCCTCCGCCGCGCTGCGCGCCTGCTTGGTGAAGCCCTTGCGGGTTTCTTCGGTCAGGGCCGGCATGGAGATCAGCAGCAGCTCACCCAGGTTGGTCGGGTTGAGGTTCAGGCCGGCGCTCTGGATGGCTTTGTCGACGGCGGCGAGCATGTTGCGCTCGAAGGCCACCACTTGCAGGGTGCGCGAGTCTTTTACGGTCACGTTGGCCACGCCGCTCAGCGGAGTGTCGGAGCCGTAGTACGGCACCATCACACTGCCCAGGATGCTTGGGTGGGCCTTGCCGGTACGAATCTGGCCAAATGCATGGGCCAGAGACTCCAGGGATTTTTGCATACGCGCTTGGGCGTCTTTCTTGATTTCATTGATCATTGTTGGCCTTCCTCGATCAGAGTCCCTTCTGCGCCGCCGTGTACGATATTCAGCAGGGCGCCGGGCTTGTTCATGTTAAATACGCGCAGCGGCATCTTGTGGTCGCGGCACAGGCAGATTGCCGTCAGGTCCATTACACCCAGCTTGCGATCCAGCACTTCATCATAAGTCAGATGATCGAACTTCTCGGCATGGGGGTCTTTGAATGGATCGGCCGTGTAGACACCATCAACCTTGGTGGCCTTGAGCACTACATCAGCATCGATTTCGATGGCACGCAGGCAGGCAGCCGAGTCTGTGGTGAAGAACGGGTTGCCAGTACCGGCGGCAAAGATCACCACCTCTTTGGCGTTCAGGTGGCGCATGGCTTTGCGGCGATCATAGTGATCGGTCACGCCCACCATGGAGATGGCCGACATCACGATGGCCGAGATATTGGCCCGCTCCAGGGCGTCGCGCATGGCCAGGGCGTTCATCACAGTGGCCAGCATGCCCATGTGGTCGCCGGTAACCCGGTCCATGCCAGCCGCACTGAGCGCTGCACCACGGAACAGGTTGCCACCACCGATCACCAGGCCGACCTGGACGCCGATGCCGACCAGTTGGCCGACTTCCAGCGCCATGCGGTCAAGCACCTTGGGATCGATCCCGAACTCTTCCGAGCCCATCAGGGCCTCGCCGCTAAGCTTGAGTAGAATGCGTTTATAGCGAGCCTGATAACCACTGCCCTGCTGAGCCATTGCGAATCTCTCCTGCGGCGTATTTTTAAAAAATTCTTGGCGAGCCGTTTACGGCTTGCGTTCACTCTAGCTGGACGCTGTCACAGCGCCATCGGAACACGGCTTTGTAAGCCAGTTCCAAAGGGAAGCCAAATAAAATTGAGCCTCCCATTTGAAAAGAGGCTGCGCGCGTGAGCGGGCAGCCTCTCTTGGGCGACAGTTGAAAACTGTCTTATTGCTTGGCGGCAGCCAGCTGGGCAGCAACTTCTTCAGCGAAGTTGTCGACCGGCTTCTCGATACCGTCGCCTACTTTGAAGTAGGTGAAGGAAACGATTTCGGCACCGGCTTTCTTGGCCAGTTCGCCAACCTTGATTTCAGGGTTCTTGACGAACGCCTGCTCAACCAGGCTTGCTTCGGCCAGGAACTTGCTGATACGGCCTTTGACCATGTTCTCAACAATGTTTTCTGGCTTGCCTTTGATTTTTTCTTCGTTCAGCTGCAGGAACACAGCTTTTTCGCGTTCGATCGCTTCGGCAGAAACTTCCGAAGGCAGCAGGAACTCAGGGTTGCTGGCCGCTACGTGCATAGCGATGTCTTTGGCCAGCTCAACGTTGCCGCCCTTGAGGACAACGGCAACACCGATCTTGTTGCCGTGCAGGTAACCACCAACCACGTCACCTTCAACACGTACCAGGCGACGGATGTTGACGTTTTCGCCAACCTTGCCGACCAGTACCAGGCGATCAGCTTCTTGAGCGGCGATCAGCGGAGCGACGTCAGTCAGTTTGTCGGCGAACGCTTTTTCAACGCTGGCAGCAACAAATGCCTTGAAGTCGTCTTGCAGGGCCAGGAAGTCGGTCTGCGAGTTCACTTCCAGCAGAACGGCGGATTTGCCGTCTTCTTTCAGAGCGATCGCGCCTTCAGCAGCGACGTTGCCTGCTTTCTTGGCAGCCTTGATGGCGCCCGAAGCACGCATGTCATCAATGGCTTTTTCGATGTCGCCGTCAGCCTTTTCCAGGGCTTTCTTGCAGTCCATCATGCCTTCGCCAGTACGCTCACGCAGTTCTTTAACCAACGCTGCAGTAATTGCTGCCATTTTCAAATTCCTCTTGGATAGGTTTTCAACCATTCCACCCGACTTGTACGGGCGTTCAATTCTTCCCGAACCACCCTTGTTAACCGCTGCACGTTACAGATGCTGTAGCTGTGCCGCTCACAAATGGTTTTCGAGGTGGCAAAAAGGGGGCCAAGCCCCCTTTTTGCTTACTGAGTCAACGCCAGGGCGTCAGTTACTCAGCTGCAGCGACCGGTGCTTCTTCAGCAGCGAACTCTACGGTGCCGCCGCCAACATTGTTGCGGCCACGGATTACAGCGTCAGCCATCGAACCCATGTACAGCTGGATAGCGCGGATTGCGTCATCGTTGCCTGGGATGATGTAGTCAACGCCTTCCGGGCTGCTGTTGGTATCGACTACGCCGATAACCGGGATGCCCAGCTTGTTGGCTTCGGTGATCGCGATGCGCTCGTGATCAACGTCGATAACGAACAGTGCGTCAGGCAGACCGCCCATGTCCTTGATACCACCCAGGGAACGATCGAGCTTTTCCAGGTCACGGGAGCGCATCAGCGCTTCTTTCTTGGTCAGCTTGGCGAAAGTACCGTCTTCGGCTTGCACTTCAAGGTCACGCAGACGCTTGATGGAAGCACGGATGGTTTTGAAGTTGGTCAGCATGCCGCCCAACCAGCGGTGATCGACGTACGGCGAACCGCAACGTGCTGCTTCTTCAGCAACGATCTTGCCAGCGGAACGCTTGGTGCCGACGAACAGAATCTTGTTTTTGCCCTGGGCCAGGCGCTCTACGAAAGTCAGCGCTTCGTTGAACATTGGCAGGGTTTTTTCAAGGTTGATGATGTGGATCTTGTTACGCGCGCCGAAAATGTATTTACCCATTTTCGGGTTCCAGTAACGGGTCTGGTGACCGAAGTGCACACCGGCCTTCAGCATATCGCGCATGTTGACTTGGGACATGATAGTTCCTTAATAAGTCGGGTTTGGCCTCCACGTATCCCAATGACCAACCAGCGGCTTCAAGGCCTCCGGCACCCAGGTCATCGTGTCGACACGTGTGTGGATTTAAGCTTTGCGGGGTATCCCCGGAAAGCGGCGCATTTTATACCACAGCAACGACCAAAACGAAACCCGCAATCGCATTTGCTTGCCGGCATTGATACCCAAGCCATTGAATCGGGTGAAAATACCCGCACCTTATAGAGAGAAGCGATAGCCAGACACTCATGGTTTGCACCTTGCGTCTGTTAGAATCGCGTTTTTTGGGCTTGTGCGAACGCTGCACCTTTTTGTTGCACGCCCGTAAACCGTATTGATTTCAGCGCCTCGCGCTAGAGAGAGCCTGTATGACCGTTACCCTGAAAACCGCTGAAGACATCGCAGGCATGCGCGTTGCCGGCAAACTGGCTGCCGATGTGCTGGAAATGATTGCCGAGCATGTCAAACCCGGTATCACCACCGAGGCCCTGGACCGTATCTGCCACGACTATATTGTCGACGTGCAGAAAGCCATCCCCGCGCCGCTGAACTACAAAGGCTTCCCCAAGTCGATCTGCACCTCGATCAACCACGTGGTCTGCCACGGTATCCCGGGCGACAAACCGCTCAAGGACGGCGACACCCTGAACATCGACGTCACGGTGATCAAGGACGGCTATCACGGTGACACCAGCCGCATGTTCCACGTTGGCAACGTACCGGTGTGGGCCGAGCGCCTGTCCCAGGTCACCCAGGAATGCATGTACAAGGCCATTGAACTGGTCAAGCCGGGCTGCCGCCTGGGCGATATCGGCGAAGTGATCCAGAAACACGCCGAAAAGAACGGTTTCTCGGTGGTCCGCGAGTTCTGCGGCCACGGCATCGGCAAGGTGTTCCACGAAGAGCCACAGATCCTGCACTACGGCCGTGCCGGCACCGGCATGGAACTCAAGGCGGGCATGACCTTTACCATCGAGCCGATGATCAACCAGGGCAAGGCCGACACCAAGGTGCTGGGCGACGGCTGGACCGCCATCACCAAGGACCGCAAGCTCTCGGCGCAGTGGGAACACACCCTGCTGGTCACCGAGACAGGCTACGAGATCTTCACCCTGCGCGCCGATGACACGATTCCCCGCGTTTCGGCCTGATGCTTGCAGCGGGCTTTCCAGATAGCGACGTTGTGACCACACCTAGATAGAAAGGAAAGCCGATCGATGCCCCAGGTGGATCCCGAACTCTTCGACCGCGGCCAGTTCCAGGCGGAACTGGCGCTGAAGGCAAGCCCCATTGCCGCCTTCAAGAAGGCCATCCGCCAGGCCCGCGAAGTGCTCGACGGGCGCTTTCGCAGCGGTCGGGAGATTCGCCGGCTGATCGAGGATCGCGCCTGGTTCGTCGATAACATCCTACAAAAGGCCTGGGAACAGTTCGACTGGAGCGAGGACGCCGATATCGCCCTGGTGGCCGTCGGCGGCTACGGCCGGGGCGAACTGCACCCCTACTCCGACATTGACCTGCTGATCCTGCTGGACAGCGCCGACCACGAGATCTTTCGCGATTCCATCGAGCGTTTTCTGACGCTGCTATGGGACATCGGCCTGGAAGTCGGCCAGAGCGTGCGCTCGGTGGCGGAATGCGCCGAAGAAGCCCGAGCCGACCTGACGGTGGTCACCAACCTGATGGAAAGCCGCACCATCTGCGGCCCCGAGCGCCTGCGCCAGCGCATGCTGGAAGTCACCAGCACTGCGCATATGTGGCCGAGCAAGGAGTTCTTCCTGGCCAAGCGCGCCGAGCAGAAAGCCCGGCATCACAAGTACAACGACACCGAATACAACCTGGAACCCAACGTCAAGGGCTCGCCCGGCGGGCTGCGGGATATCCAGACCATCTTGTGGGTAGCCAGGCGCCAGTACGGCACCCTGAACCTGCGGGCCCTGGCCGGCGAAGGCTTTTTGGTCGAAAGTGAAAACGCCCTGCTGGCCTCGTCCCAGGAGTTTTTGTGGAAGGTGCGCTACGCCCTGCATATGCTGGCCGCACGCTCCGAAGATCGCTTGCTGTTCGACCACCAGCGCTCCATCGCCACCCTGCTGGGCTTCGAGGGCGAAGACGCGAAGACCAGCATCGAAAGCTTTATGCAACAGTACTACCGGGTGGTCATGAGCATCGCCCAGCTCAGCGACCTGATCATCCAGCACTTTGAAGAAGTGATCCTGGCCCCCGAAGACGAAGCGCCGCCGCAACCGATCAATGCGCGCTTCCAACTGCACGATGGCTATATAGAGGCACGCAACGACAACGTGTTCAAACGCACGCCCTTTGCCATGCTGGAAATCTTCGTGCTGATGGCCCAGCAACCGGAAATCAAGGGCGTGCGCGCCGATACCATCCGCCTGCTGCGGGAAAACCGCCACCTGATCGATGACGAGTTCCGCCACGACATCCGCAATACCAGCCTGTTTATCGAGCTGTTCAAGTGCAAGATCGGCATCCACCGCAACCTGCGGCGCATGAACCGCTACGGCATCCTCGGGCGCTATCTGCCGGAGTTCGGCTTTATTGTCGGGCAGATGCAACATGACCTGTTCCACATCTATACCGTCGATGCCCACACCCTGAACCTGATCAAACACCTGCGTAAGCTGCAATACACCCAGGTGTCGGAAAAATTTCCGCTGGCCAGTAAGCTGATGGCCAAGCTGCCCAAGCCCGAGCTGATCTACCTGGCCGGCCTGTACCACGATATCGGCAAGGGCCGGCATGGCGACCATTCGGAAATCGGCGCGGTGGATGCCCAAGCCTTCTGCCAGCGCCACCAGTTGCCGCAATGGGACAGCCGCCTGATCGTCTGGCTGGTACAGAACCACCTGGTGATGTCCACCACCGCCCAGCGCAAGGACTTGTCCGACCCGCAGGTGATCCATGACTTTGCGCAGATCGTCAGCGACGAAACCCGTCTCGACTACCTGTACGTGCTGACCGTCTCCGACATCAACGCCACCAACCCCACGCTGTGGAATTCGTGGCGCGCCAGCCTGTTGCGCCAGCTCTACACCGAGACCAAGCGCGCCTTGCGTCGCGGCCTGGAGAACCCGGTGGACCGCGAAGAACAGATCCGCCGCACCCAAAGCGCAGCCCTGGATATCCTGGTGCGTGGCGGCAACGATCCCGACGATGTGGAACAGCTGTGGTCGCAACTGGGCGATGATTACTTCCTGCGCCACACCGCAGGCGATGTGGCCTGGCACACCGACGCGATCCTCCAGCAGCCGGCCGATGGCGGCCCATTGGTGCTGATCAAGGAAACCACCCAGCGCGAATTCGAGGGCGGCACGCAGATCTTCATCTATGCCCCGGACCAGCATGACTTCTTCGCCGTGACCGTGGCCGCGATGGACCAGCTCAACCTGAATATCCATGACGCGCGAGTGATTACCTCCAGCAGCCAGTTCACCCTCGACACCTACATCGTGCTCGACACCGAAGGCGAGTCCATCGGCGACAACCCCGAGCGCGTGAAAAAGATCCGCGAAGGCCTGACCGAAGCCCTGCGCAACCCCGACGACTACCCGACCATCATCCAGCGCCGGGTGCCGCGCCAGCTCAAGCATTTTGCCTTTGCGCCCCAGGTGACCATCCACAACGATGCCCAGCGCCCGGTGACGGTGCTGGAACTCAGCGCCCCGGATCGCCCTGGCCTACTGGCGCGGATCGGCGGGATTTTCCTGGAGTTTGACCTGTCGTTGCAGAACGCCAAGATTGCCACCCTGGGCGAGCGGGTCGAAGATGTGTTCTTTATTACCGATGCCGACAACCAGCCGCTGTCCGACCCTGAATTGTGCCGCCGCTTGCAGGACGCCATTGTTGCGCAATTGAGCGTGAACCAGGAGCCTGGGGCGGAGTTGTCCAGAATAACCATTTGAGTTGAATTTAATTTCCCTGGGGGGTGCGGACCTTGTAGGAGCTGGCTTGCCTGCGATGCGGGCGGCGCGGTGTATCTGGTACACCGAGGCGATGCCATCGCAGGCAAGCCAGCTCCCACAGGGCCGTGCTCAACGATAGAGGCCCCGATGAACAACGCCCTGAACCAACTGCAGCCCTACCCGTTCGAGAAACTGCGCGCCCTGCTAGGCAGTGTCACGCCGAACCCGGACAAGCGCCCGATTGCCCTGTCCATCGGCGAACCCAAGCACAAATCCCCGGATTTCGTCGCCCAGGCCCTGGCCAACAATCTGGACCAGATGGCGGTGTACCCCACCACCCTGGGCATTCCTGCCTTGCGCGAGGCGATTGGCGCCTGGTGCGAGCGACGTTTCAGCGTGCCCCAGGGCTGGCTGGACCCGGCGCGCAATATCCTGCCGGTCAATGGCACCCGTGAAGCGTTGTTCGCCTTCACCCAGACCGTGGTCAACCGCGGCGACGATGCCCTGGTGGTCAGCCCGAACCCGTTCTACCAGATCTACGAAGGCGCAGCGTTCCTCGCCGGGGCCAAGCCGCATTACTTGCCGTGCCTGGATGAAAACGGCTTCAACCCGGACTTCGATGCGGTGACGCCGGCTATCTGGAAACGCTGCCAGATCCTGTTCCTGTGCTCCCCCGGCAACCCGACCGGCGCGCTGATCCCGGTCGAGACCCTGAAAAAACTGATTGCCCTGGCCGACCAGTACGATTTCGTGATCGCCGCCGACGAGTGCTACAGCGAGCTGTACTTCGACGAGCAAACCCCGCCGCCAGGCCTGCTCAGCGCCTGTGTGGAGCTGGGGCGCGAGGACTTCAAGCGTTGCGTGGTATTCCATAGCCTGTCCAAGCGCTCCAACCTGCCGGGCCTGCGCTCCGGGTTTGTGGCCGGCGATGCCGAGATCCTCAAGGCCTTCCTGCTGTACCGCACCTACCACGGCTGCGCCATGCCGGTGCAAACCCAGCTGGCGAGCATCGCCGCGTGGCAAGACGAGGCCCATGTCCAGGCCAACCGTGACCTGTACCGGCAAAAATTCGACGCCGTGCTGGCGATTCTCAAGCCGGTATTGGACGTGCAGAACCCGGACGGTGGTTTCTACCTGTGGCCGAACGTCAAGGGTGACGATGCCGCGTTCTGCCGCGATTTGTTCGTGGAGGAGCATGTGACCGTGGTGCCGGGCTCGTACCTGTCGCGGGAAGTGGACGGTTTTAATCCCGGTGCCGGGCGGGTACGCCTGGCATTGGTTGCGCCATTGGCCGAATGCGTCGAGGCGGCTGAACGGATTCGTGACTTTATCCAACGCCGTCGTTGATGCCTGGTGGGCCGCCCCCCATGTGGGGGGCGACCACATTTGGACACCGTTGAGCAGGAACACAAACGCACAAGAACGCCACCCAACGCCTGTCAAGCATTGACCATAATGGGTGGAAGAATATGGCACTCACTGTTTCAACCCGCATGCCTGCGCAACAACCCCTCGACGCCCCTACGCCCGGCCTCAACCGGAACAAACGCGGGGTAGCCTCCCCCGAAAAAATGTGGCCGCAACATTCCGTGCTGAAAATCTCGTTGCTGGACATGACCGATGAGCAAAAGGCCATGATCAAAGACAACATCAACAAATGGGCGCCGCACACCAACCTGTACTTCAAGTTTATCGACAGCCCCAACGGCGACATCCGCATCGCCGCAGACAACAACACCAACGCGGGCTGGTCGTGGCAGGGCACCAGCGCAAAAAAAGCACCCGCCTCGGAACCGACCATGAGTATCGGATTTGCCACACCGTCAATCTACACGGCCGGCAAAATACAGCACGAATTCGGCCACGCCCTGGGCTTGAGGCACGAGCACAAACACCCGGACCGCCAGCTGGATATCAATAAAGAGAAAATCTACGAAGACTATAAGTCACGGGATAAAACCCGCCGCCAGGCCGATCACGACATCATCGACCCCTTTCACCACAACGACGTCAAAGTCAGCGCTTATGACCGAGCCTCCATCATGCATTACGGGTATTCCAAAGAGGTCATGAACGACGGCCATGCGATCTTCACTAACACGCAACTGTCTGACGGTGACAAACAGTTCATCCGCTCACTGTACCCACCCGACAACTCCCCCCTGGGCAAACTGCTGAATACCGCAATCAGGAGCTTGATCAATACCTGAAGGTACAGCCGCTTTACCTGAAACCCGGGAACCAAACCCCTTTGACTCTCCACTACCTGGGAACCGCCCAGCGAGCAGAGACCATGAGCCTGATAACCCCGTTATCCCCTGACATCCCCATCCATCGACTCGTGCCCACCCGCAACGACACGCCTGCCGAACGCATGGGGGCTATTTCTGAGTCCCCAGGTTCGCCTCACTCATATCCAGGTCCGCCAACACTTCGCGTAGCACATCATCACCAATCTGGTGATGGCGACTCAGGCTATACAGCTCCAAGCGTTGCGCGCGCAAAGCCTTGAGCCGCCATTTACGCTCCAGGTGATCCATCTGCAGCGCCAGTGCCTGGGCTTCGGCCGAGTCGTTGAATACCTCCAACTGATGGCGGTATTCCGACATGATCCGGGCCTTGAGCTCCGCCGCCAATGCGGCCTGGGTCGCGTCCAGGGGCACCCCGTCGGCGGTTTCCTCCACCTCCAGGGCATGAATCGCCGCCTCGGCAGTTTTTTTCCAGGCATCGCGCACCTCGCCACGCCGCTTGTCATCCGGGCTCTTTTCGATCCCCCGCAGCAACAGCGGCAAGGCAATACAGGCGGCGACCAACGACAACAGGATCACCCCTGCGGCAATAAAGATCAGCAAGTCACGCTCGGGAAACGCCTGGCCGGGTGCCAGCAGCAACGGCACGGACATCACACCGGCCAGGGTCACTGCCCCGCGCACCCCGCCAACCGTCAAGAGCCAGCAGGACCGGGCAGTTGGCACCAGGGTCAGCTCGCTTTTACCGCGCAGGCGCCGCAGCAGGCCGGACAGGCGCCAGATGCTCTGCACCCAGATAAACCGCAGCACCAGCAGCACCAGGAAGATCGCGATCACATCCAGGCAGCGATAGAGCAAGGTCGGCCACAGCGTGGCTTCGTGGCTGGTTACCGCCTTGATGATGTCCGGCAATTGCAGGCCCAGCAGCAGGAAGATCAAACCATTGAAAGCAAACTCCAACAGCGACCAGACACTGCGATTGAGCAAGCGCGTACTGGTCTGGCGTGGCAGCAGGTCCAGCCAGCTCTGCATCATGCCCGCCGCCACCGCCGACAGAATCCCCGACGCCCCCAGACGCTCGGCCAGTACATAAGCAGCGAACGGCAGCAGCAACATAAACACCACATGGGTCGCCGGGTCATCCCAACCCCGGGCAATCATCCAGGCCCGCAGGCGCCCCACCAGCCAGCTCAGGGCCACGCCGATGGCCAGGCCACCGACCGCCACCAGCACAAACGTCAGGCTGGCATCGGCCAGGGAAAACACCCCGGTCAGCGCGGCCACCAGGGCGAACTTGAAGGTCACCAGGCCCGACGCATCGTTCATCAAGGCTTCGCCCTGGAGCATGTGCATCAAGGGGGTGGGCAAGCGGTTCTGGGAAATCGCCGACACGGCCACCGCATCCGTCGGCGATAAAACGGCCGCCAGGGCGAAGGCCACCGGCAGCGGAATGCTCGGCAGCAGCCAGTGGATAAAATACCCGGCGCCCACCACGGTAAACAGCACCAGCCCCACTGCCAGCGTCAGGATCGGCCCACGCAGGCGCCACAGCTCACGCTTGGGCATGCGCCAGCCATCAGAAAAAAGCAGCGGCGGCAGGAACAGAAAAAGAAACAATTCCGGGTCCAGGGCCACATGCAGCCCCAGGGTCGGCCATGCCAGCAAGGCACCGGCGGCAATCTGCACCAATGGCAACGGCAAAGGGATCACACGCCCGACCAGACGCGAAACGCTGACCAGCATCAGCAGGATAAGAACGGTGTAGGCGGTTTGCATAAAGCGGGGTTCCCGGACAATCGACTTGCGATGACACACTTGAGGCAGCAACGCGCCTTTGAAGTGCCATATTAGCTGCCTATGCTGCTGCATGACCGTTGCACATAAGTCGCAGCCAGGGCCAAGCCCCATGGATGGCGGACTGGAGAGCGACACATTGAAAAATGCACCATTTTAGGTACACTTCGACACATGAGTAAAAACCCACTCACTTTACATGTGAGTTTTTTTCGCACTGACGCAGGTAACGAGCCGGTACGTGAATGGCTGACAAACTTACCTCGTGAACATCGACGACTCATTGGAGTGGAAATAAAAACTGTGCAACTGGGATGGCCAATCGGCATGCCCGTGGTGCGCAAGCTCGATTCCGGGCGATGGGAGGTCAGGGCTGACCTGGAAGACACCATCACCCGCATTATCTTCACGGTGGTCGGCAGCAACACGGTGCTACTCCATGGCTTCATCAAGAAAAGCCAAAAAACACCGGCGCACGACATGGCAACCGCCAAGCAGCGCAAGGCAAGGTTATGAGGTACAACACATGAACAAACATATAGGCTCTGACTTTGATGACTTCCTCGCTGAGCAAGGGCTCGGCGAAGAGGTCTGCGCGGCGGCCCTCAAGCGTGTTATCGCCTGGCAGCTCAGCCAGGCGATGAAGCATCAGCGAGTCAGCAAAAAAGCGCTGGCAGAACGGATGCATACCAGCAGAACCGCCGTGGACCGTGCCCTTGATCAAAATGACTCGGGCATGACCCTCGCCACTTTAGCCAGCGCCGCTCGGGCCCTGGGCCAGCGCGTGGAAATCCGCCTGGTTCCAGAGGATCAAGCAGCCTACGCGTGACCTTACCGCCTTTGGGCCAGGTAGCCTGCGCGCAGTGGTTCTACGTGGCATAATCCTTGGCTGATTTTTTGCGACCCTATTGGGGCGATTTTTAGGAATGAAATATGCCCAATAAAAACAAACAGTTACAAATTTTCGGCATCAAAGCCTGCGACACCATGAAAAAGGCCCGTACCTGGCTCGATGAAAATGCCATCAGCTATACGTTTCATGACTACAAGACGGCCGGTATTGACCGCGAACACTTGACCCAATGGTGCAACGAGCACGGTTGGCAGGTGGTTTTGAACCGTGCAGGCACGACCTTTCGCAAACTCGAAGACGAACGCAAAGCCGATCTCGACCAGGCGAAAGCTATTGAACTGATGCTCGCACAACCCTCGATGATCAAGCGCCCGGTGCTCGATCTCGGTGACAGAACCCTGATTGGCTTCAAGCCAGATAGTTATTCGGCGGCCCTCAAGTAGGCCAGCCACTTCATTTTTGCAGAGGTAACAGCATGTCCAATTCCCTGTTCAGCCTGGGCTTCGGCGTCGGCACCCAGAACCGCCAAGGTGCTTGGCTGGAAGTATTTTACGCGCAACCGTTGCTCAACCCTTCGGCCGAAATCGTCGCCGCCATCGCGCCGATCCTTGGCTATAGCGAAGGCAACCAGGCCATCACGTTTACCATTGCCCAGGCCTCGCAACTGGTCGACGCCCTGAAAAATGTAGATGCCACCCAGGCCGCCCTGCTGACGCGCCTGGCCGAAAGCCACAAGCCGCTGGTCGCCACCCTGCTGGCCGAAGACGCCGCGCTGACCTCCACCCCAGAGGCCTACCTCAAGCTGCACCTGCTGTCCCACCGCCTGGTCAAGCCCCATGGCCTGAGCCTGGCCGGGGTGTTCCCGCAACTGCCGAACGTGGCCTGGACCAGCCAGGGCGCGATCGACATCGGCGAACTGGCCGAGCGCCAGCTGGAAGCACGCCTGCGTGGCGAACTGCTGGAAGTGTTCTCGGTGGACAAGTTCCCGAAAATGACCGACTACGTGGTGCCGGCCGGTGTGCGTATCGCCGATGCCGCGCGCCTGCGCCTGGGTGCCTATGTGGGCGAAGGCACCACCGTGATGCACGAAGGCTTCATCAACTTCAATGCCGGCACCGAAGGCCCGGGCATGATTGAAGGCCGTGTATCGGCGGGTGTCTTCGTCGGCAAGGGTTCGGACCTGGGCGGCGGTTGCTCCACCATGGGCACCCTGTCGGGCGGCGGCAACATTGTGATCAAGGTCGGCGAAGGCTGCCTGATCGGTGCCAACGCCGGTATCGGTATCCCATTGGGCGACCGCAACACCGTGGAATCGGGCCTGTATGTGACCGCCGGCACCAAAGTGGCACTGCTCGACGAGCAGAACCAACTGGTCAAGGTGGTCAAGGCCCGTGAATTGGCCGGTCAGCCCGACCTGCTGTTCCGCCGCAATTCCGAGACCGGTGCCGTGGAGTGCAAAACCCACAAGTCGGCCATCGAACTGAACGCAGCGCTGCACGCTCACAACTAAGCAGCGACTCGATGCCACCGGAACCGGCCGCGTTTGCCAACGCGGCCGGTTCATATGAGTCTTCAATCCCATGCTTGTGCCCTCGCCCTGGCGCGCCGATTTCCCGGCCATCGCTACCTTGCAACGGCAAGACCAGACCTACCTGGACAACGCCGCGACCACGCAAAAACCTCAAGCCCTGTTGGACGCCCTCAGCCATTACTACGCCAATGGCGCGGCCAATGTGCACCGTGCCCAGCATTTGCCGGGCGCCCATGCGACTCAAGGGTTCGAGGACAGTCGCAGCAAAGTGGCGCAATGGCTCAACGCAGGTGACAACGGGCAGATCATCTTTACCCACGGCGCGACGTCTGCGCTGAACCTCCTGGCCTATGGCCTCGAGCACCTTTTCAACCCGGGCGATGAGCTTGTCATCAGCGCCCTGGAACATCACGCCAACCTGCTGCCCTGGCAGCAACTGGCCAAGCGTCGCGAACTCACGCTGGTGGTGTTGCCCCTCGACAACGAGGGTTTGATCGACCTGCAAGCCGCCGCCGCGATGATCGGGCCACGCACCCGGCTGCTGGCGGTGAGCCAGTTGTCCAACGTGCTGGGTGTCTGGCAGCCATTGCCGCAGTTGCTGGCACTGGCCAAGGCCCACGACGCCTTGACCGTGGTGGATGGCGCCCAGGGGGTTGTCCACGGTCGCCATGACGTGCAGGCCCTGGGCTGCGACTTCTATGTATTTTCCAGCCACAAACTCTACGGCCCCGACGGTGTCGGCGTGCTGTATGGGCGCAACGAGGCCCTGCATCGGCTACGCCACTGGCAGTTTGGTGGCGAGATGGTGCAACAGGCGGACTACCACAGCGCCAGCTTCCGCCCGGCGCCCCTGGGTTTTGAAGCGGGCACGCCACCGATTGCCGGGGTAATTGGCCTGGGAGCGACCCTGGATTACCTGAGCTCGCTGGATCAACAGGCGGTGAACGCCCACGAAGCGGCGCTGCATGACTACCTGTTGCGCGGCTTGCAGGCCCGCAATGGTGTGCGTCTGCTGGGTTCGCCGCAGGTGGCCCTGGCCAGCTTTGTGGTGGAGGGTGTGCACAACGCCGACCTCGCCCACCTGCTGACCGAGCAAGGCATCGCGGTACGCGCCGGCCATCACTGTGCTATGCCCTTGCTCAAAGGCCTGCAGCTCTCGGGGGCGATCCGGGTGTCCCTGGCGCTGTACAACGACTCCGATGACCTGGAGCGCTTCTTTGAAGCCCTGGACCAGGCGCTGGACATGCTGCGATGAGCCTGCCTGTAGAGGCCGTTGCCGCACTGCAAGCCTTTCAGGCAGTGGGCAGTTGGGAGCAACGCGCGCGAATGCTGATGCAATGGGGCGAGCGACTGCCAGCCTTGGCCGAGGCCGATAAAATCGATGCCAACCTGGTACAGGGCTGTGAAAGCCTGGTGTGGCTGGTGGGGCACTTGCACGACGGCCATTGGCAGTTTGCTGCCAGCAGCGAAGCTCGCTTGATTCGAGGGTTAGTGGCGTTGTTGCTGGCGCGGGTCAATGGGCTGTCGGCGGCCGAGTTACAGGCGGTCGACCTGCCTGACTGGTTCAACCAACTGGGGCTTTCCCGCCAATTGTCGCCGTCGCGCAGCAATGGGTTGAATGCGGTTTTGCAGCGCATGCGCGACTTGAGCCATACGCAAAACTAACTGTGGGGGCAGACTTGTGTGGGAGCGGGCTTGCCCGCGATTGCGGTGGGTCAGCCAATCTATATGTCGACTGATCTGCCGCTATCACGGGCAAGCCCCTACATTTTTGATTGATGCAGGGCAGTGATATTTATGCAGGCTTGACCCGTTCCGAAGGCCTGCGCACCCCGGCCACGATCTTGTCCACCGCCTTGGTCGCCGCGACCATGCCGAACGTCGCGGTCACCATCATCACCGCGCCAAACCCACCGGCGCAGTCCAGCTTCACCCCATCCCCGACAAAACTCTTCTGCAAACAAATGCTGCCATCGGGCTTGGGATAACGCAGCTGTTCGGTGGAGAACACACAAGGCACGCTGTAGTGCCGGGTCACGGTACGCGAGAACCCGTAGTCGCGGCGCAAGGTGGAGCGCACTTTCGAGGCCAGCGGGTCATTGAACGTGCGGTTCAGGTCGCACACCTGGATCAGCGTCGGATCAATCTGCCCGCCCGCGCCGCCGGTGGTGATGATCTGGATCTTGCGGCGCTTGCACCAGGCAATCAGCGCCGCCTTGGCGTTGACCGCGTCGATGCAGTCGATCACGCAGTCGATGGTTGGCGTGATGTATTCGGCCATGGTGTCACGGGTCACGAAGTCTGCCACGGCATGCACCGTGCAATCGGGGTTGATCGCGCGCAGGCGCTCGGCCATCACTTCGACCTTGGGCTTGCCCACCGTGCTGTCTAGGGCGTGCAACTGGCGGTTGCTGTTGCTGACGCACACGTCGTCCAGGTCAAACAGCGAGATCTCGCCCACCCCGCAACGGGCCATGGCTTCCGCCGCCCACGAACCGACACCGCCCACGCCGACGATGGCCACATGGGCCGCTTTCAAGCGTTCCAGACCTTCAATGCCATATAAGCGGGCGACGCCGGCAAACCGTGGATCTTCTGTACTCATGACCATTACCCCAAAAACCGGCGCGCATTATAGGGCTACGCAGCGATAAGTTCTAAGCTACAAGCTATAACTAAAGAACTTACCGACGCTTTCGCTGCCCAATGCCCGGTTTTTCCGGGCTTGCTGTACGCCCAGGGAAGGGCCGGTGTAGGATGCGCGCCGTTCGACACCTCCATTCGTTCCACACCCTTTGGAACCCGAAACAGCTATGTCATCGCGTAAATTTGGACTCAACCTGGTGGTGGTGCTGGCAATTGCCGCGCTGTTCACCGGTTTCTGGGCGCTGATCAACCGCCCGGTCACTACCCCCAACTGGCCCCAGCAGATTTCCGGGTTTTCCTACTCGCCGTTCCAGCAAGGCCAGTACCCGCAGAAAGACCAGTATCCGAACGACGAACAAATGCGTCAGGACCTTGCGATCATGAGCAAGCTGACGGACAACATTCGGACCTATTCGGTCGACGGCCCCCTGGGCAATATCCCCAAGCTGGCCGAAGAATTCGGCCTACGCGTGACCCTGGGGATCTGGATCAGCCCGGACCTCGAGCGCAACGAGCGCGAGATCCAGCGGGCCATCGAGATCGCCAACACCTCGCGCAGCGTGGTACGCGTGGTGGTGGGCAACGAGGCCATCTTCCGCAAGGAAATCACCCCCGAGGAGTTGATCGTCCTGCTGGATCGGGTGCGCGCAGCTGTCAAAGTACCGGTAACCACCTCCGAGCAGTGGCATATCTGGGAACACAACCCGCAACTGGGCAAGCATGTCGACCTGATCGCCGCGCACGTCCTGCCGTACTGGGAACATGTGCCGATGGCCCAGGCCGGGCAATTCGTCCTTGATCGGGCCAAGGATCTGAAGAAGACCTTCCCGAAAAAGCCACTGCTGCTGTCGGAAGTCGGTTGGCCGAGCAATGGGCGCATGCGCGGTGGCGCGGACGCCTCCCCGGCCGACCAGGCCATTTACCTGCGCACCCTGGTCAACAAGCTGAACCGCCAGGGCTACAACTACTTTGTGATCGAAGCCTTCGACCAACCCTGGAAAGCCAGTGACGAAGGCTCGGTGGGCGCCTACTGGGGCGTGTTCAACGCCGCGCGCCAGCAGAAATTCAACTTTGAAGGCCCGGTCGTGGCCATCCCGCAATGGCGGGTGCTGGCCATCGGCTCGGTAGTGCTGGCACTGCTGTCGCTGACCCTGTTGATGATCGACGGCTCGGCCCTGCGCCAGCGTGGCCGCACCTTCCTGACCTTTATCGCGTTCCTGTGCGGGTCGGTGCTGGTGTGGATCGGCTACGACTACAGCCAGCAATACAGCACCTGGTTCAGCCTGGTCGTCGGCTTCTTACTCGCCTTGGGCGCCCTGGGCGTGTTTATCGTGCTGCTGACCGAGGCCCATGAGCTGGCGGAAGCGGTCTGGACCCACAAGCGTCGGCGTGAATTCCTGCCGGTTGAAGGGGATTCGGACTACCGCCCGAAAGTATCTATCCATGTGCCGTGCTACAACGAACCGCCGGAGATGGTCAAACAGACCCTCGACGCCCTGGCCGCCCTCGATTACCCGGACTACGAAGTCCTGATCATCGACAACAACACCAAGGACCCGGCGGTGTGGGAGCCGGTGCGCGACTACTGCGCCATCCTGGGCCCGCGCTTCAAGTTCTTCCACGTCGCGCCCCTGGCCGGTTTCAAGGGCGGCGCACTGAACTACCTGATCCCGCACACCGCCAAGGACGCCGAAGTGATCGCGGTGATCGACTCGGACTACTGCGTATCGCCCAACTGGCTCAAACACATGGTGCCGCACTTCGCCGACCCGAAAATCGCCGTAGTGCAGTCGCCCCAGGATTACCGCGACCAGAACGAAAGCACCTTCAAGAAGCTGTGCTACGCCGAATACAAAGGCTTCTTCCATATCGGCATGGTTACCCGCAACGACCGCGACGCGATCATCCAGCACGGCACCATGACCATGACCCGCCGCTCGGTGCTCGAAGAGCTGGGCTGGGCCGACTGGTGCATCTGTGAAGATGCCGAACTGGGCCTACGGGTATTCGAGAAAGGCCTGTCGGCTGCGTACTACCACACCAGCTACGGCAAGGGCCTGATGCCCGATACCTTTATCGACTTCAAGAAACAGCGGTTCCGCTGGGCCTATGGTGCAATCCAGATCATCAAGCGCCACACCGCCAGCCTGCTGCGCGGCAAGGACACCGAACTGACCCGTGGCCAGCGCTACCACTTCCTCGCGGGCTGGTTGCCGTGGGTGGCGGATGGCATGAACATCTTCTTCACCGTCGGTGCCCTGTTGTGGTCGGCGGCGATGATCATTGTGCCGACCCGGGTCGACCCGCCGCTGCTGATCTTCGCAATCCCGCCGTTGGCGCTGTTTGTGTTCAAGGTCGGCAAGATCATCTTCCTCTACCGTCGCGCCGTGGGCGTAAACCTCAAGGATGCGTTCTGCGCGGCCCTGGCCGGATTGGCGCTGTCCCACACCATCGCCAAGGCGGTGCTGTATGGCTTCTTCACCACCAGTATTCCGTTCTTTCGTACACCGAAAAACGCGGACAACCACGGCTTCTGGGTAGCGATTTCCGAAGCCCGCGAAGAGATGTTCATCATGTTGCTACTGTGGGGCGCGGCGCTGGGGATCTACCTGGTGCAGGGCCTGCCGAGCAATGACATGCGCTTCTGGGTGGTGATGTTGCTGGTGCAATCGCTGCCGTATGTGGCGGCGTTGATCATGGCGTTCCTCTCGTCGCTGCCTAAACCGGCGGTGGCCGCGGAGCCTGCAACGGCGACGTAAAAACTTGCGCAATGCACTAAACGGCGGCCTCTGGTCGCCGTTTTGCTATAAGATAACGGCCCTTTATGGGTTCAGGCAGCCACTGATCCCCCTTGTGGGAGCGGGCTTGCCCGCGATGCAGGCGCCGCGGTGTATCAGTTGCACCGCAGCGATGCCATCGCGGGCAAGCCCACTCCCACACTGGATCTATTTCACTTTCGTCTTGCGCCCTGACACACCTTCGGAGTTTTCCCATGACGGCCCACGCCGACCTTTCGCCGACCCTCCAACTCGCTATCGACTTGATCCGCCGCCCGTCGGTGACGCCGATCGACGCCGACTGCCAGAAGCTGATGATGCAGCGCCTGGGCGACGCCGGCTTTGCGCTTGAGCCGATGCGCATCGAAGATGTGGACAACTTCTGGGCCACCCACGGCCAGCACGAGGGCCCGGTGCTGTGCTTCGCCGGCCACACCGACGTGGTCCCGACCGGCCCGCTGCAGGCCTGGCAGAATGACCCGTTCGACGCGCTGATCGACGAGCACGGTATGCTCTGCGGGCGTGGCGCGGCCGACATGAAAGGCAGCCTGGCTGCGATGCTGGTGGCGTCCGAGCGTTTTGTGAAGGATTACCCGGACCACAAGGGCTCGGTCGCCTTCCTGATCACCAGCGACGAAGAAGGCCCGGCGCACCACGGCACCAAGGCGGTGATCGAGCGCCTGGCAGCACGCAAGGAGCGCCTGGACTGGTGCATCGTCGGTGAACCGTCGAGCACCACCCTGGTGGGCGATGTGGTCAAGAACGGCCGGCGCGGCTCCCTCGGTGCGACCCTGACCGTGCGCGGTGTGCAAGGCCACGTGGCCTACCCGCACCTGGCCAAAAACCCGATCCACCTGGCCGCCCCGGCCCTGGCCGAACTGGCCGCCGAGCATTGGGACGACGGCAATACCTTCTTCCCGCCCACCAGCTTCCAGATTTCCAACCTCAACTCCGGCACCGGCGCCACCAACGTGATCCCGGGTGACCTGACAGCGGTGTTCAACTTCCGTTTCTCCACCGAGTCCACCGTCGAAGGCCTGCAGCAACGGGTTGCGGCGATTCTCGACAAGCATGGCCTGGACTGGCATGTGGAGTGGGCGCTGTCGGGCCTGCCGTTCCTGACCGAGCCGGGCGCTCTGCTGGATGCGGTGTCGGCCAGCATCAAGGCCATCACCGGCCGCGAGACCCAGGCGTCCACCAGCGGCGGCACGTCCGACGGGCGCTTTATCGCGACCCTCGGCACCCAAGTGGTGGAACTGGGCCCGGTCAACGCGACGATCCATCAGGTCAACGAACGTATCCTGGCCAGCGACCTCGACGTGCTGACCGAAATCTACTACCAGACCCTGATCAAGTTGCTCGCCTGATGCTCGCGTGCCCCCTTTGCAGTGCGCCACTCAATGAGCTGGACAATGGCGTGGTATGCCCGGCCGGGCACCGGTTCGACCGGGCCCGCCAGGGCTACCTGAACCTGTTGCCGGTACAGCACAAGAACAGCCGCGACCCGGGCGATAACCTGGCGATGGTGGAAGCGCGCCGCGACTTCCTCAATGCTGGGCATTACGCCCCGGTGGCCAAACGCCTGGCGGCACTGGCCGCTGAGCGCAAGCCTCAGCGCTGGCTGGATATCGGCTGCGGCGAGGGTTATTACACCGCACAAATCGCCGATGCCCTGCTGCGTGCCGATGGTTATGCCCTGGATATCTCCAAGGAAGCGGTCAAGCGCGCGTGCAAGCGCAACCCGACGCTGACCTGGTTGATTGCCAGCATGGCCCGCGTGCCCCTGGCCGACGGCAGTTGCCAGTTCCTCGCCAGCGTATTCAGCCCACTGGACTGGCAGGAAGCCAAGCGCCTGCTCAGCCCTGGCGGCGGTTTGATGAAGGTCGGCCCGACCAGCGGCCACCTGATGGAACTGCGCGAACGCCTGTACGACGAAGTGCGCGAATACACCGACGACAAGCACCTGGCCCTGGTGCCGGACGGCATGAGCCTGCAACACAGCGAAGTGCTGGAGTTCCAGCTCAGCCTGGCCGAGCCCAAGGACCGCGCCAACCTACTGGCGATGACCCCCCACGGCTGGCGCGCCAGTGCCGAGCGCCGCGCCCAGGTGATCGAACAGGCCGGACCGCTGCTGGTCACCGTGTCCATGCGCTACGACTATTTCGTGCTTCAATAACCGACTTTACGGGCATTTGTGCCCACCCTGAATCCGCGAATGGATTTTCGAATCCCGCAACGAGGAACATCCATGCGCCAACCCGATATCGAGATTTACCTCAAGGACGCCGACGTCGACTACAAGGCCATCGCCGCCTGGCTGGGCGCGGCCCTGGGGCCATGTACCGACTGGGTACAAAAGGGCCAGACCTACAAGTGCAAGGCCGGCAATGTGCCAGTGACCTGGTTGCCCAAGGCCGTGGGCAAGTGGAACAGCCTGTACCTGGAAAGCGACCAGACCCCGTGGGCAGACGACATCGCCTGCGCCCGTGCGGCGTTTGCCGCGCTGAACGTTGAAGTGCGCTGCGCGCCGGGAACGTGGGTCGAGGAAGAAGGTGAGGAAAGCGCCGACACCTGGATTCGGATCAGCACCGATGGTGAAGAACAGATCACCTGGAAAACTGCCTGACCCAACCTGGTCAGTGTGGGGGCTGGCTTGTGTGGGAGCTGGCTTGTGTGGGAGCTGGCTTGCCTGCGATAGCATCACCATGGTCTGACAGAGAGACCGAGGTGCCTGTATCGCAGGCAAGCCAGCTCCCACACAAGCCCGCTCCCACATGGGTTCAGCGGCGTTGCAGAAATCGGCTTTAAAGACCGACCACATCCTCCGCCTGCAAGCCCTTCTCACCGGTCACCACGGCGTATTCCACCTGCTGGCCCTCGGCCAGGGAGCGGTGGCCTTCCCCGCGGATGGCGCGGTAGTGCACAAACACATCCTTGCCGTCCTCCCGCTGGATAAAGCCATAGCCCTTGGCGTCGTTAAACCACTTCACATTGCCGGTTTCGCGCGTTGTCATCTGTTTGCTCCCACTGGTTTTTTATTGTTGAGTCAGCCCAATTGAACTGCCGAGTATAAGACAGGCTCAAAAACGATCAACTCAACTTTACTTCGCTGCTTTTTTGCCGATTTTCGGCGAATACGGCACACTACCCGCCCGAGCGCCTGCTCGGTTTTTCCCACTCAAAGCAGCACACCTATGACCCGCTCCCCGTTCCGCCGTCTGGTATTTGGCACCTTGCGCCGACTGTTGTACCTCTGGGTTCGCTCGGAAACGATCAACCAGTCGTCCCTCACCCTAAACCTGGACCGCAGCCGGCCGGTGTTCTACGTCCTGCAATCGCCCTCCCTGACCGAACTGGCCGTGGTGGATGCCGAGTGCACCAAGGCCGGCCTGCCGCGCCCGGTGCTGCCGGTGTCCGTTGGCCCGTTGATGGAACCGGCGGCGTTCTTCTACCTGACCCCCGACCCGGACTGGCTCGGCCGCCAGGACAAGCGCGGCGCACCACCGACCCTGACGCGCCTGGTCAACACCCTGAGCGAGCACGCCGAGGAAAATGCCCAGGTCATCCCGGTCAGTGTGTTCTGGGGCCAGTCGCCAGCCAGCGAGTCCAGCCCCTGGAAACTGCTGTTCGCCGACAGCTGGGCCGTCACCGGGCGCCTGCGCCGGCTGTTGAGTATCCTGATCCTGGGGCGCAAGACCCGGGTGCAATTCTCGGCGCCAATCAACCTGCGTGAATTGATCGAGCACAATAAAGGGCACGAACGCACCGTACGCATGGCCCAACGGATCCTGCGGGTGCACTTTCGCAACCTCAAGACCGCCGTGATCGGCCCCGACCTGTCCCACCGGCGCAACCTGGTCAAGGGCCTGGTAAACATGCCGCTGGTGCGCCAGGCGATCCTCGATGAGGCCGAGCGCGAGAACATCAGCCCGGAAAAAGCCAAGGCCCTGGCCTTGCGCTACGGCAACGAGATCGCCTCGGACTACACCTACACCGCCATCCGCTTCCTCGAAGTGGTGCTGAGCTGGTTCTGGAACAAGATCTACGACGGGATCAAGGTCAACAATATCGAAGGTGTGCAAAAGGTCGCCCAGGGTTACGAAGTGATCTACGTGCCCTGCCACCGCAGCCATATCGACTACCTGCTGCTGTCCTACTTGCTGTTCAAGAACGGCTTGACCCCGCCGCACATCGCCGCCGGGATCAACCTCAATATGCCGGTGATCGGCAGCCTGTTGCGCCGTGGCGGGGCGTTTTTCATGCGCCGCACGTTCAAGGGCAACCCGCTGTACACCTCAGTGTTCAACGAATACCTGCACACCCTGTTCACCAAGGGTTTCCCGGTGGAGTACTTCGTCGAGGGCGGGCGCTCGCGTACCGGGCGCATGCTGCAGCCCAAGACCGGGATGCTGGCGATCACCCTGCGCAGCTTCCTGCGTTCCTCACGCATGCCGATCGTGTTTGTGCCGGTGTATATCGGCTACGAACGGGTGCTGGAAGGCCGCACCTACCTGGGCGAACTGCGCGGGGCGACAAAAAAGAAAGAGTCGATCTTCGATATCTTCAAGGTCATTGGCGCGCTCAAGCAGCGCTTTGGCCAGGTGGCGGTCAACTTCGGCGAGCCGATCAAGCTGGCGGAGTTTCTCGACCACGAGCAACCGGACTGGCGCACCCAGGAACTGGCGCCCCACTACAAGCCGGCCTGGCTCAACGAGACCACCAACCGTCTCGGCGAACGGGTGGCCCAGCACCTCAACGAAGCCGCCGCGATCAACCCGGTGAACCTGGTGGCGCTGGCGCTACTGTCCACCAGCCGCCTGGCCCTGGACGACCAGGCCATGGCGCGGGTGCTGGACCTGTACCTGGCGCTGCTGCGCCGGGTGCCCTACTCGCCCCACACCACGCTGCCCGAGGGCGACGGCCAGGCCCTGATCAAGCACGTCAAGGACATGCACCTGCTGTCGGAACAGAGCGATGCCCTGGGCAAGATCCTGTACCTGGACGAGCAAAACGCGGTCCTGATGACCTATTACCGCAACAATGTGCTGCATATTTTCGCCCTGCCGGCGCTGTTGGCCAGTTTCTTCCAGAGCAGCTCGCGCATGAGCCGCGAACAGATCCTGCGCTACACCCGCGCGCTGTATCCGTACCTGCAATCGGAGTTGTTTATCCGCTGGTCCCTGGACGAGCTGGACGCGGTGGTCGACCAGTGGCTCGAAGCCCTGGTGGAACAAGGCCTGCTGCGCTTTGAAAACAACATCTACCTGCGCCCGGCCCCCAGCTCGCGCAACTTTGTGCTGCTGACCCTGCTGTCCAAGAGCATTGCCCAGACCCTGCAACGCTTCTATATGGCCATTTCCCTGTTGCTCAACAGCGGCCAGAACAGTATCAGCGCCGAAGAACTGGAAGACCTGTGCACAGTCATGGCCCAGCGCCTGTCGATCCTACATGGCCTGAATGCCCCGGAGTTCTTCGATAAGAGCCTTTTCCGACATTTCATCCAGACATTGCTGGAGCAAGATGTGCTGCGCCGCGATGAAGCCGGCAAGCTGAGTTACCACGACCTGCTCGGCGAGTTGGCCGAAGGCGCGGCCAAGCGGGTGCTGCCGGCGGAGATTCGCCTGTCGATCCGCCAGGTGGCGCTGCACCGCAACGAGGAAGCGCCCGCGCCGGACGCCGCGGACGAAACCCGCTAGATTTACCAGGGCGCCAGGGTGTTTCTGGCGCCGTTGACAAGGAGCTGTACCATGAAAAAAATCATTCTCCTGGGCCTGACCGCCCTGCTGGGAGCCTGTCACTCGATGAATCCCGCGCCCAAAGCCAGCCTTGATGGCGAAGTGTTCTACCTGCAACGCATTGCCCTGCCGCCTGCCGCCACCTTGAGCGTCAGCCTGCAGGATGTGTCCCTGGCCGACGCCCCCGCCGTGACCCTGGCCGAGCAGAAAGGCCCGGTCAACGGCCAGGTGCCGCTGCCTTTCCACCTGAACTACGACCCGGCCCAGATCAAGCCCGGCCACAGCTATTCGGTCAGCGCTCGCATCGAGCTGGATGGCAAGCTAATGTTTATCACCACCGAGCGCCATTCGGTGCAGTTGAACGGCCAGGATCCCCAGCCGCTTCGCCTGCGCGTTGACGCCGTTACCCACTGATCCAGTCGATAAAAAGGAAGCGCCCATGCTCCGCAACTCTCTTCGCCTCAGCGCCCTGTGCGCGGGCCTGCTGCTCGGTGCCAACGCCATGGCCCTGTCCCTCGGCGACCTGTCCCAGGGCGACGCCACAGGCGGCCTCAAGGACGCGTTGACCCAGGGCGCGCAGATTGCCGTCAAGCAACTGGGGGCTCCCGGTGGTTTCAGCAATAACCCCGAGGTGAAAATCGGTTTGCCGGGCAAGCTGGAAAAAGCCGCCGGCGCCCTGAAAATGCTCGGTATGGGCGATCAGATCAGCCAACTTGAAGCCAGCATGAACAAGGCCGCCGAGTCCGCTGTGACCCAGGCCCAGCCGATTCTGGTCAATGCCGTGAAAAACATGAGCGTGAGCGACGCCAAGGGCATCCTCAGCGGCGGCCAGGATTCAGCGACCCAGTATCTGGACAAAAGCAGCCGCGAGCAGATCCGCGCCAAGTTCCTGCCAATCGTCAAGCAATCCACGGACAAGGTCGGTGTTGCCCAGCAGTACAACGCGCTGGCCAAAAAAGCGCCCATGGGGTTGTTGGGCGGCAAGAGCGACAGCGTCGAAAACTACGTGACTGAACAAGCGCTGGACGGTTTGTTCAAGATGATTGCCCAACAGGAAGAAAGCATCCGCCAGAACCCGGCAGCCGCCGCCACCAGCCTGGCGAAGAAAGTGTTCGGCGCCCTCTAGGCACACCGTCGGCAACAAACACCAACGCCCCGAATAATCGGGGCGTTGGTGTTATTGCCCAGCAGATATGCACCTCACTACCATCAGCTGTAGGTGATTTTGCCCTCGTACTTGATGGTACTGGAGAACTGCTGTGGTTGAGCGTGGTGATGGTGGTGCTGCTGGCAGGGCGGTGGCTTACATTTGGATTTGCCCTTGCCCTTGCCGAAGTGTTTCCCCATTTTGAAGGCCATCATCGGCATCATACCGAACCCTGCTAGCCCAAACATGCCCATAGGTCATTCCTCACATTTAATGAAACCTCCTCCTGGAGCAACCCCGCCGCCAGGAAAAGGCACCTGAAACCCAGGTAATCCCTGAGTGGCAGGTGCGCAAAAAACAGTTCCTAAACCGTGTAGCCTATTTACTCCACGTTATGCGGATCTCGGCTTGACCCGGAACCACGCCGCATACAACGCCGGCAAAAACAGCAACGTCAGCGCCGTCGCCACAATCAACCCGCCCATGATCGCCACCGCCATCGGCCCGAAGAACACACTGCGCGATAGTGGGATCATCGCCAGCACCGCCGCCAGCGCGGTCAGCACAATCGGCCGGAAGCGCCGCACGGTGGCTTCGATAATCGCTTGCCAGGGTTCCAGGCCGGCCTTGATGTCCTGCTCGATCTGGTCCACCAGGATCACCGAGTTGCGCATGATCATCCCCGACAACGCGATAGTCCCCAGCATGGCCACGAAACCAAACGGCTGGCGGAACACCAGCAGGAACAGCGTCACGCCAATCAGCCCCAACGGCGCGGTAAGGAACACCATGGCCGTGCGCGAGAAGCTGCGCAGTTGCAGCATCAGCAAGGTCAGCACCACCACGATAAACAGCGGCACGCCGGCTTTCACCGAGTTCTGGCCACGGGCGGAGTCTTCCACGGTGCCGCCCACGTCCAGCAGGTAACCATCCGGCAGTTCGGCACGCACCGCGGCCAGGGTCGGCAGGATCTGCTGGACCAGGGTCGCCGGCTGCTCCTTGCCATAGATATCGGCGCGCACAGTCACGGTTGGCAGGCGGTTGCGATGCCAGATAATGCCTTCCTCGAAGCCATATTCCAGAGTGGCGATCTGCGACAGCGCCACGCTGGTGCCATTATCGGTCGGCACCGCCAGGCTCGGCAGCAGCGACAGCTCGGTACGCTCATGCACGGTGCCGCGCAGGAGGATTTCGATCAACTCGTTGTCCTCCCGGTATTGACTGACACTGGAGCCGGTCAGGGAACTCTGGAGGAATTTCGACAGGTTGGCCGTGCTCACGCCCAGGGCGCGGGCGCGGTCCTGGTCGACATTGAGGTAGACGATCTTGCTCGGCTCTTCCCAATCCAGATGCACATTCACCACATGGGTATTCTCACGCACCTTGGCCGCCACCTTGCGCGCCAGGGCCCGCACTTCTTCGATGTGCTCGCCGGTCACGCGAAACTGCACCGGATAACCAACCGGCGGGCCGTTCTCCAGGCGCGTGACCCGCGAACGCAGGTCGGGGAATTGCTCGTTGAGGGTCTCGATCAACCAGGTGCGCAGGGTTTCGCGCTCCTCGATGGTCTTGGCCAGCACCACGAACTGGGCAAAGCTGGCCGCCGGCAGTTGCTGGTCCAGGGGCAGGTAGAAGCGCGGCGAACCGGTGCCGACATAGGCCACATAGTTGTCGATCCCGGCATGCGCCTTGAGCAGGCCTTCGAGACGCTTGACCTGATCGGCGGTATTACTCAGCGAGGCGCCTTCGGCCAGCTTCAGGTCGACCATCAGCTCCAGGCGCCCGGACGCCGGGAAGAATTGTTGCGGGACAAAACGGAACAGCGCCACCGAGCCGATAAACAGCAGCACGGTCAGCACAATCACGGTTTTGCGCCGGCGTACGCACCACTCTACCCAGCGCCGTACGCGCTGATAGAACGGCGTACCGTAGGGATCCGGTCCATCGGCGCCGTGTTTGGCCGCGTGAATCTTCGCCAGGTCCGGCAGGAGCTTTTCCCCCAGGTAGGGCACAAACACCACGGCCGCGACCCACGAGGCCAGCAGCGCGATGGTCACCACCTGGAAAATCGAGCGGGTGTATTCGCCGGTACTCGATTGCGCGGTGGCAATCGGCAGGAAGCCGGCTGCGGTGATCAGCGTACCGGTGAGCATCGGGAACGCGGTACTGGTCCAGGCGAAGCTGGCCGCCTTGAGGCGGTCGTAGCCCTGCTCCATTTTGATCGCCATCATTTCCACGGCGATGATCGCGTCGTCGACCAACAAACCCAGGGCCAATACCAGGGCACCGAGGGAGATCTTGTGCAGGCCGATCCCCAGGTAATACATGCAAGCAAAGGTCATGGCCAGCACCAGCGGAATCGCCAGGGCCACCACCATGCCGGTGCGCACGCCCAGGGAGAAAAAGCTCACCAGCAGCACAATCGCCAGGGCCTCGGCCAGCACCTGGACGAATTCGCCCACGCTGGTCTTCACCGCCGCCGGCTGGTCCGACACCTTGCGCAGCTGCATGCCGGCCGGAAGGTTCTTCTGCAGGCGTGCGAACTCAGCCTCAAGGGCCTTGCCCAGCACCAGGATGTCGCCACCATCACGCATGGCCACGGCCAAGCCGATCGCGTCGTCCCCCATATAGCGCATACGCGGCGCCGGCGGGTCATTGAAGCCACGGTGAATCTCGGCCACGTCGCCGATGCGGAAGGTGCGGTCGCCCACGCGGATCGGGAAATTGCGGATCTCTTCCACCGCCTTGAAGTTACCCGACACCCGCAACTGCACACGCTCGCTCGGGGTTTCAAAGAAGCCGGCGGTAGACACCGCGTTCTGCTCCTGCAATGCCTGTTGCACCGCCGCCAGGGGCAGGCCGAGGGTGGCGAGCTTGAGGTTGGACAGCTCGATCCAGATCTTCTCGTCCTGTAGCCCCAGCAGCTCGACCTTGCCCACATCCGGCACCCGTTGCAGCTGGATCTGGATGCGGTCGGCGTAGTCCTTGAGCACCGCGTAGTCAAAACCCTCGCCGGTCAGGGCGTAGATATTGCCAAAGGTGGTGCCGAATTCATCGTTGAAGAACGGGCCCTGGATGTCCGGTGGCAGGGTCTGGCGGATATCGCTGATCTTCTTGCGCACCTGGTACCAGAGATCGGGAATCTGCGCCGAGTGCATCGAGTCCCGGGCGATAAACGTGACCTGGGATTCGCCCGGGCGGGAGAACGAGACAATGCGCTCGTACTCGCCGGTTTCCATCAGTTTCTTTTCAATGCGCTCGGTGACCTGGCGCGACACTTCCTGGGCCGTGGCGCCTGGCCAGTTGGTCTTGATGACCATGGCCTTGAAGGTGAACGGTGGATCTTCGCTTTGCCCCAGCTTGGTGTAGGACAACGTGCCGACGACCGCCAGCAACAGCATCAGGAACAGGACGATCTGGCGATTACGCAACGCCCATTCGGAAAGATTGAAACCCATCGGGGACTACTCCTTGTTGGCCGCCAGATTCACCACCCGGTTGGAGCGATCCACCGGGCGCACTTGCTGGCCCTCATGGAGCACATGGACACCGGCGGCAATCACCCAGTCAGTGGGGGCCAGGCCTTCGAGCACCGGCACGCTTTTTTCGCCGAAGGCGCCGATGCGCACCGCCGTGCGCTTGAGGGTGTTATCCGGCTTGACCAACCAGACGTAGGACACACCATTCTCCGCACTGAGGGCAGACAGCGGCACCGCCAAGGGAATCACACCGTCGGCCTGGATGAAGACCCGCGCACTCTGCCCCAGCTCCGCCGGGACCTTACCGGCGTTGAAGGCGACACGGGCAGCAAAGGTGCGCGACTTGGGGTCGGCCGCTGGCGACAGCTCGCGAATGCGCCCTGCGAAACGTTGCTCGGGCTGGCTCCACAACTCCACCGAGACCGGCTGGCCGACCTTGAAGCGGCCGAAGCTTTGCTCTGGGAAGCTGATCAACACTTCACGCTCGCCATCGGTGGCCAGGGTGAACACGGTCTGCCCGGCAGACACCACTTGCCCGACTTCCACCGCACGCTTGGCCACCACCCCATCCTGGGGCGCACGCAGCACGGCATAGCCGGCCTGGTTGTTGGCCACGTCGAATTCAGCCTTGATCTGCTGCAAGCGGGCGACGCCTGCGCGGTAGAGGTTTTCGGAATTGTCGTACTGGGAGCGGCTGACCATCTGACGGTCCATCAGGGTCTTGTAGCGATCACGCTCGGCCCGCACCAGGCTCAGATTGGCCTCGGCTGCCGTGACCTGGGCACGCGTGGCCTGCAGTTGCAGGCGTACATCCTGGGGGTCGAGCTCGGCCAGCGGCTGGTTGGCCTTGACGCGCTCGCCCTCTTCCACCAGCCGGCGGCTGACTTTGCCGCCAATGCGAAAGGCCAGGTCCGGCTCATAACGGGCACGAACCTCGCCGGGGTAGCTGTCCATTGCCAGCGCCGAAGGCTGTGGTTGCACCACCATGGCCGGACGGACGGTGGTTTGAGCCGCCTCTTCATGGCCGCAGGCAGCCAATAAAAGAGCAAGGCTGACAGGCAACGCGAGGGGCAGGAAAATGCTGCGCATGCTGAAGGACCTTTCGCAAATGGTGCTTGGAGTAATTATACTGACCGGTATGTTATTAATACCAAACTCACCAGTCCACTATTTAAAGTAAAAATGTCTGACAATCCTGTAACCACCAATAGCCCCGGGCGTCCCAAGGACATGGCAAAGCGCCAGGCAATCCTCGACGCAGCGAAAATCCTGTTCTTGAGCAACGGTTACGCGAGCACCAGCATGGACGCCGTGGCCCTTGAGGCGGGGGTGTCGAAACTGACGGTCTACAGCCACTTCACCGACAAGGAAACGCTGTTCACCGCCGCCGTCGAGGCCAAGTGCGAAGCGCAACTGCCGGTGATGTATTTCGAGCTGCCCGACGGTGTGCCGGTGGAGAAGGTGCTGCTGAACATCGCCCGGGGCTTTCACCTGCTGATCAACAGTGAAGAGTCGGTGAACCTGCATCGCTTGATGATGACCTCGGGCAATCAAGATCCGAAGCTGTCGCAGATCTTCTTTGAAGCCGGCCCCATGCGGATGTTGCAGGGCATGGAGCGCTTGCTGGGCAAGATCAACCAGAGTGGTGCCTTGAGCATCGACAAGCCGTTTACTGCGGCCGAACACTTCTTTTGCATGCTCAAGGGCACGGCCAATTTCCGCTTGCTGTATGGCTGTGGCGAACGCTTGAGCAAAGCCGCCGCCGAAGAGCATGTGCAGGAAGTGGTAGGGTTTTTTATGCGGGCGTACCGGCCTTGAGCGCTTTCTTCGGATAAATATCGTACCGGCTGGATTTGCCATCCAGCGCATGGCTCGGCTTGGGCCCGTCAATGCACGGCGCCTTGCGTGGGCGCTTTACCACCACCCGATGGCTGGCCAGAGCCAAGGCCGCCGCGAGCAACGCCGGGGCATCCGGGTCGTCGCCCACCAGCGGGCGAAACAGGCGCATTTCCTTCTTCACCAGGGCGGTTTTCTCACGGTGGGGAAACATCGGGTCGAGGTAGATCACCTGCGGCGGCTCCCCCTCCCAATGGCGCATCACCTCGATGGAGTTGCCTTTGAGCAGGGTCATCCGCGCAACAATGGGCGCCACTTCAAAATCATCCGCCCCACGCGCCAGGCCATCTTCGAGCAAGGCCCCGATCAACGGCTGACGCTCGATCAGGCTCATCTCGCAGCCCAGGCTGGCCAGTACGAACGCGTCCTTGCCCAGGCCCGCCGTGGCATCCAGTACCCGCGGACGTACACCTTGGGACACCCCCACCGCCTTGGCGATCATCTGCCCGCTGCCACCGCCATAGAGCCGGCGATGGGCCGCACCGCCCTCGACAAAATCCACCCGCACCGGGCCAGGCGCATCGGGCCCCAGCTGTTGCAGTTGCAGGCCATGCTCGCCCACTTGCAGGGCAAACTCAGCGTCCGCCAGTTGCACAGGCAAGCCAAGCTGCTCGGCCCAGTGCTGGGCGCGGGCCTGGAAACCGTCGGCCAAGGCCTCGACCCGAATGCGGCTGGCCGCGGGTTGTTCGCTCATCGTTTGCTACGCTCAAAAATATTAAGGATCGGCCAAAAGCGGCCGATAAAAAAGGATCAGGCATTTTGCCAGACCCTGAGCGTCGACCGAGAGAAATGTCAGACATTCATTCCCTATTCACCGGTGTCCTGCCGACCCACAACCACTTCGGCCTGCGCAATACCCAAGCGCTGGCCGGCGTCAGTCATGTGTGGCAGGACTTCTTCGCCCGGGCGTTGGCCGAGCAGCTTGGCCAGGAGCCAGGGGCGCAGTTGGCCGCAGACCCGGTGCCGGTGGATGCCTCGATCGAACCCAGCGCCGGCAGCGACCTGCTGACGCAAATCGTCACCCAGCGTCATTGCAATGTCCAGGACACCGAGGTCGCCCCGCCTGAACCGCTATTCCTGCCGATTGCCGAGTTTGAACTGGAGTTGCTGCCACCGGCGGCCGTGCCGTTCCCGGAGGATGAAATCGTCGCCCAACAGCGCCAGCAGAACTTCGAGAGTGGCTGGGTACGCCCCATCGTCCTCACTGCCGGCCAGCCATTGCCCGCCCCGGGCCCGGCGCCGCAAGCCAAGCCGTTGTTCCTGCCGATTGCCGAGCTCGAACTGGACCTGCTGCCACCCGCCGCCGAACCGTATCCCGATGAAGAACTAGCGCTGCAGCAAAAGGCATTGGACTTCGATTGTGGTTGGGCCCGCCCGCTGATCCTGCAGAACCTGCGCCTGGCGGCTTGATCCCGCGCGCCTAGAGCAACCCCAGTTGCTCCACCGCAGGTTCCCGATGCAACTGCGCCAACGCCGGCAACCCCGGCAAACGCACCCTCAATTGCTGGTGAAAGCGCATGGCCAGTTGGGCCGCCAGGCGATTGTCCGAGGTGTGCAGGAACACGTAAGGCGTGCGCCCTTCCTCGATCCAGCCGGCGACTTTTTCCACCCACGGCACCAGGAACGGATCGTTGGCTTCCAGCTCCGGGTGGCCGATAAAGCGCACCTGGGGGAACTGGGTCAACGCCGCTGGCCGGGGCGGGACCTTGGGCTTTTTCGATTGGGCATGGAGCACGGCGGCCGAGGTTGAAGTGCAACTGAACAACGCCCGTGGGTCCAGGCAGATGCGCTCGACACCACGGTCACGCAGCAAGCGGTTGAGGCTGCGCTCGGCGTCGCCCTTGGCGAAGAATTCACGGTGACGCACTTCCACCGCCAGCGGGCGCTCCAGGCCGTCGATAAACCCTGCCAGCTCCCCCAGCCGCTGCGGGGTGAAACTGGCCGGCAGTTGCAGCCACAGTGGCGAAACCCGCTCGCCCAGCGGGCTCATCAGGCCGAGGAAGCTTTCGGCGGCGGGCAACTGTTCGCGCAGGTCAGCACTGTGACTGATATCACCGGGAAATTTGGCGGTAAACCGAAAGTGCGCAGGCATGATCTCGGCCCAGCGCTGCACGGTGGCCACCGAGGGCCGCGCGTAGAAGGTGGTGTTGCCTTCGCAGGCGTTGAACACCTGGCAATAGAGCCCGAGAAAATCCGTGGCGCGGGCATCTTGTGGATACAGGTACTCGCGCCAGGCGTTTTCACTCCAGGACGGGCAACCGAGGAAATAAGGCAACAGCATCAGATATGGATATCGAGACCCAGCACTTCCATATCCCATTCGACAAAGCCTGCCGTGGTCAGGTAGCTGGCCAGGGCCGTGGCAACGTTGCGGCTCATGGAGCGCGGGAAGACCATGTCTTGCTGGCGCGCCGGAACGCCGCTGATACGTGCGCCGCTGGCGCCCTGGGAGCGCGCGGAAGGCGTCGCGCCTTGGGAGGTTTCTGGCTGGACTTCAATAAAGTCGGGGGACTCTTCGACGGACTCGTCTACCGTCACGTTCGCCTTGCGTGGCTTGCGCTTGAGGGGGTAGGGCTGGGAAGAAAAGCCGTCTATACGCATGCATGCAGATCCGTGATCAGTAATGGCAATTTAGCGGCACTTTCCTTGGCACGCAAATGCTCTGGTGACAACTAGAACACATAAATGGGCAAAGGTTTAAACCCAGGGGGAAATTCTGACGATTGGTGAGGATTGCCTGCGATCAACGGTGGGGCTCGACAGCTCCCACATTAGAGGCTGACCGCAATAAACCTAGAGCCCGCGCTCAGCCTTGGTCTGCGCCACTTTATCGCGCAGGTACACCGGAGCGGCCTGATCAGCCGGGATCGCCTCGCCGCGTTCCCAGGCAAAACGCGCCAGGGTCAGCAGGTCTTCGGCATGGGGCAACATCCCGGCATCCTGGCCGACCGTTGCCACGGCGATCCGCTCGCCATACCCCCAACCCGTACCGGCACCAAACCAGTCGCCACTGGCATCGGCCGGCAACGCGGCGGCTTCGGGTGGCTGCACCGCTTCAACGCCGACCAGGCGCATCTCGCCAGCGGTTTCGCGGTAGCAGCCCCAGTAGACCTCATCCATCCGTGCATCAATGGCTGCCGCCACCTGGGCCGCGCCATGCTCACGCAGTGCGCGCTGGGCCAGCACGGCCAGGTTGGACACCGGCAATACCGGGCGCTCCAAGGCAAACCCCAGGCCCTGCACCACACCGATGGCGATGCGCACGCCAGTGAACGCCCCCGGGCCGCGGCCAAAGGCGATGGCGTCCACCGCCGACAAGGTGGTGCCGGCATCGAGCAACAACTGCTTGATCATCGGCAGCAACTTTTGCGCGTGCAAGCGGGGGATCACCTCATAGTGGCTCGTGACCTTGCCGTCATGCAGCAGGGCAACGGAGCAAGCTTCAGTCGCGGTGTCCAGGGCCAGCAGGGTGCTCATCGGTGTGGGTGTCCAAATCGAAAAAAAGTTTGCCAGTATAAACAACAACGGCCCGCAAGCGGGCCGTTGAACGTCAAGCCGATCGTCAGATCAGTTCAGCGCTTGCAGCACCTTGGCGGTGATGGCTTCCACCGAGCCAACGCCCGGGATGTGGCTGTATTTCGGCTTGCCCTGGGCCGCCGACAGCTTCTGGTAGAACTCTACCAGTGGCTTGGTCTGGGAGTGGTAGACCGACAGGCGATGACGCACGGTTTCTTCGGTGTCGTCCTTGCGCTGTACCAGGTCGTCACCAGTCACATCATCCTTGCCTGCCACTTTGGGCGGGTTGTAGACGATGTGGTAGACGCGGCCCGAGGCTTCGTGAACGCGGCGACCGGCAATACGCTGGACGATTTCTTCGTCTTCAACGGCGATTTCAACCACCGCGTCCAACTCGACGCCGGCCTTCACCAGGGCTTCGGCCTGGGGAATGGTGCGGGGGAAACCGTCGAACAGGAAGCCGTTCTTGCAGTCTTCCTGGCTGATGCGTTCCTTGACCAGGTTGATGATCAGGTCGTCGGAAACCAGGCCACCGCTGTCCATCACGCTCTTGGCGATCAGGCCCAGCTCGGTGCCGGCCTTGACGGCAGCGCGCAACATGTCGCCAGTGGAGATTTGTGGAATGCCGAACTTTTCAGTGATGAACTTTGCCTGAGTACCTTTACCGGCCCCGGGAGCTCCCAGCAGAATGACGCGCATCGATGTGCTCCTCAATTTTTTATAGAGATGACGCTCGGATTCGCCGCGTGGGGCCAATCTCGTAGAATATGCTCGTAAAAATACGAATCCAGGCCGCCCAACCGGCCAAAGGCTGATCAAGATACACAGCGAGCCCTAACCACACAAGCCGCCAAAAGTCGGAAGAACCCGCACCACACAAGCCTTTTGGTCGCGGTATCCCTTGGTGCAACCCCGCCCCAAAACCGCCGGCACCGCCCTTTCGGGTCGGCCGGCGGTTTTGTCTGCAAGCCCTTGAGAACACGCGACAAATGTCAGCCAGTGTTACGCAACCCGGCGGCAATACCGGCCACGGACACCAGCAGCGCCTGTTCCAGAGGGCTGTCCTGTGTCGCCTCCTGCTGGCGGGAGCGGGCCAGCAGCTCGGCCTGCAACAGGTGCAACGGGTCGAGGTAGGTGTTGCGCAGGCGGATGAACTCCAGGGTGTCGGGGCTGTGGGCCAGCAACTGCGACTGGCCGGTCAGGCCAAGCACCACGGCACACGCCTGCGACAATAGGTCGCGTAAATGCGCGCCCAATGGCAGCAGGTCGGCGTGTACCAGACGTTGGTCATAGAGCCGGGCGATATCGGCGTCGGCCTTGGCCAGGACCATTTCCAGCATATCGATGCGGGTGCGGAAGAACGGCCATTGCTCACGCATCTGCCCCAGCAACTGGCCTTGGCCGCGCTCCAGGGCCTTGCTCAAGGCTGCTTCCCAGCCCAGCCAGGCCGGCAGCATCAGGCGCGTCTGGGTCCAGCCGAAAATCCACGGGATCGCGCGCAGGCTCTCGATGCCCCCGGCACGACGCTTGGCCGGGCGACTGCCCAGGGGCAAGCGGCCCAGTTCCTGCTCCGGCGTGGACTGGCGGAAATACTCGACGAACTGCGGATTTTCCCGCACCACCGCGCGATAGGCGCTGACACCATCGGCCGCCAATTCATCCATCAAATGGCGCCAGGCCGGCTCCGGGGGCGGCGGTGGCAATAAGGTCGCCTCCAGCACTGCGGCCAGATACAGATTGAGGTTCTGCTCGGCGATATCCGGCAGGCCGAACTTGAAGCGAATCATCTCGCCCTGCTCGGTGGTGCGGAACCGCCCAGCCACCGAGCCCGGTGGCTGCGACAAAATCGCCGCGTGGGCCGGGCCGCCGCCACGGCCAACGGTGCCGCCGCGACCATGGAACAACAGCAACTCCACCTGCTGCTCGCGGCAGATATCCACCAGGCGTTCCTGGGCCCGGTATTGGGCCCAGGCCGCCGCAGTAGTGCCGGCGTCCTTGGCCGAGTCCGAATAGCCGATCATCACTTCCTGCGGGCCTTGCAGACGCGCGCGATAGCCGGGCAACAGCAGCAGGCGCTCGATCACCGGGCCGGCGTTGTCCAGGTCGGCCAGGGTCTCGAACAGCGGCACCACACGCATCGGCCGCTGCACCCCGGACTCCTTGAGCAGCAACTGCACCGCCAGCACATCGGACGCCGCGCCGGCCATGGAGATAACGTAGGAGCCCAGGGAGGCGGCGGGCGCGGCGGCAATTTCCTTGCAGGTATTGAGCACTTCGGCGGTGTCGGCCGATGGCTTGAAATACCCCGGCAACAATGGGCGACGGTTGGCCAATTCCTGCATCAGGAAGGTGATGCGCGCGTCTTCGTCCAAGTCCTCATAGCGACCCAGGCCCAGGTAGTCGGTGATTTCGCTCATCGCCGCCGAATGCCGGCTGGAGTCCTGGCGCACATCCAGGCGCACCAGGAACAGGCCGAACGTTACCGCACGGCGCAGGCAATCGAGCAGCGGGCCGTCGGCAATCACGCCCATGCCACAGGCGTGCAGGGACTGATAGCACAGCTCCAGCGGCTCCAGCAGGTCGCGATTGTTTTGCAGCACCTCGGCCGGCGCCGGGAGGCTGCCGGCCAACGCCGCGTGCGCCCAATTGCGGGTGGCGCGCAGGCGTTCGCGCAGTTGCTTGAGCAAGGCCCGATAAGGCTCGACGCTATCGCCGACCCTGGCCTGCAACTCGGGGCTGGCCTGCTGCATCGACAGCTCGGAGGCCAACTGATCGATATCGCGCAAGTACAGGTCCGCCGCCATCCAGCGCGCCAGCAGCAAGACTTCACGGGTCACGGGCGCCGTCACGTTGGGGTTGCCGTCACGGTCGCCGCCCATCCACGAGGCGAAGCGGATCGGTGCCGCCTCCAGGGGCAGGCGCAGGCCGGTGGCGGCGTGCAAGGCGTGATCGGCCTTGCGCAGGTAGTTGGGGATCGCGTGCCACAACGAATGCTCGATCACCGCAAAGCCCCACTTGGCCTCGTCCACCGGGGTGGGCCGGGTGCGGCGGATTTCTTCGGTGTGCCAGGCTTCGGCGATCAGCCGTTGCAGGCGTTGACGAATCTGCTCGCGCTCGGCGCTGGTCAAGTCACGGTGATCCTGCAAGGCCAGTTGCGCGGCGATAGCGTCGTATTTCTGGATCAGGGTGCGGCGCGCGACTTCGGTGGGGTGGGCGGTGAGCACCAGCTCGATCTCCAGCCGTGCCAACTGGCGGGCCAGGGATTCACTGCTATGGCCTTCACGCTGCAAACGCGCCAGCAACTCGGGCAGCACCCGCGATTCAAACGGAGCCGGCTGGGACTCATCGCGCCGGTGAATCAGTTGGTACTGTTCAGCGATATTGGCCAGGTTGAGGAACTGGTTGAACGCACGCGCCACCGGCAACAACTCGTCTTCCTGCAACTGGTTGAGGCTGGCGCTGAGCTCTTCGCCGGCCGCCGCCTCCGTTGCCGCGCCCCGGCGATCGGCCTTGGCGCCCTTGCGGATCTGCTCGATCTTGTCGAGGAACTCATCACCGTACTGTTCTCGAATCGTGTTGCCCAGCAGTTCACCCAGCAGGTGAACATCTTCACGCAAACGTGCATCGATATCGCTCATCAGCCAATCTCCAGCCAGGAATCCGGGACGCTTTGATCCTCAAGAGTGCCGTTCAAGCCTCGCGCTTACAAGCAATGTTCGGCATCTCTGTGGCAAGCCCGCTCGCCACTATTTCTTTGCTTATTCACTGAACAGCATTCCCCCTTCTATTCCGGGCCTTTCAGGGCATTTGAGTACTACTGCGCGCAGCAAAAGTTCCATTTTTCACACGCTGACTATCGGGTCAGATTTGTTCAGATGTTTTTTCGGGCAAATCGCCATCTTTGCTGAACTATTCAAAAAAGCCTTGGGTCACAGCCAGTAAGCCATCACTTGGAACAGGCGTTTGAAAAGGCACACTGAGCTTCACCGCCAAAACGCAGACGCTGAACACCGTAGATGGATTTGATGTTTTTTCAGGAGTTACCCAATGGAGTTGAAGACGATGAAGACCAGCACTGCCAAATCCTCGTTTAACCATCTGCGCGGGCTTAAATTGGCCGCGTTGGCAATCGGTACCAGCTTCGTCCTCGCGGGCTGCGCCGGCAACCCGCCAACCGAGCAGTACGCCGTGACCCAATCGGCCGTGAACAGCGCCGTCAGCGCTGGCGGTACCGAATACGCCGCCGTGGAAATGAAAGCGGCCCAGGACAAGCTCAAGCAAGCCGAACTGGCCATGCATGACAAGAAGTACGACGAAGCCCGTCGCCTGGCCGAACAGGCCGAGTGGGACGCACGCGTTGCAGAGCGCAAGGCCCAGGCTGCCAAGGCCGACCTGGCCCTGAAGGATTCTCAGAAGGCTGTTCAGGAGCTGCGTCAGGAAGGTATGCGCCCTGCTGTGATCCAGCATAAGTAAGCAGCGCCTTGTTTGCATCGCACTCGAAATCGAATTGAAAGGACGACACCACTATGCGTAAACAACTGATGATCCCTGCCCTGCTGGCGATGAGCGTTGCACTGGCGGCTTGCTCCACCCCGCCTAACGCGAACCTGGAAAACGCACGGACCAACTTCTCGGCCCTGCAAGCCAACCCGCAGGCGACCAAAATCGCCGCCCTGGAAACCAAGGACGCCAGCGAATGGCTGGACAAGGCCGATAAGGCTTACCGCGACAAGGAAGACGAGAAGAAGGTCGACCAACTGGCCTACCTGACCAACCAGCGCGTTGAAGTGGCCAAGGACACCATCGCCCTGCGCGAGTCCGAAGCCAAGCTGAAAAACGCCGGCGACGAACGTGCCCGCGCCCTGCTCGAAGCCCGCGACGCACAGATCAAGCAACTGCAAGGCAGCTTGAATGCCAAGCAGACTGAGCGCGGTACCCTGGTAACCTTCGGTGACGTGCTGTTTGCCACCAACAAGGCTGACCTGAAATCCAGCGGCCTGGTGAACATCAACAAACTGGCGCAATTCCTCCAGGAAAACCCGGATCGCAAAGTGATTGTCGAAGGCTACACCGACAGCACCGGCAGCGATGCCTACAACCTGACCCTGTCTGAGCGCCGCGCGGCTTCGGTGCAGGTTGCACTGATCAAGATGGGCGTTAACCCAGGCCGTATCGTGACCACCGGCTACGGCAAGGAATACCCGGTTGCCGATAACGCCAGCGTGTCGGGCCGTGCCATGAACCGCCGCGTTGAAGTGACCATCTCCAACGACAACCAGCCGGTCAAGCCACGCTCTTCGATTCAATAATCGACTGACGTACAGCAATGTAAAAGCCCTGCCTGGGTTTCAGGCAGGGCTTTTTTATACAAGCCCCTCCGCGACAAAGTGCTTTTGATTAGCCAAAGTTGACGGAGTTGTTGTTCTCTGGGGGCATCTGCACACCTTGCTGTTGTTGGCCACTCATCTGTTGGCGCATAGAATCTTGATCACCCTCATCGCCGCCACTACTGCCGCCACTGCCCTGGGATCCGCCTGCGCCACCCGCGCCGCCCAACAGTTGCGCCAAAAGTTTCTTCAGGGCTTCAGGGTCCAGACCACCACCCTGTTGCGGGCCCGACTCGACTCCCTTGCCAACTATATTGCCTTGGTTACCCATGCCGCCGATGTCGCCAAAGCCACCGCCGCCGCCACTACCACCACCAACTCCGCTAATGCTCATAGTGATACTCCACTTAATTAAGGGTTATTCGTCAGCGCTGCTGACAACCCATTCAGTGGTGTCATACCCAATATGGTTCCAAAAACTACCGGCCGGCTTACTGCTGCAGTTGCGGGGTTTCCTGGCCCATGCAACGCACCGCCTGCTTCTTGCTGTTCACCAGCACACCGGTCAAGCCCTTCTGCTCGGTATCGAACAGCACCAGCACACCGTCGACGCACTGCGCCACTTGGGGAGCCGGGGTCAGGGAGACTTTATAGTCCTCGCCGGGCACGGTCTTGAGCATGGTGTAGTCGCTGAGCAGCAACGCATCCTCGGGCTTGGCGAAGTGCAGGTAGCCGTAGTACCACAGGCAGCCTACGGTGCCGATGATGGTGCCGATACCGGTGAGGATCAGGGGGATCATGTTGCGTTCTTCGCTCATTACGGACTCTCTGATGATTCAACTTTTAAATGGGAAGCCGCCGGGTAATTGGGGATTTCCCCCAGGCGACGCAGGCCATTGAAATGCTGCGGATCATCAAGATAACGCAGCATCACGGTTTGCCAGGTCTTGTCGGCAAAGGTCTGCACATGCCCACCACGGGTCAATTGCAGCACCCTCGGCGGCGGCGCAGCTTGATACAGACGGATGCCGTTGGAAAGCGGCACGATCGGATCATCCAGGCTGTGGAACAGCAGTTTCGGCACGCCGGTCAGCTGCGGCATGCCGTGGATCGCACTGTCGGCGTCCGGCACCAGCCACGACAACGGCACCTGAAACGGCCATGTTAGCCAGGAAGTGCTCAGGGCGAATTGCCCTACATCACGATAACTGGCGGGCACGCCATCCAGCACCAGCGCCTTGAGCCGGGGCTGGCGCTCGGGATGCGCCGCCAGGTAATGCACCGCCAGCGCCCCGCCCAGGCTCTGGCCAAGCACCACCAGCGGCTGGCCCCGGGTTTCGGGGGCCTGGTCGAGCCACTGGAAGGCGGCGTCCAGGTCCTGGTAGATGGCCGGCAACGAAGGCTTGCCTTCGGACACGCCATAGCCGCGATAGTCCAGCATCAGCACTTGATAGCCCTGGGCCGGCAACCACCAACTGCCACCCAGGTGCCCGGACAGGTTGCCCCCATTGCCATGCAGGTGCAGCACCGTACCCTTGAGCGGCACCCCAGCCTTGGCCGGCATCCACCAGGCCCGCAGCTTCAGGCCGTCGGCAGTGGTCAGGGTGACGTCACGGTATTCCAGGCGCGCCTGCTGCGGGGTGAACGGCAGGCCGGGCTCGGGGTAGAACAGCAACGAGCTGCAGCCATTGAGGGTCAGGAGCAGGCATAGGATGCCGAGGAGTCTCATCCGTTGAAATCTCGTAAATGGGCTGACAATACAGCCCTGAAGATTAACTGTAGGAGCTGGCTTGCCTGCGATAGCGGGCTGTCAGTTACTCCACCAGTGCCTGACAGGTCGCGATCGCAGGCAAGCCAGCTCCCACAATTGATGGGGTTGGGTCAGAGGATATTAGAGTAATCCGCCTCGATCCGGTCCAGGCTCAGGTGGTTGAGGAAGTTGGAGAAGCACATCCACGCCGACAACGCATTCATATCGCGAAACTGCTCCGGCAGGTATTTGGGCGGCACCACCAGGCCTTCGTCCACCAACTGGCGCAAGGTGCGCATGTCTTCCAGGGTGGTCTTGCCGCAGAACAGCAGCGGCACCTGCTCCAGCTTGCCCTTGCGCACGGCCAGCTGGATGTAGTTGTAGACCATGATAAAGCCCTTGAGGTACGACAGATCCTTGGTAAACGGCAGGCCCGTCGGCGTCGAGCCGCGAAACACCCGGCTGGCGTTGCCGTAGCTCTCGGCCATTTCAAAGCCTTGCTCGCGGAAGAACTCGAACACCTGCAGGAAATCGGCACCCTCTTCCACCATGTGGATCGCGCGGGTGCGGTTGGTCAGCTTGCGCAGGCGGCTGGGGTAGGAGGCAAAGGTGATGATTTCCATCAGGATCGCCAGGCCTTCCTGGGTCACGGTCGATGACGGCGGACCCTTGGACAGGAAGGTGCAGATCGGCTGGTTCTGGCCATTGAGGGTAGTGCCCACGTGGACCAGCCCTTCGTGGACCTCCAGGGCCCGCACATCGCGCTCGTTGAACATCGCATCGGCGCGGATCTTGATGTAGTCGGCGCCCGCCGCCGCGTCGGCGACGATGCCGTCGGACTCAAACACGCGGATGGTTTCCTCGGCCTCGCCAAACACCTTGTTCAAGCGGCTTTGCAGCAGGCTCACGGCATCCTTGGCGGTCAGGGTCTTGGCTTCGTCCTTGAGGTCGCCACGGCCGTCGATATTGTTCAGGTAATCGGAAAGCATCAGCCCCAGGTCGGCCAGGGTCGGGTCGCCGGCATGGAACGCATCCGACGCCGCGCCATAAAGCTCCTGGGAAATCAGGCCGAAATCCTCGGTGCCACGGGCTTCAAGCATGCGCACCACCATGCGGTATTCCTTGCACATGCGCCGCATGATCTGCCCGACCGGGTTGAACTGGCCCAACTGGCGGGTGATATCGCGCTCGATGTTCTGGAACTCCAGCTTCACCTTGCTCGAATCGAACGACAATGGCCGGTTCAGGTAATAGTCGCGATCCACGGCCGGCATGTGCTTGCCCTTGCCCTGGAGGAAACCCTTGCGAATGTTGTCGTCCCACTTCACGGCGTCGAGGACGCGAATCGGTGTTTGCGCCAGCACAATGCGATCGGACAAGGTGCGTATCGTCTGCTGGTAATCGTCCACCCGGTGCTCCCTCTTTAAACGTTATTTGCCCACGCGCTGATAGCGCACGGCTTCGACAAACACATCGGCGTTGGCCGGATCATCCAGGTAAGGCAGGACCTGGCTCATGGGGCTGTCGATCAATGTTGCGTCACCTTCGGCGGTTTCCACGCGGCTGCCCAGCAGGATTTTCTGCGCGATGACCTGGTTGATCGCCTCAGGGTCGAGGTTGTAGACCACCAGTTCACGGGCTTTATTCAATTCAAAGCCCGCGAGGATAAAGTGCCCGCCCAGCTTGCCCGGCAGCGGCGCCGACAGGTACCAGCGGTTGCCATGGCGGGACACGCTGAACAGATACTCATCGCGCTTGACCGGCTGGCTCTGCGAGGTGCTCACCGCCTTGTAGCGATGCTGGCCCGCCCGGCTGATCTGCAGGTCGAGCGGCTCACCCCAGGCATTTGTGCTGGCCCACTTGCCCAGCAGCGCATCAGGTGCAGCCTCGCTGGCCGGCAAGGGCTCCTTGAAGGTCACCAGGCACCCGCCCAGAAGCAGGAAGGCCATTGCGGTTACAAGCACACGCCAGGTTTTCATCGATCACTCCACAGCTCTTTGGGGGGGCCTGGCTTCTACACAAGCCAGCTTCCCACTACTAGACCGAAGCCAGTACCAGGTGCATGTAACGCTTGAGAATCTCCAGCATTTCTTCGCCAGTCAGGGCCTCTGGCTCGAACAGCAGGCCCTGATATTCCATCCGACTGATAATCGCCGTCAAGACTTTGGCATCCTGTTGCGGCTCACGGGAGCCCAGTACCTGGAAAAACTGGCAGGTCCCCTGCAGCAGAATCTGTTGGTGAGAGCGCACCAGGTCTGCCAGGCGCGGGTTCAACAAGGCTTCCTGGCGAAACGCCTGTTCGGCCATCAGGTACTCGCGACGGCTGAGCAATTGGCGCAGGACGTAATCGGCGGTCAACCGCGCGATATCATCGGCCAGTTGCGAGCGCGACTCGGCACTGCCATCACCGTAGGCCACCATCTCCCGCAACAGGCCCTCGTTGCGTACCCACAATTTACCCATGAACGCCGCACTGCGCTCGACATACTGGGCAAACGTGTCGGTCAGCAGGTCATCGATATCCTTGAAGTAGTATGTGGTGGCCGACAACGGCACCCCGGCCTCGGCGGCCACCGCCCGATGGCGCACCGCCCGCACGCCATCGCGCACGACAATGCGCATGGCCGCGTCGAGAATGTCCTGGCGACGCTGCTCGCTGCCCTGGCGAATGGCCTTGCGACCCTGGTACTGAACACTTTCAGCCACGGCGGCAGCAATGCCAGCGGCGCCTTCTTGAGCCATTTCGCGCTTCACGAAAAATCGTCCTCTCACTCAGCAGAAGCCTGGCGCCGTATGCTTGACGTTAGTACAGGCCATACAAAAAAGCCGCCTTATAAAAGGCGGCTTGATGATTTGCTACGGTTACGCTTGCGGTCGCATGTGCGGGAACAAGATGACATCGCGGATCGACGGTGAGTTGGTCAACAGCATGACCAGGCGGTCGATACCGATCCCTTCACCAGCCGTTGGCGGCATGCCGTATTCCAGGGCGCGCACGAAGTCGGCGTCGTAGTGCATGGCTTCGTCGTCACCGGCGTCCTTGTCGGCCACCTGGGCCATGAAGCGCTCGGCCTGGTCTTGCGCGTCGTTAAGCTCGGAGTAGGCATTGGCGATTTCGCGGCCACCGATAAACAGCTCGAAACGGTCGGTGACGTTCGGGTTGTCGTCGTTGCGACGGGCCAGCGGCGACACTTCAAACGGGTACTGGGTAATGAAGTGCGGCTGTTCCAGCTTGTGCTCCACCAGTTCCTCGAAAATCATCACCTGCAGCTTGCCCAGGCCTTCAAAGCCCAGGACCTTGGCCCCGGCCTTCTTGGCGATGGCGCGCGCCTTGTCGATGTCGTTCAGGTCGTCAGCGCTCAGCTCAGGGTTGTACTTGAGGATCGAATCGAACACCGACAGGCGCACGAACGGTTCGCCGAAGTGGAACACCTTGTCGCCGTACGGCACGTCGGTAGTTCCGAGAACAAGCTGCGCCAGCTCGCGGAACAGTTCTTCGGTCAGGTCCATGTTGTCTTCGTAGTCGGCGTAGGCCTGGTAGAACTCCAACATGGTGAATTCCGGGTTGTGCCGGGTCGAGACACCTTCGTTACGGAAGTTGCGGTTGATCTCGAACACCTTCTCAAAGCCACCGACCACCAGGCGCTTGAGGTACAGCTCCGGCGCAATACGCAGGAACATTTCCATGTCCAGGGCATTGTGGTGGGTTTCAAACGGCTTGGCGGCCGCGCCGCCCGGGATGGTCTGCAACATCGGCGTCTCGACTTCAAGGAAGTCACGCGCCATCAGGAAGCTGCGGATGTGCGCGATCACTTGCGAGCGCACGCGGAACGTCTGGCGCACTTCTTCGTTGACGATCAGGTCGACGTAGCGCTGGCGATAACGCTGCTCGGTGTCGGTCAGGCCGTGGTGCTTGTCCGGCAGCGGGCGCAGCGACTTGGTCAGCAGGCGCACGTTGGTCATTTCGACGTACAGGTCGCCCTTGCCGGAACGGGCCAGGGTGCCTTCGGCGGCAATGATGTCGCCCATGTCCCAGGTTTTCACCGCGGCCAGGGTTTCTTCCGAGAGAGTCTTGCGGTTGACGTAGACCTGGATACGCCCAGTCATGTCCTGGATCACCATGAACGAGCCACGGTTGAGCATGATGCGACCTGCCACCTTGACCGGGATCGCCGCTTCAGCCAGCTCTTCCTTGGTCTTGTCCGCGTATTGCTTCTGCAAGACATCGCAGTAGTTGTCGCGGCGGAAGTCGTTAGGGAAGGCGTTACCCTTGGCGCGCTCGGCAGCAAGCTTTTCCTTGCGCAGGGCGATCAGGGAGTTTTCTTCCTGTTGCAGGGCCTGGTCGAGTTGTTGGTCGCTCATGTCTTTAAATTTTCCATCACAGGTTCGTTGCCCCCAGGCCTTCGGCCTGGGGATCGCGGGCAAGCCCGCTCCCACAGAGGGTGTTACAGGCCGGACTTCAGGCTGGCTTCCAGGTATTCGTCGATATCGCCGTCGAGTACCTTGTCGCAGTCGCTGCGTTCGATGTTAGTGCGCAGATCCTTGATCCGCGAGGCATCGAGCACATACGAACGGATCTGGTGCCCCCAGCCGATATCCGACTTGGTGTCTTCCAGCGCCTGGGACGCGGCGTTGCGTTTCTGCATTTCCTGCTCGTACAACTTGGCCCGCAGCATTTTCATGGCGGTGTCCTTGTTGGCGTGCTGGGAACGTTCGTTCTGGCAGCTGACCACGGTGTTGCTCGGTACGTGGGTGATCCGTACGGCCGAGTCGGTGGTGTTTACGTGCTGGCCACCGGCACCGGAGGAGCGGTAGGTGTCGATGCGCAGGTCGGCCGGGTTGATCTCGATTTCCACCTTGTCGTCGATCTCGGGGGAGACGAAAACGGCAGAGAACGAGGTGTGGCGACGGTTGCCGGAGTCGAACGGGCTCTTGCGCACCAGGCGGTGCACGCCGATCTCGGTACGCAGCCAGCCAAAGGCGTATTCGCCCTTGATATGCACGGTCGCGCCCTTGATACCGGCGACTTCACCGGCGGACAGTTCCATGATGGTCGCTTCAAAGCCGCGCTTGTCGGCCCAGCGCAGGTACATGCGCAGCAGGATGTTGGCCCAGTCCTGGGCTTCGGTGCCGCCGGAACCGGCCTGGATATCCAGGTAGGCGTTGTTCGGGTCCATTTCGTGGCTGAACATGCGGCGGAATTCGAGTTTGGCGAGGTTGTCCTCGAGACGGGCCAGCTCGGCGACGATATCGCCCACTGCGCCTTCGTCGTTTTCTTCGACGGCCATGTCCAGCAGGTCGCGGCAGTCACCCAGACCGGTGTTCAATTCGTCGAGGGTGTCGACGATCTGCGCCAGCGCAGCGCGCTCACGCCCCAGTTCCTGGGCGTATTCAGGTTTGTTCCAGACAGCCGGATCTTCAAGCTCGCGATTGACTTCGGTCAGACGCTCATGCTTTTGATCGTAGTCAAAGATACCCCCGAATAGTTTCGGAGCGCTCGGACAGGTCCTTGATGGTGTTAAGGATCGGGTTGATTTCCATGGCGGGCAGCACTCGTTGGCGAACTTTTGAAAGCCGGCGAGTATAACGGCAAAAGGTCGGAAACGGCAGTCCGCTTGGCCGAAAAGGCTGGGTTTGTGTGATATCTACAGACCGATAAAGATCAAATGTAGGAGCTGGCTTGCCTGCTCCCACATTGGGCTGGCGGTGTTCTGCAAGCTATTCGATCCCCACCTGGTTGCGCCCATTATGCTTGGCCAGGTACAACCCCTTGTCCGCCGCCGAGATCAATTGCCGGCAATCGGTCCCCAGCATCGGCGTCATGGTCGCCAGGCCAATGCTGATGGTCAGGCTCGCCCCTTCAGACGGCGCGATATGCGGGATTTTCAGCGCGGCGACGGCCTGGCGCAGTTTCTCCGCCACCAGCCGCGCACCGCCAGGCGAGGTGTTGGGCAGCACCAGGGCAAACTCCTCGCCCCCGTAGCGCGCCGGCAGGTCCGAAGGACGGCTGCTGGCGTCACGGATGCTCGCCGCCACCTTGCGCAACGCCTCGTCCCCTTCCAAGTGGCCAAAGCTGTCGTTGTAGGTCTTGAAAAAGTCCACGTCGATCATCAGCAACGACAACTGGGTCTGATCACGCATGGCACGCCGCCATTCCAGCTCCAGGTACTCGTCGAAATGCCGGCGGTTGGACAGCCCGGTCAAGCCGTCGGAGTTCATCAAGCGTTGCAGCACCAGGTTGGTGTCCAGCAGTTGTTGCTGGCTGACCCGCAGCGCACGGTAGGCCGCATCCCGCTGCAACAGGGTCATGTAGGAGCGCGAGTGGTAGCGGATACGCGCCACCAGTTCGATGTTGTCCGGCAGTTTCACCAGGTAGTCATTGGCCCCGGCGGCAAACGCGGCGCTCTTGATCAGCGGGTCTTCCTTGGTCGAGAGCACGATGATCGGGATGTTCTGGGTCGCCGGGTGGTTGCGGTATTCCCGCACCAGGGTCAGGCCGTCCAGCCCGGGCATGACCAGGTCCTGGAGAATCACTGTCGGCTTGATGCGGATCGCCTGGGAGATGGCCTGGTGGGGGTCGGCACAGAAGTGGAAGTCGATATTGTCCTCATGGGCCAGACCGCGTCGCACGGCTTCGCCGATCATCGCCTGGTCATCGACCAGTAACACCATGGCGGCATTTTCGTCGGTTTTGAAGTCGTCGAGCTGTAAATCATTCATTTGCGGTCACCTGAATTACTACGTGCAGGCCAGGACAGCGAGTTATCTCGGTCATTTTGCGAATACCTCCAGCAATCGTGGCGCAATTCTGTCCAATGGGCGAATCTCAACAGCGGCATCAATTGCCGCCGCCGCTTTGGGCATGCCGTAAACTGCACAGCTCTGCTGATCCTGAGCGATGGTCAGATAGCCCTGCTGACGCATCAATTTGAGTCCCTGGGCTCCATCGCGTCCCATGCCGGTCAGCAAGACGCCGACAGCATCGCCGTTCCAATGGCTGGCGACGCTCTCGAAAAACACGTCGATGGACGGTCGATAAATCTCGTTCACGGGCTCTGCCGTATAGGCCAGCGTGCCGTTTTTCAGCAGCCGGATATGATGATTGGTGCCGGCCAGCAATACCACGCCGCTTTGCGGCGGTTCCCCCTCGCGCGCCAGGCGCACCGGCAGGCCCGAGGCGCTGCTCAGCCACTCGGCCATGCCGGCGGCGAACACCTGGTCCACATGCTGGACCAGCACAATGGCTGCCGCAAAGTCCCGAGGCAAGCCCTTGAGCAAGGTTTCCAGCGCCGCCGGGCCACCTGCCGAAGAACCGATCGCCACCAGGCTCTGGCGCTTGCCCGTACTGCGCGGGGGGACCGGTTCGGCCCGAACCCGGCTGCCGCGCTGGCCGATCAGCCAGCCAATATTGAGGATCTTGCGCAACAGCGGTGCCGCCGCCTCCTTGGCATCGCCAACCCCCAGTGCCGGGGTGTCCACCACATCCAGGGCGCCATGGCCCATGGCTTCAAACACGCGGCTGACATTCTGCTGACGATCCACCGTCACGATAACGATAGCGCATGGCGTCTCGGCCATGATCTGCCGGGTGGCCTCGACGCCATCCATCACCGGCATGATCAGGTCCATCAGGATCAGGTCCGGGGTCACCTCGGCACAGCGCTGCACCGCTTCCAGGCCATTGGTGGCGACCCACACCACTTCATGGGCCGGCTCGAAGCTCAAGGCACGGCGCAAGGCCTCGACTGCCAGGGGCATGTCATTGACGATGGCGATCCTCATGCCCGGGCGCCTCCAATCAGTTCCACCACCGCATCGAGCAGGGCGTCGTCATGGAAGCTGGCCTTGGCCAGGTAATAGTCGGCGCCGGCATCCAGGCCACGCCGCCGGTCTTCTTCACGATCCTTGTAGGACACCACCATCACCGGCAGCGATTGCAGGCGAGTGTCACGGCGCAAAAGTGTGACCAATTCAATACCGTCCATGCGAGGCATATCAATGTCAGTAATCAGCAGGTCGAAGTCTTCGGAACGCAGAGCATTCCAGCCATCCATGCCATCGACGGCGACCGCCACGTCATATCCACGGTTAAGTAATAGCTTGCGCTGCAATTCGCGCACGGTCAGCGAGTCATCCACCACCAGAATGCGCTTGCGCGCGGCCTCGACGGTTTGCAGGGCGCGGCGGGCAATGCGCTCCAGGCGCCCGGTGTTGAGCAGCTTGTCCACCGAGCGCAGCATGTCCTCGACATCGACGATCAATACCACCGAACCGTCATCGAGCAGCGCACCGGCAGAGATGTCCTGCACCTTGCCCAGGCGATCATCCAGGGGCAGCACCACCAGGGTGCGCTCGCCGATAAAGCGCTCCACGGCAATCCCGTACACCGCATCGCGCTCGCGGATCACCACGACCTTGAGGGTGTCCTGGTTGCTTTGCCCGGGTGGGCGCTGCAACAACTGGCTGGCCGCGACCAGGCCGACATGCCGGCCCTCGTGCCAGAAATGCTGGCGGCCTTCCAGTTGCACGATTTCGTCGGGTTCCAGGTCGCACATGCGCTCGATATGGGCCAGGGGGAAGGCGTAGGCTTCTTCGCCGACCTCCACCACCAGGCTGCGCACCACCGACAGGGTCAGCGGCACTTCCAGGTGAAAGCGGCTGCCCTGCCCCGCCGTCTGCTCCAGCAGCACCGCGCCGCGCAATTGGCGGACCATATGTTGCACGGCATCCAGGCCGACCCCGCGCCCGGAGACCTCGGTCACCTTGTCGCGCAGGCTGAAGCCCGGCAGGAACAGGAACGTCAGCAACTCCTCTTCACTCAGACGCTGAGCGGTTTCCAGCGGCGACAGATTGCGCTCGACAATACTGCCGCGCAGGCGCGCCAGGTCCACGCCGTTGCCGTCATCGCTCAACTCCAGCACCAGCAGACCCGCCTGGTGCGAGGCGCGCAAGCGGATCAGGCCCTCGGCCGGCTTGCCCGCCAGCAGGCGCTGCTCAGGCATCTCGATGCCATGGTCGACAGCGTTGCGCAATAAGTGGGTCAGCGGCGCTTCAAGTTTTTCCAGCACATCGCGGTCGACCTGGGTCTTCTCGCCTTCGATTTCCAGGCGTACCTGCTTGCCCAGGCTGCGGCCCAGGTCGCGCACCATGCGCACCTGGCCCGCCAGCACATCGGCAAACGGGCGCATACGGCACGCCAGTGCGGTGTCATACAACACCTGGGCCCGTTGCCCGGCCTGCCAGCCAAACTCGTCGAGCTCGGCGGTCTTTTCCGCCAGCAGCAGCTGCGCTTCACTCAACAGGCGGCGGGCATCGGCCAGGGCTTCTTGGGCTTCGAGGTTCAGGTCGACGGTCTTGAGCTGGCCATCGAGGTTATCCAGGGCCCGGGCGCTGTTGCTTTGGAGGCGCTTGAGGCGTTGCAGGCTGGACAGGTACGGCTTGAGGCGCTGGGTTTCCACCAGGGACTTGCTGGACAGGTCCAGCAGGCTGTTCAAGCGCTCGGCCGTGACCCGCAACACGCGCTCGCCGCCTTCGGTCATGCGTTTGTTCTGGCGCGGCGCATCACTGCTGATGGGCGGCGCGGTCTCCGGTTCCGGGGGCAATAACAGTGATTCTTCAAGGGACGCCAGTGGCTCCGGGAGCGACGCCGGCACGGGCGGCGGTGCAACCACCTTGGCCATGGGTTGCGACGGATCCAGCAAGCGCTCCATCAGCGCCACATAGGCCTCGATATCGTCCGGGCCCACGCTGTTGCCCGGCGTGGCGATGCGCATCAGCAGGTCGGTGCCCTGCAACAACGCGTCGATATGTTCGGGTTGCAGAAACAGCCGGCTTTCCTGGGCGCTGACCAGGCAGTCTTCCATCACGTGGGCCACGCTGACGCCGGCATCGACCCCGACAATCCGCGCCGCGCCCTTGAGCGAATGCGCCGCACGCATGCAGGCTTCAAGCTGGTCGGCCTGGGTCGGGTTGCGCTCCAGGGCCAGCAAGCCGGCACTGAGCACCTGGGTCTGGGCATCGGCTTCCAGGCTGAACAGTTCCAGCAGCGAGGCGTCGCGCATCTGGTCGGGGGTCATGTGAGGCTCCGGGTCACGGCAGACAGCAGTTGCGTCTCGTCCAACCAGCGCAGGCTGCGGCCCTTGAACGGCAACACGCCCTGGGTGTAGCGCGCACTGGCCTGGGTGCCGGACGCAGACGCCGCTTTGAGGGTGCGCTCATCAATGGCATGGATGCCATCCACTTCATCCACCGGCACCACCACCGGGCCGTCCTGCGCGGCGATGATCAGCATGCGCGGCATGATCCGCCCGCCGCTGGGGCCACCGCCCGTGCTGTCGAGCCCGAGCAGTTCCACCAGGGACAGGCAGGCCACCAGCGCGCCGCGCACATTGGCGACCCCGAGCAGCGCCCGCGAACGCTGGTGAGGCAAGGAATGAATCGGCTGCAGGGGCGCCACTTCCACCAGGCACCGGGTGGCGATGCCCAGCCACTCCTCGCCCAGGCGGAACATCAGCAGTGAACGGGTGACCACCTCGTCGTCGGCCTGCGCGGCGGCCGCGGGATGTCGGTCTTCCTGCTGCAAGGCGTAGCGATCCAGCAGGCGGGTGGCGGCCGCCGAGTACACCGCGCAATTGCGGCAGTGGATATGCTCGACCAGCAACGGGCAGGTTTTATCGCCGTGGATCCCGATGCGGTTCCAGCAATCGTCGATGGCCTGGGTATCGGCGACCGTCAGGTCCAGGTCAGTGTCCGGGGATGGGGAGCTACTCATCGTTTATGCTCACTGTCAGCGGCTCGCTCGCTACGGGCGGCACGGGCTTGCAAGCGCCGCGCGCCCGCCGTATCGCCCTGGGACTCCAGCAGCGCAGCCAGGTGCATCAAGGCCTGCGGATGCTGGGGCTCCAGGTACAAGGCTTTTCGATAATACCCCTGGGCCTCCAGGGCGCTACCCGCCACATCGCTGAGCAGGCCCAGCCAGTAGAACACCTGGGCCGCCGGTGGATGGTTTTGCAGGTAGCGCTCGCAGGCCGCCCGGGCTTCCAGGCTCTTGCCTTCATTGGCCAGGGTCGCGATCTGCCCGAGCAGATCGGCGGCATCCGACTGCACCGGCGGCGCCTTGAGTACCACCGCCGGCGCGCTGCCCCCACTGAACGGCCGGGGCCGGGCCGGGATCGGCGCCGTACTGCGCTGGGGCAGCGGCACCGGCATGGGCGTAAAGACCGGCGCGGGCGGCGCGGCTTCAGCGTGGCGGCTGAAGGCAAACGACTGCGGCACCCCAATCGAACGCATGCCCAGGCGCCCCAGCAGGCTGCCTTCGGCCGGGCCGATAAACAGCACGCCATCGACATGGGTCAGGCCCTTGAGCACTTCAAATACCTGCTTCTGGGTTGGCTGGTCGAAGTAGATCAGCAGGTTGCGGCAAAACACAAAGTCATAGGTCGGCTCATTGGCCAGCAACTGCGGGTCCAGCAGGTTGCCCACTTGCAGGCGCACTTGCTCGCGCACCCGGTCGGCGACGCGATAGCCGTCGCTCTCGGCAGTGAAATACCGTTCACGGAACTCGATGTCCTGGCCACGAAAGGAGTTCTTGCCATACACCCCGCGCCGCGCCCGCTCCACCGACAGCGGGCTGACGTCCATGCCCTGCACCTTGAACTGGTGGGGCGAAAGGCCCGCATCGAGCAGGGCCATGGCAATGGAGTAGGGTTCCTCGCCGGTGGAGCACGGCAGGCTGAGGATGCGCAAGGCGCGCATCTGCTTGATCTCGCCCAGCCGCGTCACCGCCAGCCGCGCCAGGGTGGCAAAGGATTCGGGATAGCGAAAGAACCAGGTCTCGGGAACGATGACCGCTTCGATCAGCGCCTGCTGTTCCTCGTTGCAGGTTTGCAAGCGCTGCCAGTACTGATCGGCATTCAGCCCCTGCAACGCCTGGCTGCGCTGGCGCACGGCGCGCTCGATAATCGCTTCGCCCACCGAAGCGACGTCCAGGCCGATGCGTTCCTTGAGAAAGTCGAAGAAGCGTTGGTCATTGCTCATCAAGCCTCCCCAGCGCTCAGGTCGGTGGCAAACAGCAAGGCGCGGACCTCGGCAGTGAGCAGGTCGGCGACGCCGATCCACTGCATCAGCCCCCGTTCGTCTTCACGCACCGGCCCCAAATAAGGCGCCTGGCGATTGTCCAGGCCGTAAGGCTGGAAGTCGGCCGGGTCGCAACGCAGGGTGTCGGTGGCCTGTTCGAGGATCAGCCCCAGCCAGCGCGGCGCCTGCCAGGCTTGGGGACGGTAGTTGACCAGCACCAGCCGCGTACTGGTGCGAGCCTGGGCCGGGGTCCCAAACGTCAGGGCGCTGAGGTCGATCACCGGCACCATGTAGGCGCGATGGGCAAAGATCCCGGCGACCCACGCCGGCGCATGGGCGATGGGCTTGAGCGGCAGGCGCGGTAGCACCTCAGCCACTTCCGTGGCCTTGAGGGCGTAGCGCTCGCTGCCGATATGAAACACCAGGAACAAGGCTTTTTTGGCGGCCGTCACCGCGTCGCGTTTCGCCGCTGGATCACTCATCAGACTTTAAAACGCGACACGCCGCTGCGCAGACCCACCGCAACCTGGCTCAGTTCATCAATGGCAAAGCTGGCCTGGCGCAGGGACTCCACGGTCTGGCTACTGGCATCGCCCAACTGCACCAGCGCATGGTTGATCTGTTCGGCACCGGTGGCCTGGGCCTGCATGCCCTCGTTGACCATCAGCACACGCGGCGCCAAGGCTTGTACCTGGTGAATGATCTGCGACAGCTGCTCGCCGACCTGCTGCACCTCGAACATGCCGCGACGCACTTCTTCGGAGAACTTGTCCATGCCCATCACGCCCGCCGAGACCGCCGACTGGATCTCGCGCACCATCTGCTCGATATCGTAGGTGGCCACGGCAGTCTGGTCGGCCAGGCGCCGCACTTCGGTGGCGACCACGGCAAAGCCGCGCCCGTATTCACCGGCTTTCTCGGCCTCGATGGCGGCGTTGAGGGACAGCAGGTTGGTCTGGTCGGCCACCTTGACGATGGTCACCACCACCTGGTTGATGTTACCGGCCTTCTCGTTGAGGATCGCCAGCTTGGCGTTGACCAGGTCGGCGGCGCCCATCACCGAGTGCATGGTTTCTTCCATGCGGGCCAGGCCTTGCTGGCCGGAACCGGCGGCCACCGAGGCCTGGTCGGCGGCGGTGGACACTTCGGTCATGGTGCGCACCAGGTCCTTGGACGTGGCGGCGATTTCCCGCGAGGTGGCGCCGATTTCGGTGGTGGTGGCGGCGGTTTCAGTGGCCGTGGCCTGTTGCTGCTTGGAGGTGGCGGCAATCTCGGTCACCGAGGTGGTGACCTGTACCGACGAACGCTGGGCCTGGGATACCAGGGCGGTCAGCTCGGTCATCATGTCGTTGAAGCCGGTTTCGACGGCGCCGAACTCGTCCTTGCGTTCCAGGTTCAGGCGCTTGCTCAGATCGCCGGTGCGCATGGTGTCGAGGATATCGACGATGCGTTTCATCGGCGCCATGATCGCGCGCATCAGCAGCAACCCGCACAGGCCGGCGGCAAGGATCGCCAGGAGCAGCGACACGCCCATGCTGATTTTGGCGGCATCCACGGCTTCATCGATGGCGGCGGTGGCGCTGTCCGCGACTTTTTTGTTCGCGTTGATGATGTCATTGAGCTTCATGCGCCCTGCGGTCCAGGCCGGGGTCAGTTGCTCGTCGAACAGCTTGACCGCCTCGGCTTCCTTGTTGGCTGCATGCAGCTCCAGGACCTGGACCAGCACCTGGTTGTACTTTTGGTGCAGGGCCTCAAAGGTGTCGAACTCGTTACGATCCTGGTCGAGATTGATCGTCTTGGCGTAACTGGCCATATGCTGGTCCAGCCGCGCCTCGAACGTCTTGTAATCCTGGCGGTCGGCGTCGGAAATGCCCTGATGCTCGCGCAAACCGATCAGCTCCTGGGTTTGCAGGTAGCTGTCGACCCAGGCGCTGCGGATCATCGAGCTGAAAAACACCCCTGGCACGGCGTCGTCGCGCACCGAGTTCTCGCTCGATTCGATTTTCAGCAACCGTGAATACGAGACCACGACCATCAACAGCATGATGGCGATAATGACCGCAAAGCTCGCCAAGATGCGTTGGCGCAAGGTCCAGTTTTTCACAGTACTTCCTCGAAGGCCGATCAAATGCCCGGGAGTATAGCTGAGGCAGTGCCATCATTTATCAATGGGTTGTGGGCCAAGTCTCAAGGAATACAAAAACACCCCGCAACCTTGATGGCGGCGGGGTGTTTGATGTCGATCGTTCCCACGCTCTGCGTGGGAATGCCGTCCGTGACGCTCCGCGTCGCCTGCGCGAAGTTCAAGACCGGCGGCGGATGGCGGGGCGCGGAGCGTCCCTGGCGGCATTCCCACGCGGGAGCGTGGGAATGATCAGTTGCAACTCAT
>NZ_LKBY01000045.1:0-56974 GCF_002699915.1 Pseudomonas sp. ICMP 8385 | reverse complement strand
TCGATCGTTCCCACGCTCTGCGTGGGAATGCCGTCCGTGACGCTCCGCGTCGCCTGCGCGAAGTTCAAGACCGGTGGCGGATGGCGGGACGCGGAGCGTCCCTGGCCGCATTCCCACGCGGGAGCGTGGGAATGATTATGGGGGCCTGGCAGATCGATCGTTCCCACGCTCTGTGTGGGAATGCCGTCCGTGACGCTCCGCGTCGCCTGCGCGAAGTTCAAGACCGGTGGCGGATGGCGGGGCGCGGAGCGTCCCTGGCCGCATTCCCACGCGGGAGCGTGGGAATGATCATGGGGCCTGGCATGTCGATCGTTCCCACGCTCTGCGTGGGAATGCCGTCCGTGACGCTCCGCGTCGCCTGCGCAAAGTTCAAGACCGGCGGCGGATGGCGGGACGCGGAGCGTCCCTGGCCGCATTCCCACGCGGGAGCGTGGGAATGATCATGGGGCCTGGCAGATCGATCGTTCCCACGCTCTGCGTGGGAATGCCGTCCGTGACGCTCCGCGTCGCCTGCGCGAAGTTCAAGACCGGTGGCGGATGGCGGGGCGCGGAGCGTCCCTGGCGGCATTCCCACGCGGGAGCGTGGGAATGATCATGGGGCCTGGCAGATCGATCGTTCCCACGCTCTGCGTGGGAATGCCGTCCGTGACGCTCCGCGTCGCCTGCGCGAAGTTCAAGACCGGCGGCGGATGGCGGGACGCGGAGCGTCCCTGGCCGCATTCCCACGCGGGAGCGTGGGAATGATCAGTTGCAACTCATGCGGTGGCCTGGCGTACCTGTTTTTCCAGCTCGGCCTTGAGGCCCGGTTCCAGCTTGAGCTGGCGGGCCAGTTCGTCGAGGTAGGACTTCTCCATAAAGTTTTCCTCGTCCACCAGCATCACGCTGGCGATGTACATTTCGGCAGCCATTTCCGGGGTGCTGGCGGCACGCGCCACATCGGTGGGGTCCAGGGGCTTGTTCAGTTCGGCATGCAGCCAGTGTTGCAGTTCCTGGTCGTTGTCCAGCTTGACGAATTCGCCTTCGATCAAGGCACGCTCGCGCTCGTCCACATGGCCATCGGCCTTGGCGGCGGCCACCAGGGCCTTGAGGATGGCCTGGCTATGCAGCTCGACCTGGGCCGGTGGCAGGCGGTCGAGGGTCTGCGGCTCGCCCTTGGGGGCGCCGGCCTGTTGTGCCTGCCAGTTGCCATAAGCCTTGTAGGCAATCACGCCCAATGCGGCAAGACCACCATAAGTCAGGGCTTTGCCGCCAAAATTCCGGGCTTTTTTGTTGCCCAGCAGCAGGCCCATGGCCCCGGCGGCCAACGCCCCGCCACCTGCGCCGCCGAGCAGGCTGCCGAGCCCGCCACCGCCGAGCAGGCCTCCCAGTGCGCCTTTGTCATCGCCTTTACGTTGACCGCCAGCCTTGTTTTGCAACATGTCCTGGCCGGACTTGAGCAACTGATCAAGCAATCCACGGGTATTCATTCATAGCCTCCAGAAACTTGGGTTCATAGGATCAATAGGCTCTCAGCGTAAAACTAAGTGCCAATATTCCTGGATATAGAGTGCTTCCAGATGTAACTCAATTGGCAGGGGCTGACAGCCGACCTGATCAGTGACGCCCCCACAGACACGTCTTGTTTCATATCCAACGCTATCATCCCGCCATCAATCAATTTTCCTTCCCCAGCGAACCCCTTAAGCTATCGGGCATCTGTTTAATGTCCGTTGCGTTTGGCCGAAGGCATGTCCGAACCGTAATTTCTGATCCAGCACGCGCCAGGAACGGCACGGGATTGCTCACCACAGGTTGTATTTATGCACCGCAGGAATTTGCTCAAAGCATCCATGGCCATCGCGGCCTACACCGGGCTGTCGGCTAGTGGCCTGCTGGCCGCCCAGGCCTGGGCCGGGAATCGTGCCGCCGATGGCGATGCCAAGGCGTTCGACTTCGACTGGCTCAAGCGGCAGGCCAAGCAACTGGCCGGCAAACAGTACCAGGACACCCGCCAGGTGCTGCCGCCGACCCTGGCGACCATGACCCCGCAGAATTTCAATGCCATTGGCTACGACGGCAACCATTCGCTGTGGAAAGACCTCAAAGGCCAGCTGGACGTGCAGTTTTTCCACGTCGGCATGGGTTTCAAGACCCCGGTGCGCATGCACAGTGTCGACCCCAAGACCCGCCAGGCGCGGGAGGTGCATTTCCGCCCGTCGCTGTTCAACTATGAAAAAACCACGGTCGATACCCAGCAGCTCAAGGGCGACCTGGGGTTTTCCGGCTTCAAGCTGTTCAAAGCCCCGGAACTGGACCGCCACGACGTGGTGTCTTTCCTCGGCGCCAGCTATTTCCGCGCGGTGGATAACACCGGCCAGTACGGCCTTTCGGCGCGCGGCCTGGCCATCGACACCTACGCCGACAAACGCGAAGAGTTCCCCGATTTCACCCAGTTCTGGTTCGAGACGCCAGACAAGGACAGCACCCGTTTCGTGGTCTACGCCCTGCTCGACTCACCGAGCGCCACCGGTGCCTATCGCTTTGACATCGATTGCCAGGCGACCCAGGTGGTGATGGCCATCGATGCCCATATCAATGCGCGCACCGCGATCCAGCAGATGGGCATCGCGCCGATGACCAGTATGTTCAGCTGCGGCACCCATGAGCGGCGCATGTGCGACACCATTCACCCGCAAATCCACGATTCCGACCGCCTGGCAATGTGGCGCGGCAACGGCGAGTGGATCTGCCGGCCGCTGAACAACCCGGCCACCCTGCAGTTCAATGCCTTCGCCGATAAAGACCCGAAAGGTTTCGGCCTGGTGCAGACCGACCATGAGTTCGCCAGCTACCAGGACACCGTCGATTGGTACAGCAAGCGCCCGAGCCTGTGGGTGGAGCCGACCACTGCATGGGGCGAAGGCTCTATCGACCTGTTGGAAATTCCTACCACCGGCGAGACCATGGACAACATCGTCGCCTTCTGGTCGCCCAAAAAACCGGTGGCCGCCGGTGATTCCCTGAACTTTGGCTACAAGCTCTACTGGAGCGCCCTGCCCCCGGTCAGCACGCCGCTGGCGCAAGTCAATGCGACCCGTTCCGGCATGGGCGGTTTCACCGAAGGCTGGGCGCCGGGCGAGCATTACCCGCCGGTCTGGGCCCGCCGCTTTGCCGTGGACTTCAAGGGCGGCGGCCTCGACCGCCTGCCCGCAGGCACCGGGATCGAGCCGGTGGTCACCTGCTCCCATGGCCAAGTGAAAGACTTCAGCGTGCTGGTGCTCGATGACATCAAGGGCTACCGCATCCTCTTCGACTGGTACCCGACCAGCGACAGCGTGGCGCCGGTGGAGATGCGCCTGTTCATTCGCACCAATGACCGCACCCTGAGTGAAACCTGGTTGTACCAGTACTTCCCGCCGGCACCGGACAAGCGCAAGTACAGCTGATGCCAAGCGTTCCCACGCGCATGGCGGCGTGGGAACGCCCTTGCCGGCTCAAAAGCGCGAAATACTCTTCATCGCGCCAATCAGATAGCGCATTGCAACCTGATCGTTTTCGGTCAAGGCACGGTACTGCTCCAGCAGTTGTGCCTCATCCGAACTCAACCGGCGGCCATGCAACGACAGCTTGCGGCTGAAAAAAAGCATCAGAACCCCTGCGACACCAATGGACTTGGCCATGGAATGTTTCTCCGTGTAATAAACAACAACTCCTGATGCCCATAACCCTGTCCGCGAAGTGCAATGCCTCAGCGAGCAAACAGACTGACTTCCTGGGCCAGAAGTCGTCTTACTCCAAGCGTAGAAACTATCCAGGCGCGTGTGAGATTTTTTTAGAGTATTCACTTAAATAATTACCTTGAAGCAAAAAGCTTGCGGAAAATTCTTACACCTCATAAATTGAGTGACCACTCAATTAATTAATGAGACAGGCATGCGCACCCCCGATCCCCAACAACGTGAAAGCAAACGCATGGCCCTGCTGGATGCGGCGTCCCAGTGTTTTGCCGAAGCCGGTTTTGTTGCCACGCGCACCGCCGATATCTGTGCCCTGGCCGGTATGAGTGCGGGCAATCTGTTCCACTATTTCGCCAGCAAGCATGAGGTGTTGCTGGCGCTGGTGGCCCGCGAAGGTGAAGAGATCCAACAGGCCATGGCGCCCTTGGCCAAGGCGGCTGATCCGCTGGCGCAGTTGCTGGCCTTCCTCGATCATGTCTGCCAGTTGGCCTGCGACCGCCACTACGCCGGCCTGGCGCTGGAAATTTCGGCCCTGGGCCATCGCGACGAAGCCGTCGCACGCCTGGTAAAAGCCAATGACCGCGCCCTGCGCGACGGCCTGGAAGCACTGGTGCGGGCGGCGGACAAGGCCGGGCAGTTGCACACCTCGTTGAGCGCACCCGAGGCGGCCAACTGGCTGGCCGCCTTGATCGATGGCATGTTCGCCCGCGTGGCGGCCGACCCGGACTTTCACCCCGCGCAGCAGACCCCGGTCCTGCAAGGCCTGGTGGTTCACCTGCTGCAAGGGCGCTGAATATGCCAGCCACGGCCAATGCCCGTTTGGTCCAGGTCGACGCACTGCGCGGGTTTGCCTTGCTCGGCATTCTCAGCGTCAATATCTGGGCCTTTGCCGACCCCTATTACGCCTCGACCGCCAGCAATCCAGCCTACGCCAGCCTGCTCGATCACGGGGTGCGGCTGCTGGTGGCCTTGCTGTTCGAGACCAAGTTCTACCTGCTGTTTTCCTTTTTGTTTGGCTACAGCTTCACCCTGCAAATGGCCGCCGCCGAGCGGGCCGAGGCCGCGTTCGTCCCACGTATGCTGCGCCGGCAACTGGCCCTGCTGGCATTGGGCCTGGCCCATGGCGCCCTACTGTATTACGGGGAGATTCTCTCGACTTATGCCCTGCTGGGCCTGGTGCTGCTGGCGGCCCGCAACCTGGCAGCGACCCGCGCCCGGCGCTGGGCTATCGGCCTGGTAGTGGTCGCCTGCTCACTGTGGATGGTGTTGGGTATCTTGCAGGGGCTGGAAGGTGAATGGGTCGGCGCTGGCCACGACGAGGCCCAGGCAAAACTCGCGGCATTTTCCGCTGGGGCCCTGCAGACCCTGCAATTTCATAGCCGAGAGGTGTGGAACACCGTGCCCGCCTTATGGCTACTGCAAGGGCCCAGTGCCCTGGCGATGTTCCTGTTTGGCTATGCGGCCGGGCGACAGCAGTGGCTGGCCTCGCCACAGGCCTGGGAACCCCGTGCCGGGCGCCTGCTGCTAATGACCGCCCCACTGGGCCTGCTCGGTGCGCTGGTCTACGCCCTGGCCGCCGCTTATAGACCGGGTGGCGGCCTGGAAACCTTTGCCTTCGGCCTCGGCCAACTGACGGCGCCGCTGCTCACCGCCGCCTATGGCCTAGGGATGCTGGCGCTGTTCAACACCCCCCGCGGCGCAAGGCTGTGCGCGCGCCTGGCGCCGCTGGGCAAGATGGCCTTGAGCAATTACCTTATGCAATCGATCGTGCTCGGGCTGTTGTTCACCGGCTACGGTGCCGGCGGGATCAATCAGGTCGAGCCGTGGTTGTTGCTACCGATGGCGGCCGCGATTTTTATCCTGCAAATGTGGCTGAGCACGCACTGGCTACGCCGTCATCCATATGGGCCGTTCGAGTGGTTGTTGCGCGCCGCGACGTTGCTCGCCTGGCCACAGTGGCGACGCGAGGCCCGCTGACCCACCGGGCCAGCGGCGGCTGGGTGGGTTACTCGTTGCGCACATCCGACTCATGGATCGGCTGGTCGCGATGGGTGGCCCGCTGATATTGCGCCGGCCAGATCGCCTTGCGCCCGCCCAGGTCGTCATCGGCGTGCAGCGGCCAATACGGGTCACGCAGCAGTTCCCGGGCAAGGAAGATGATGTCGGCCTGGCAGGTACGCAGAATATGCTCGGCCTGGGCCGGCTCGGTAATCATGCCCACCGTGCCCGTGGCCATGCCGGACTCCTTGCGCACGCGCTCGGCAAAACGCGTCTGATAACCGGGCCCGATGGGGATTTCGGCATTGGCGGCGGTGCCACCGGAAGACACGTCGATCAGGTCCACACCCAGGTCTTTGAGGCGGCGTGCCAGTTCCACGGTTTCGTCGGGGTTCCAGCCGTCTTCCACCCAGTCGGTGGCCGAGACGCGCACAAACAGCGGCAACTCTTGCGGCCACACGTCACGCACCGCCTGGGTGACTTGCAACACCAGGCGGATGCGGTTTTCAAAGGATCCGCCGTATTGATCCTGGCGCTGATTGCTCAGGGGCGAGAGAAATTGATGCAATAGATAACCATGGGCGGCATGGATTTCCACCACTTTGAAACCGGCGGTCAGGGCACGCTTGGCGGCGGCCACGAAGTCGCCGATCACCTGCTGGATTTGCCCTGCGTCCAACTGCCGGGGCGCGGTGTGCTGCGGGTCAAAGGCGATCGGCGAAGGGCCAACCGGCACCCAGCCACCGTCTGCGGGCTTGACGCTGCCGTGTTTGCCGATCCACGGCCGATGGGTACTGGCCTTGCGCCCGGCGTGGGCCAGTTGAATGCCCGCCACCGCGCCCTGGGCGCTGATAAAGCGGGTGATGCGCTGCAGCGGTTCAATCTGGGCATCGTTCCACAGGCCCAGGTCCTGGGCGGTGATGCGGCCATCGGCGGTCACTGCGGTGGCTTCGCTGAAAACCAGCCCGGCGCCGCCGACGGCGCGGCTGCCCAGGTGCACCAGGTGCCAGTCGTTGGCCAGGCCATCGACGGCCGAGTACTGGCACATTGGCGACACGGCAATGCGGTTGAGCAGGGTCAATTGGCGCAGGGTATAGGGTTCAAGCAACAGACTCATGGGGCACCTCTTCTCGTATCCGGTGGGCATTGGCTCCAGGGTGCTGTCTGACCGGTGCGCGTGACGAGAAGATGAAAAGCCCGTCCCCTCCGGGCTAAAAAACAGACAAGGTCACAAGACCAATCACACAGTGCTTAGAGACTAGTCGACAACCGGGGATTGCACAGGGTTCAGCGCGGCTCGATGTGGGCAATCATCAATTGCACGGTTTCCTGGCCACGGAATTCATTGACGTCCAGCTTGTAGGCCAGCTCCACCCAGCGAATGGTCGGGTTCGGCCACACTTCGCGGTCGATGCCAAAGGCAATGCCATCGAGCTTCACCGCACCGCACTCACTCTTGAGCACCACCTTGAGGTGACGCTCGCCCACCACCCGTTGCTCCACCAGTTGAAACACCCCGTGAAACAGCGGCTCGGGAAAGTGTTGGCCCCAAGGCCCGGCGTTGCGCAGGGCGCGGGCCAGTTCCAGGTGGAATTCTTCCACGGCCAAGGTGCCATCGGACAGCAGGCGCCCGGTGAGGTCTTCTTCGCGCAGTTGCCGGCGCACTTCGGCGTCGAAGGCTTGGGCGAACAACGGGAAGTTGGCTTCAGGCAAGGTCAGGCCCGCCGCCATGGCGTGGCCGCCGTATTTGGCGATCAGGTTCGGGTGCTGGCTGGCCACCACGGCCAGGGCATCACGGATATGAAAGCCCGGCACCGAACGCCCAGAGCCCTTGAGCAGGCCATCACCGGCATCGGCAAAGGCGATGGTCGGGCGAAAATAGCGCTCTTTCATCCGCGAAGCGAGGATCCCGATCACACCCTGGTGCCACTCCGGGTCGAACAGGCACAGGCCAAATGGCATCGACTCCAGCGGCAAGTCCTTGAGCTGAGCCAGGGCTTCGCGCTGCATGCCCTGCTCGATGGCCTTGCGGTCTTGGTTCATGCCGTCCAGTTGCGCGGCCATTTCCCGGGCCTGGGCGAAGTCGCTGGTGAGCAGGCATTCGATGCCCAGGCTCATGTCATCCAGGCGCCCGGCCGCGTTGAGTCGTGGGCCGAGGATAAAGCCCAGGTCGGTGGAGGTGATGCGTGCGTGGTCGCGCTTGGCCACTTCCAGGATCGCCTTGATCCCCGGCCGCGCACGCCCGGCGCGGATCCGCTCCAGACCTTGATGGACCAGGATGCGGTTATTGGCATCCAGCGGCACCACGTCGGCCACGCTGCCCAGGGCCACTAGGTCGAGCAATTCGCCGATATTGGGCTGCGGCTGCTTGTCGTACCAGCCCAGGCTGCGCAGGCGCGCGCGCAAGGCCATCAGCACGTAGAAAATCACCCCCACACCGGCCAGGGCCTTACTGGGGAAACCGCAGCCGGGCTGGTTCGGGTTGACGATGGCATCGGCCGCCGGCAGTTCATCGCCGGGTAAGTGGTGGTCGGTGACCAGCACCTTGAGCCCCGCCGCCTTCGCCGCCGCCACACCTTCGACACTGGAGATGCCGTTGTCCACGGTGATCAGCAACTGCGGCTCACGCTGCAAGGCCACGGCAACGATTTCCGGGGTCAGGCCGTAGCCGTATTCAAAGCGGTTGGGCACCAGGTAATCCACATGGGCCGCCCCAAGCAAGCGCAGGCCGAGGGTGCCCACGGTGCTGGCGGTGGCGCCATCGGCGTCGAAGTCACCGACGATCAGGATGCGCTGGCGCTGCTCCAGGGCCGTCACCAGCAAGTCCACGGCAGCCTCGATCCCTTTGAGCTGCTGATAGGGAATCAGCCGCGCCAGGCTCTTATCCAGCTCATCCTGCGAGGTCACGCCACGGGCGGCGTAGAGACGGGTCAGCAACGGTGGCAATTCACCGAGGAACGGCAGGACAGCGGGCAATGGGCGGGGATCGATGCGCATGGGGTGATGAGGGCTTCTGTGCAATACAACGGTTAAAAAACACTACGAGTAACGACGAACATCAACGGTGTGTGGGGGGCTTGGGTGGGAGCGGGCTTGCCCGCGATTGCGGTGGATCAGTTAAAGATAAGCCGACTGACACATCGCTATCGCGGGCAAGCCCGCTCCCACACAAGCCCGCTCCCACACAAACCCGTCCTGACATCATCAGCCGCGTTCGCCGACCAGCCATTGCAGCTGCACTTCGTGCTGGCCGCGGTCGTCGGTGACGAAGATCGTGCCTTCGCTGATCATCACGTCCCACTTGATCACCCGGGGCATGTCCTTGGCCAGGGTCTCCAGGACCTCCTGGGGCACGGCGGCGATGTGCACGTTTTTCAGGTTGTTGGCCACCGGCACCACCTTGCCTTCCCACACCCGCAGGCTACCGTAGGCCAGCAGGCTGGTGCGCTCGGTACGGCGCGAACACCAGGTCAGGCGGTCGGCATCGGGCTGGCCGACTTCGATCCAGTGCAAAACCCGATCATCCAGGCTTTTTTCCCACAGGGCTGGCTCGTCTACATCTGACAGTCCACGACCAAACGACAACTGCTCGTTGTACCAAAGGGCGTAGGCCAGCAAACGCACGGTCATGCGCTCTTCGGTTTCCGAGGGGTGACGGGCGATGGTTTGCTTGACGCTCTCGTACACCGAACGATCGAGGTCGGTCAGGTTGAGTTCAAACTTGTAGGTCGTGGACGGCTGGGCCATGAACGGACTTCTAGAGACTGGGAAAGGCGGCCAGTCTAACCGATGGCGGGGCCATTCAACGAATCCTGCGCGCCATCATCCTTATCCCTGCACCGCTCGCCTATGTTAAAAGGCAATACACACCTTCCCGCGCTTGTTAAGGAGCCTCATGTCGTTTACCGCCAAACCGCTTGCCGGCCTGAAAGTCATCGAACTGGGCACCCTGATCGCCGGCCCGTTCGCCTCGCGCATTTGCGCCGAGTTCGGGGCCCAGGTGATCAAGGTCGAATCCCCCGACGGCGGCGACCCGCTGCGCAAATGGCGCAAGCTGTATGAAGGCACCTCGCTGTGGTGGTTTGTCCAGGCACGCAATAAACAGTCCCTGACCCTGAACCTCAAGCACCCGGACGGCCTGGCGATCCTCAAGCAACTGCTGGCAGACGCCGATATCCTGATCGAGAATTTCCGCCCCGGCGTCCTGGAAAAACTCGGCCTGGACTGGGACACCCTGCACGCCCTCAACCCCAAGCTGGTGATGGTGCGGCTCTCAGGCTTTGGCCAGACCGGGCCGATGAAGGATCAACCGGGCTTCGGCGCGGTCGGTGAGTCCATGGGCGGCCTGCGCTATATCACCGGGTTCGAGGACCGCCCGCCGGTGCGCACCGGGATTTCCATCGGCGACTCCATCGCCGCGCTGTGGGCGGTGATTGGCGCGCTCATGGCCTTGCGCCATCGCGAGGTCAACGGTGGCCTCGGCCAGGTGGTGGATGTGGCGCTGTACGAAGCGATCTTCGCGATGATGGAAAGCATGATCCCCGAGTTCGATGTGTTCGGGTTTATCCGCGAGCGCACCGGCAACATCATGCCGGGCATTACCCCGTCATCGATCCATACCACCTGCGACGGCAAGCATGTGCAGATTGGCGCCAATGGCGATGCGATCTTCCAGCGCTTCATGCTGGCCATTGGCCGTGAGGACCTGGCCAATGACCCGCAACTGGCCAGCAACGATGGCCGCGATAGCCGGCGCGACGAGTTGTACGGCGTGATCGACCGCTGGGTCAACAGCTTGCCACTGGCCCAGGTGGTGGAGCAGTTGAACCTGGCCCAGGTGCCTGCCAGCCGGATCTACAGCGCCGAAGATATGCTCGGCGACCCGCAATACCTGGCCCGGGAAATGTTCCTCAAGGCCCAGTTGCCCGACGGCAAGGATTTCAAAATGCCCGGCATCGTGCCAAAGCTTTCCGACACCCCAGGCAGTTGCGAGTGGGTCGGGCCGCAGCTGGGCGAGCACAATGCCGTGATCCTGCAAGCTCTGGGCTACGACAGCAGCGCCGTGGCCCGTTTGCGCAAGGATGGCGCGATCTGATGCCGTGTGGAGCATGCTCAAGATAATGGCCGGCCGTTGCATCAGGGCGCTGCGGCGCTTATGGCTTATTACCCCGCTGCTTGGGGCGCTGCCGCTATCGACCCAGGCGCAAGAGACCTTGACCTGGCTGGTGCGCGACCTGCCGCCGATGACTATTTTGGAGGGGCCGCAAAAGGGCCAGGGCAGTGTGGATAAGCTGCTGCCGTTGTTGATTGAGCACCTGCCGCAGTACCGCCATCAGATCCTGCACGTCAACCGCGCCCGCGGCATGCAAATGCTGCTGGCGCCCTCCTTCACCTGCGACCCGTCGTTGGTGTGGACGCCGGCGCGGGCAAAAACCATCGTCTTTTCAGGGCCGGCGTTTGCGATGTTAAGCAATGGCATTGCGATCCGCCGCAATCAGCAGGACGCCCTGGCGCCCTATGTGGCCGATGGCACGTTCGATCTGGCGAAGTTGCTCCAGGCGCAGCAGTTGCGTCTTGGGGTCGTTGCCGAACGCAGCTACGGCCCCGGTGTCGATGAACAGTTGAGCCACGCCGACCCGCGCTGGCTGGCGCCGCATTACGGCAACGATGCCCTGGGCAGCCTGTTGCAGATGCAGCGCCTGGGAAGGTTGGAGGCGGTGCTGGGGTACTGGACGGAAATCCGCTACCAGGCCGCGCAACAAGGCATGGATCCCCAGGACCTGCTGTTCTATCCGATCAAGGGCATGCCGCGCTATCAGCGCATCCATATCGGTTGCTCGAACACCGCGCTGGGGCGCCAGGCCATCAGCTATATCAACCGCGAGTTGCAGAATATTCCACAGGAGGCGCTGCTTGAGTCCTACGCCAACGGGCTGGACCCGCTCAAGCGCGCGCAATACCTCAAGGACAACCCGAGTTTTTTCAGCGAAACACCGCTGCCGTGATAAATCCCAGGCAAAAAGAAACCCCGAGCAGTGGGGAGACAACTCGGGGTTAAACGTGGCCTACAAAGACCAGTACAACAAGCTACAAGCACCGGAGCACAATGCTTGATCTTGCTGTTACAGGGTCTGACTCACCCTCCTGTAGGAAGGTTCCAAAGATAAAAACTTCTTCATGCCTGGGCGGTGGCGCGCGTCTGGGCAGCGTTGCGCAAGGCCGCGATCACCGAGGGTTCCAGGCGCCCTTCGGCGATTTTCAGGTCGCGGTGCAGGCAGTCCACCACGTCCACCAGGGCGCGCTTGTCGCTCAACTGTGCACGATCCACTTCGCGTTCGACCACGATAGCGCCCGTCGGGCTCTTTACCGTCACCAGGCACTCGCCGTGTACACCCGAGGCAGTCAGCGTGACCTGATAAGGGCTCAGCGCTTCGCCGAGCAATAGGCTGATACTTTCCATCTCGATCACCACTCAATATGGGAAAACAAAAAACCCGCCATCTGTAGGAGCATCGCGCAAAGCACAAAGTTCGCCTTTGTGCCGAACCTATCGAGCATGCATGGCAAAGATGACAGAGAGAAAACAGCCGCCAACAGGCTAGAATCTCCTGATTATTGCCGGAGTCCACCGTGAGAGACGCGTCTGAACAGCCCTTGCGCATTGTCATTGCCGACGATCATCCGATTTTCCTTATCGGTCTGCGGGCAGTGCTGGAGCGCGACGAGCAGGTGCGCATCGTCGGTGAGGCCAACTCGCCCCAGGCCCTGGCCGCCCTGCTGCAACACTGCCCCTGCGATGTGCTGGTCACCGATTTCATGATGCCTGCCGAACCCCAGGCCGACGGCCTGCGCCTGATCGAACACCTGCGCCGACATTACCCGGACCTGCCCATCGTGGTGGTGACCATGCTCAATAACGCCGGCCTGTTTCACTCGATCCTGGAACTGGGGGTCATGGGCCTGTTGAGCAAGGCCAGCCTGGCCGACGAATTGCCCGAGGCCATCGACCAGGTGCGCCAGCAGCGGCCCTATGTCGCCCGGACCATTCAACAGGCGCTGGCCCTGGCCGGCGCAGTGGGGGCTGACCGCCTGCACTCGCAGCACCAGTTGTCACCCCGGGAACTGGAAGTGATCCGCCTGCTGGCGGGTGGCAAGACGGTGGGCGAGATTGCCACGCACCTCAACCGCAGCAAGCAGACCGTCAGCGCACAGAAAGTCAGTGCCATGCGCAAGCTGGGGCTGATCAGCGATGCCGCGTTGTTCATCTATGTGCAGGAACACGGGCTGGCCTAGGTTTGCCTACAAGGCAATTGCGGCAGATTGCGCCAGCCAGTGTTGCAGCACCTGAGCACTCATCGGGTGGGCGATCAGGCAACCCTGCAGCCACGCCGGCCCCAGGGCGCGCACCGCGTCACGGTCGGCGGGGGTTTCAATCCCGGTCACTACCACGCTGACGCCCAGGTGCCCGGCCATGCTCATGGCCCCAGCGACCACCGCACACTTGCGCTCGTCCCCCGCCATCCCGCTGGCAAACGCCGGGGGAATCTTCAGTTCGGTGAACGGCAACTCCAACAAGCGTTGCAGGCTGGTCCCGCCGATGCCGAAATCGCCAATGGACAGCTTGCAACCGATCATCCGCAGGCGCAGCAAACCGGTGACATGGGCGCTGTCGGTCTTCAGGCGCGAAGTTTCCACCAGTTCCAGGGTCAGGTTGCGGGCGGGCACAGCGAAGCGCTGCAACAGCCCTTGCAGGGTGAGCGCAAAGTGCTCCTGCTCCAACAGCCGCCCGGGAATATTGACCGACACCGGCAGTTCCCGGCCCGTGTCCCGGGCCACCTGGGCGCAAAGGCGCAACACCTGTTGCAGCACGAACCAGGTAAAGGCCGGCTCCAGCCCCGCCAGTTCCAGCAGCGGCAGAAACTCGCTGGGCATCAACTGGCCATGCTCCGGGTCTTGCCAGCGCGCCAGCGCCTCCACGCCTTGCAGATCACCGTCCTGATTGACAATGGGCTGGTAGCAGAGGCTGGCATAACGCTCAATGGCGGCTTCGCCGACCTCGGTGCACAGTGGCTGCGTCGCCAATTCGCTCACCCCCAGCATCTGGCACGCGCGCTCCCAGGACAAGGCCTGTGGGGTTGGCCGCAAGCGTTGCTGGCACGCATCGAGCATTTGCCCGATGGCGGTGGCGGAAGCCGGCTTGGGCATGCACCCCAGCACATTGAGCCCCGCCTGGCGCGCCATGCTTGCCACGCCGTCCAGTACATCGCGATCAGCGTCGCTCAACAGCACCAGGACCTGGGCCAGGCCCTGCTCGGCCATTTCGCGGATCAGCCCCAATGAGTCGCCGTGCTCCAGGTACAGATCGCAGATGGCGATATCCACCGGGCCCTTGCTCGCCAGCGACTGGCGGGCGACCTCGACGCTTTCGGCCGTGAGTACGTTGAACACGCCGTTGGCATTGAGCATCTGGTGCAGGGCCATCAGTTGGAACGGGTGATCTTCGAGAATCAGGACTTTAAGTGAGCGCATGGAAAACTCTGGGGCTACGTGCAAGATCGCCCACATTAGCCAAAACCTGGGCAAGCCCCCATAGGACGAGTCCTATTCTTGCTTCAGATACGGCTCGATTTCCTGTCGCAGCGTCAGCAAGGTCGCAGACAAGATTGGCCAATGCTGCGCCAGTTCATCGGCACGGTGCTCCCGCGCACAGGTGTCCAGGGCAACGCAGGCCTTGGCCAATGGCAGCGCATCCACCAGGCAACAAATACCCTTGAGGCGATGCAGGCTGGCCCGCAACTGCGCCAGGTCGTGCTCGGCCATGGCGTTGCCCAGCAGGCGGTGCTCGTGCTCAAGGTTGTTCGCCAGTTCCTGCAGCATGCTTTGCAGGATCGGCCCGTCGGCCTGGGTCATCTTGCGCAGGGCCTGCAGGTCGAAGGCCGGCACGGCCGTGACCCGGGCCAGCACCTGGCGCCACTGTTCCAGGGTCACCGGCTTGACCAGCAGCGCATCCATCCCCGCCCGCTGGCCACGCGGGTCTTCGTCGTCCTGGGCATCAGCGGTGCAGCCAAGCAACGCGCAGCGCGGGCGCTGTTCCTGGGCCTCTATCTGGCGAATGGCCTCGGCCAGGGCATAACCGGACATGCCCGGCATATGACAATCGGTCACCAGCACGTCGAACGTCTCGCTACGCCAGCGCTGCAACGCGGCCTCGGCGCTATCGAGGCCCACCACCTGATGGCCGAGGAATTGCAACTGCTGAGCCAGCACCAGGCGGTTGGCCGGCAGGTCGTCGACAATCAGCACCGACAAGGCCCGGCCTGCTGGCAGCAAAGGCACGGTGGCCGCCGGCGCGGGCAGATCGTCACTGCCGACCCGGTCCAGGCGCAGGTCGATGCACACCGTGGTGCCTTCGCCCAAGGCACTGTGCAGGGTGATTTGCCCGCCCATCAAGTCCACCAGTTGCTGGCAGATGCTCAAGCCCAACCCGGTGCCGCCATGTTCGGCGGCCGTCAGCGGACTGCCCTGGATAAACGGCCGGAACACCCGCGCCTGCTGTTCGGAGCTGATACCGGGGCCGGTGTCTTCGACGCACAGGTGCAGGTATTCGTGCCCCTCCCCATCCACCTGGCACGCTACCCGCACGCGCACTTCGCCCTGCTGCGTGAACTTGAGCGCATTGCCCAGCAGGTTGTGCATGACCTGGCGCAGGCGCAGTGGGTCGAACCAGTAAAAGCCTTGCGCCTGGGGGGCGAAGGCCAGGGTCAGGTGCAAACCCTTTTTCTGCGCGGTGGCTTCAAACAGCTGCTGGATCCCCTCGAAGAAGCCTTTCAGGTCAGTGGTCTGGGGCGCCAGTTGCAGATGGCCGGCTTCGATCTTTGCCAGGTCCAGGCTATCGCCCATCAAGTCGATCAGCTCGCGGGCCGAACGATGGGCCACCCGCAGCCCCTCGGAGACCGGCATGCCTGCGGCCAGGGCGCGTTCTTGCTCCAGTTCCAGCAGGCCGATAATCGCCGTCATCGGTGTGCGGATTTCATGGCTGAGGTTCGACACAAAGGCGCTCTTGGCATAGTTCGCCTCATCGGCGGCGCAACGTGCATCCATCAGCTGGGTTTCCAAAACCTTGCGCTCGTTGATATCGACCCAACCGCCCAGCAGCCCCTGCAACTGGCCCCCGGCATCGTAAAACGGCACAGTCCATTGGTAGACATGGGCGATGCCGCCGTTGAACTCCAATTGCCGGTCGATAAACAGCGACTGCTGCGTGGCCAGTTGCTCCATATGCCCCCTGTGCAGGCGCCAGGCGGTAGCGCCAGGCAATATTCCACTTTCTGGCAGGGTCAGGCCCTGGATCTGCTCAAGCCGGGTGGCCAACTGTTGCTCATAGCTTTTGTTGCAGGTGAGCAGGCGGCCTTCGAGGTCGCGCGCAAACACCGGGTTGGGCATGCCGTCGAACAGGGCGCGCTTGAAGGCCAACTGGTCATTGAGCCGCCGCTGCGCCTCGACGCGCTGGCGGATCTGGCGCTTGAGCCGGCTGTTCCACAGCAGTGACACCAGCACAAACAGCAGGGCCGTGGCGACTGTCCAATAGGCCCACGGCGGCACGCGCTGCCAGGCGGGCACCGGCACCGCCACCGTCCCCATCCAGCGCAGGCGCAGGGCGCTCAACTCGGCCACCGGCAACGCTTCCAGGGCCTTGTTCAAAATACTCAGCAACTCGGGATGATCCTTGCGCACCGCCAGGCTGTCACTGGACCACTTGCCATCGACGCTGCGACCGGCCCGCAACTCATCGGCCGGGTAACTCTGCACCTCCACTTCACTCTGGATGGTCGCGGCCGCGTCCCCCCGGGCCACCAGGGCGCGGGCCTCGCTGTAGTTGGCGACCGAGCGCAGGCGGATCGCCGGGTATTCGCGACGGATGTAACCTTCCAGCACATGCCGCGCCGGCAGCGCCAACACCTCGCCCGAGAGCTGGCCGAGACGGGTCAGCGGCGGGCGATCAAGACGTTCGACAAATACCCAGCCGGCGCCACCAAAGCCGTGACTGAAGTCCAGGAACCGCCGGCGCTCGGTATTTTCCACCAGGGTGCTGCTCATATCCGCGCTGCCCTTTTCCAGGGCGGCCAGGGTCTGGGCGGTAGAAAACACTTCCTCCATGACGAACTGCAAACCGGTCATGCGCGAGAGGCGGTTGAGCAGGTCCACATTCAACCCGACCCAGCGCCCATCCTTGTCCTTGAACACATAAGGCGAGTACTGCTGGGCCACCACCACCACATGGGGATGTTGCAGTACCCAGGCCTGCTCGGCGGCCGACAACGGGATACGTTCACCGACCACGTCCACCCCCAGGCCCGTGGTCCAGCGGGCCAGGATCTCCCGGCGCACCGAGTCATCGATGCTCAGCAGCGCGCGGTCCAGCATCTTGCCCAGCAAGGGGTCGGCCTGGCGTGTGGCAAAGGCAAAGCCAATCGGTGCCAGGCGGCTTTGCTCCTTGATCTGCATATTCAGGTAAGGGCGCAGGGACTGGTAGGCGCGCACGATCACTTCATTGCCGATAAAGGCATCCACATCGCCATGCTCCAGGGCTTCCAGGCCGCTGTAGAGGTTGGGGGCCAACATGATGTGGCTATGCGGGTAGGCCGCATGCACGTTCTTGACGTTGGCATAACCATCGAGCAACACCAGCTTCTTGTCCGCGAGCGCGTCGTTTTGCGTGGCGTCGTCACCGCGCACCACCACGACCGAACGGTCGGGCATATAGTCGGCGGTAAAGGCCAGGCCGGGCACGTCACGTTCATAGCCATTGGCGCTGGTGAGGATATCGATGCTGCCGGCGCGCAACGCTTCCACGGCCTGGGCCCGCTCGGCGAAGCCCATCACTTGCATCGGCACGCCGAGCCGCGCGCCCACCAGGCTCAGGTAGTCGGCGCTGATGCCCTGGTAGCGATTGCGGTCGCGGGTGATGTCGATGGGTTGGTAATCATCGATGGAGATCCCCACTTTCAAGGTGCGGTGCTGCCCCAGCCATTGCTGCTCGGCGGGTGCCAGGGGCATGGGCGCCAGGCTGATAAACGCCGGCACCAGATTGAACGGCAGGCTGACAGCGGCCAGGCTTGCAGGCAGGTGGCCGAGCAGTAGCAGGCTCAGTAGGCACTGGAGCCATCGAATCGTGAACCGCACCGTGTGGGTTTCCTTGTTGGTTATTGCGCACACAGCATAGCCTTACGCCAAGCGACACCCCCCTGTGGGAGCGGGCTTGCTCGCGATTGCGGTGGGTCAGCCAGCACATACTGCGCCTGGCACACGGCTATCGCGAGCAAGCCCGCTCCCACATTGGTGATGCGGTGAGCGCTGTACCCCAAATAAAAACGACGTTTCCCATTCCTGGGTAAACGCCGTTTTTTCAAGCGAACAGCCTTGAGTCAGCCAAGACTCAGAGCGGTTTCCCACGATTGCCATGCTGGCTGACAAACGCCTGGATAGCCTTCAGGTCATTAGGCAGCACCGTGCAACGCTCTTCCCGCTCGAACAGGTCAGCCAGGTGCGGCGGCAACGCCAGGGCCTCGCCGACACCGGCCTTCTGCACCGCTTCGGGGAATTTCACCGGGTGCGCCGTGCCGAGGATGACCATCGGGATATCCAGGCTGCGGCGGCATTCGCGCGCGGCCTTGACGCCAATGGCGGTGTGCGGGTCCAGCAGTTCGCCGGTCTGGGCATAGACTTCGGCGATGGTCTCGCACGTCTGGGCATCGTCCACGGCCAGGGAGTCGAACAGCTTGCGGGTCTCGGTCCAGCGCTCCTGATCGACGCTGAAACCACCACCCTGCTTGAAGCTGTCCATCAGGCCGGCCAGGGCTGCACCGTTGCGACCGTGCATATCGAACAGCAAACGCTCGAAGTTCGACGACACCATGATGTCCATCGACGGCGACAGAGTGGCGTGCAGGGTTTCCTTGACGTACTGGTTGCCGCTCATAAAGCGGTGCAGGATGTCGTTGCGGTTGGTGGCGACGATCAACTGGTTGATCGGCAGCCCCATGTTGCGGGCCAGGTAGCCGGCGAAGATATCGCCGAAGTTGCCGGTCGGCACCGAGAACGACACCGAACGCGCCGGCCCGCCCAACTGCAGCGAAGCGTGGAAGTAGTAGACGATCTGGGCCATGATCCGCGCCCAGTTGATCGAGTTCACCGCGACCAGGCGCGTGCCCTTGAGGAAACTCTGGTCGGCAAAGCTGGCCTTGACCATCTCCTGGCAGTCATCGAAGTTGCCTTCGACGGCGATGTTGTGGATGTTCTCGCCAAAGAGGGTGGTCATCTGCCGGCGCTGCACGTCCGATACACGGTTGTGCGGGTGCAGGATGAAGATGTCGACGTTTTCGCAGTGCTTGCAGCCTTCGATGGCCGCCGAGCCGGTATCACCGGAGGTGGCGCCGATGATCACCACGCGCTCGCCACGCTTGGCCAACACGTAGTCCAACAGGCGGCCGAGCAGTTGCAGGGCGAAATCCTTGAATGCCAGGGTCGGGCCGTGGAACAGCTCCAACACCCATTCATTGCCATTGAGCTGACGCAGCGGGGCAATGGCGTTGTGGGAAAACACGCCGTAGGTTTCTTCGAGGATCTTCTTGAAATCGGCATCGGGGATGCTGCCGGTGACGAACGGGCGCATGACCCGGAACGCCAGCTCGTGGTACGGCAGGCCGGCCCACGAGGCGATTTCTTCCTGGGTAAAGCGTGGCAGGTTTTCCGGCACGTACAGGCCGCCGTCAGTGGCGAGGCCTGCCAGCAGGACGTCTTCAAAATTCAGGGCCGGTGCCTGGCCGCGGGTGCTGATGTAGCGCATGACTGGCTCCTCTACAACATTCTTGAACAGCGGCCGCCGAACCTCGGCGGCCTCTGCAACCTATCGTTAGTTCAGGTGTTCGACGCGAATCCGCACCACCGGCCCAACCACGCCCTGCAAGGCTTCCAGCGCGGCAATGGCATCGTTCATATGCTGTTCCAGCACACGGTGGGTCAGCAGGATCATGGGCACCAGGCCGTCGTGTTCTTCGACTTCCTTCTGCATGATCGACTCAATGTTGATGCCGCGCTCCGAGAGGATGCTGGCCACCTGGGCCAACACGCCCGGGTGATCCTTGGCCTGGATCCGCAGGTAGTAGGAGCTTTCGCAGGCTTCGATCGGCAGGATCGGGTGCGCCGACAGCGAATCCGGCTGGAAGGCCAGGTGCGGCACGCGGTTTTCCGGGTCGCTGGTCATGGCACGGACCACGTCCACCAGGTCGGCGATCACCGACGAAGCGGTCGGTTCCATGCCGGCACCGGCGCCGTAGAACAGAGTCGAACCGGCCGCATCACCATTGACCATCACCGCGTTCATCACGCCATTGACGTTGGCGATCAGGCGGTCGGCCGGAATCAGGGTCGGGTGTACGCGCAATTCGATACCGGCAGCGGTGCTGCGCGCCACGCCCAGGTGCTTGATGCGGTAGCCCAGGGCTTCGGCGTAGTTCACGTCGGCGGTGGTCAGCTGGGTGATGCCTTCGGTGTAGGCCTTGTCGAACTGCAGCGGGATACCAAAGGCGATGGACGCCAGGATGGTCAGCTTGTGCGCCGCGTCGATGCCTTCCACGTCAAAGGTCGGGTCGGCTTCGGCGTAACCCAGGGCCTGGGCTTCGGCCAGCACGTCTTCAAAGGTACGGCCCTTCTCGCGCATTTCGGTGAGGATGAAGTTACCGGTGCCGTTGATGATGCCCGCCACCCAATTGATGCGGTTGGCCGACAGGCCTTCGCGGATCGCCTTGATCACCGGGATACCGCCGGCCACCGCCGCCTCGAACGCCACGATCACGCCCTTCTCGCGGGCCTTGGCGAAGATCTCGTTGCCGTGCACGGCAATCAGCGCCTTGTTGGCGGTGACCACGTGCTTGCCGTTTTCGATGGCCTTGAGCACCAACTCACGGGCGACGGTGTAGCCGCCGACCAGTTCGATGACGATATCGATTTCAGGGTTGGTGGCCACATCGAAGACATCGTTGGTAATCGCAATACCGGTCGTTTGGTACTGAGGCTTTGGCGTACGCATGGCAATTTGTGCCACTTCAATCCCACGCCCTGCACGGCGGGAAATTTCCTCAGCGTTACGCTGAAGTACGTTCAAGGTGCCGCCACCGACGGTCCCTAACCCACAGATGCCTACTTTGACCGGTTTCACTGAAGAACTCCCCATGAAACGGCCGACTCAAGGTCGGCCGTGAAAAACAGCCGCACAACTGCGGCTCGCGATGAATGACCCGCCGACGGGTCGGCGGGTCTGACCGTCAAAGGCTCGACGGTACTGTTTATTTGGCACCCAGCGCCAGTTTGGCGATTTGTGGAGCCGGCTGGTAGCCCGGAATGACCTGGCCGTCAGCCAAAACGATGGCCGGCGTACCGTTCACGCCAATCGACTGGCCCAGGGCAAACTGCTTGGATACCGGGTTGGCACAGGCCGCAGCCTTGATGTCCTTGCCGTCGACCATCTTGTCCATGGCGCCCTTTTTGTCAGCCGAGCACCACACCGCTTGCAACTGCTTGTCGCCCGCCGAACCCAGGCCCTGGCGCGGGAACGCAACGTAGCGCACTTCGACGCCCATCTTGTTCAGCTCGGGCACTTCGGCGTGCAGCTTGTGGCAGTACGGGCAGGTGGTGTCGGTGAACACGGTGATGTGGGTCTTGGTCTCGCCAATGGCCGGGTACACCACGGTTTCGGCAACCGGAATGGCATTGATCAGCTTGGACACACCCAGGCGTTCGGCCTTCTCGGTGAGGTTGACCGGCTTGCCGTCTTTCAATTGGAACAGGTAGCCCTGGACGATGTACTGGCCGTCGGCGCTGGCGTACAGCACGCGGCTGCCCTTGAGCTTGACTTCATACAGGCCGGCCATGGGGCTGGCGCTGATGCTTTCGACCGGGGTTTCGAGCTGGAGGCTTTCCAGGCTCTTACGGATTGTCTTCTCGGCGGCGTCATCGGCGACGGCAAAGGTTGAGACCAACGCAATGGCTGCGGCGGCAAAAATCTGGGTCAAGCGCATGGGAACTCCTGAAGGCAGATGCAGGGACGAAGGCCAGGGCGCCGGTCTGGAAACACGGCGTGGGATCGTCCCCTTTGCAAACCGGCAAAGCCTACCACAATTGGGCGCCAGGGCAGACGCTGGCAGCCAAATTGGGGCCTGTCAGCCCCTTGGGTGATGTTTGGCATGCAGGTCCTGCAACCTGGCGCGCGCCACATGGGTATAAATCTGCGTGGTGGACAGGTCGCTGTGGCCCAGCAACATCTGCACCACGCGTAAATCCGCACCATGGTTGAGCAAGTGGGTGGCAAATGCATGGCGCAAGGTGTGGGGGGACAGCGACTTGCCGATCCCGGCCACCCTGGCGTGGTGCTTGATGCGATGCCAGAAAGTCTGGCGGGTCATCTGCTCACCGCGCAGGCTGGGGAACAGCACGTCACTGGGACGCCCGCCGAGCAGCTCGCCGCGGGCATCGCGCATATAGCGCTCGACCCACACAATCGCCTCTTCGCCCATGGGCACCAGGCGCTCCTTGCTGCCCTTGCCCATCACCCGCAACACGCCCTGGCGCAGGTTGACCTGTTCCAGGGTCAGGCTGATCAGCTCGGTTACGCGCAGGCCGCAGGCATACAACACCTCCAGCATGGCCCGGTCGCGCTGGCCGATGGCTTCGCTCAGGTCGGGCGCGGCCAGCAGGGCTTCGACGTCGGCTTCTGACAGGGATTTGGGCAAGGGCCTACCGAGTTGTGGCATATCGACTTGCAGGGTCGGATCGACAGCAATCAGCTTTTCCCGCAACAAATAGCGATAAAACCCACGCACCCCCGAGAGGAATCGCGCAGTGGAGCGCGGCTTGTAGTTCTGTTCAAGGCGCCAGGCCAGGTGATCGAGGATCAACTCGCGCCCGGCGTGGCTCAGTTCGAGGTTTTTCTCCAGCAGCCAGCCATTGAACAGGGCCAGGTCGCTACGGTAGGACTGGCGAGTGTTGTCCGACAGGCCCTTTTCCAGCCAGAGTGCGTCGAGGAAGCGGTCGATCAGGGGGTGGTCAATGGCGGGCATGGGGGCTCAGGCTGATGGCTGTAGTATCGGGTAGATCCTATCGCAGGCAAGCCGGCTGCCACAGGGAAATGCATGCCTACTGTGGGAGGCGGGTGGTCATGAACAGGTTCCGGGCAAGGGGCAAATTTCAGGCACAAAAAAGCAGCCCGTAGGCTGCTTTTTTCTGCATCGGGAAGCTGGACTTAAGCCAGTTTTTCCTTGATGCGAGCTGCTTTACCGGACAGGTCACGCAGGTAGTACAGCTTGGCTTTACGTACGTCACCGCGACGCTTAACGGCCATGCTGTCGATTTGCGGGCTGTAGGTCTGGAAAGTACGCTCTACGCCAACACCGTTGGAGATTTTACGAACAGTGAAAGCACTGTTCACACCACGGTTACGCTTGGCGATTACGACGCCCTCGAACGCTTGCAGACGCGAACGGTCGCCTTCCTTCACTTTCACCTGAACGACAATGGTGTCGCCCGGGGCAAAGGTAGGGATCTCTTTGGTCATCTGCTCTGCTTCGAGTGCAAGGATGATTTTGTTAGTCATGCTGTGCTCCTAAGGTAAATCGTCGGATCTACCATCGATACGTTGTTAACTATCGTCCCGCGCGAGGATGTATTCCTCGAGCAGCTTCTTCTCTTCTCCAGAAAGCGAGCGGCTTTCCAGAAGATCGGCGCGTCGTTCATAGGTCCGACCAAGGGACTGCTGTAAACGCCAACGCCGGATGTGTGCGTGATTGCCACTTAGCAATACGTCGGGAACACGCTGATCCGCATACACCTCCGGTCGGGTGTAGTGCGGGCAATCCAGCAAACCATCCGTGAAGGAATCTTCCTCCGCGGAGTCCGCATGCCCTAAAGCTCCAGGCAGCAGTCGTGTAACCGCATCTATCAGGACCATCGCCGGCAGTTCACCGCCAGACAGGACATAGTCCCCAATCGACCACTCTTCATCGACATGAGCTTCAATAAAACGCTCGTCAATGCCTTCATAGCGACCGGCAATCAGGATTAATGCTTCCTGACTCGCCAACCCGCGTACCGCCGACTGATTAAGCTGGCGGCCTTGAGGGGACAGGTAAATGACCTTCGCCTTCTCCCCGGCTGCTGCCTTGGCCTGAACCAGGGCGTCTTCCAGGGGCTTGATCTTCATCACCATGCCCGGGCCACCGCCAAATGGGCGATCGTCCACAGTGTGATGTCGATCCGTCGTGTAGTCTCGCGGGTTCCAACAAGTGAGCTGCAAGAGCCCCTGTTTCACCGCCCGACTGGTGATGCCGTACTCGCTGATGGCGGAAAACATCTCGGGAAACAAACTGATCACTTCAACGCGCAAATTAGCCACGCTTAGAAGTCCGCATCCCATTCCACCTTCATCTCGCCCGCGGCCAGGTCGACGGCCAACACGCATTGCTCGGTATAGGGCAACAGGCGTTCGCGATCATCCAGGCTGCCAGCGCAAGGCTTGACCACCATTACATCATTGGCGCCGGTTTCCAGAAGATGATCGATTTTCCCGAGCAATTGCCCGAGTTGATCAATGACCTTCAGACCTTCCAGCTGGTACCAGTAGTACTCGCCGTCGGTCAATTCAGGGAACAGGTTGCGCGGCACGCAGATCTCATAACCGGCCAGAAGACGCGCTTCTTCACGATCATCGAGACCCTTGAGCTTTGCGACCAGGAACTTGTCGTTCCCGCGTCCACTGACCAGCTCGACCTGTTTCACACTCCCTTCGCGCTTGAGCGTCCAGGTCTTGTACTGCAACAGGTTTTCAGTCGGATCAGTAAAGGAATACACCTTCACTTCGCCGCGAACGCCATGAACAGAGTAAATCTTGCCGATAACGATCAAATCATCAGCAACAGTTGGCGTCGCGTTCATATTGCTCAGGCTGCGGCCTTAGCCGAGTCCTTCAACAACTTGGCAACACGCTCGGATGGCTGTGCACCCACGCTCAGCCAGTAGGCTACGCGCTCTTGGTTCACGGACAGACGAACTTCTTGACCACGAGCAACAGGGTTGAAGAAACCAACCTGTTCCTTGTGCGAACCGTCACGCGGGTTGCGGCTGTCGGTTACGGTCAAGTGGTAAAACGGGCGCTTTTTGGAGCCGCCAAGGGCAAGACGGATTGTTAGCATGTGAACATCGTTCCTGTAGTCGGTGCTGCAAATCTAAATGCACAGCGGGCATGGGTGCCCGAAAGGCCGCATATTCTAAGGAATATCCCGACTTTTGCAAATGTCTTTTTCCGGCGCCTGACCGCGTGCCATTCAGATCTGCTAGAGAGCCGTCGGTTAAAACGGCGAGTCAGCTCCCGCCAACGGCGGGTTTGCTGGAGATCCCACATCCCTGTGGGTCTGCGCAAGAGCAAGCCCCTGCGCGAATTCTTTACATCTTCGGCATGCCACGACCGGGCATCATGCCACCCATGCCGCGCATCATTTTGGCCATGCCGCCTTTGGCCGAGAATTTCTTCATCATCTTTTGCATCTGCTTGTGCTGCTTGATCAAGCGCCCGATGTCCTGCACCTGGGTGCCGGAACCCATGGCGATCCGACGTTTGCGCGAACCGCTGATCAGTTCAGGGTCGCGGCGCTCGGCCGGGGTCATGGAGTTGATGATGGCTTCCATCTGCTTGAACTGCTTCTCTGCCGCGCCCTGGGCATTGCCCATTTGCGCCAGGTTCACACCGCCGATGTTCGGCAACTTGTCCATCAGGCCGCCGAGGCCGCCCATATTCTTCATCTGTTGCAGCTGGTCACGGAAGTCTTCGAGGTCGAAGCCCTTGCCCTTCTTCAGCTTCTTGGCCAGTTTGTCGGCCTTGTCCTTGTCGAGGGTCTGCTCGGCCTGCTCGATCAGGCTGAGCACGTCGCCCATGCCGAGGATCCGCGAGGCAATCCGCTCAGGATGGAACGGCTCGAGCGCTTCGGTCTTCTCGCCCATACCGATGAACTTGATCGGCTTGCCGGTAATGGCACGCACCGACAATGCGGCACCGCCACGGGCATCACCGTCGACCTTGGTCAGGATCACGCCGGTCAACGGCAGGGCATCACCAAAGGCCTTGGCGGTGTTCGCCGCATCCTGGCCGGTCATGGCGTCGACCACGAACAGGGTTTCTACCGGGTTGATCGCGGCATGCAACGCCTTGATCTCGCCCATCATCTCTTCATCGATGTGCAGGCGACCGGCGGTATCGACGATCACCACGTCGATAAACTTGAGCTTGGCTTCTTTAATGGCTGCGTTGGCGATGTCGACCGGCTTCTGGCTCAGGTCGGACGGAAAGAAGGTCACGCCCACTTCACCGGCGAGCATTTCCAGCTGCTTGATCGCGGCCGGACGGTACACGTCGGCCGACACCACCATCACGGATTTTTTCTTGCGCTCTTTAAGGAAGCGCGCCAGCTTGGCAGCGGTGGTGGTCTTGCCCGCACCTTGCAGACCGGCCATCAGCACCACGGCCGGTGGTACGGCACTGAGGTTCAGGTCTTCGTTGGCCGCGCCCATCAGGCTTTCGAGTTCGGCCTGCACGACCTTCACAAAGGCCTGGCCCGGCGTCAGGCTGCGGGACACTTCCGTGCCGACCGCACGCTCTTTGACCGAGTTGACGAAATCCTTGACCACAGGCAAGGCAACGTCGGCTTCGAGCAACGCCATGCGCACTTCGCGCAGGGTGTCTTTAATATTGTCCTCGGTCAGCTTGGCCTTGCCGGTGACATGGCGCAGCGTCTGCGAGAGACGGTCAGTCAAGTTTTCAAACATGCGCGATCCTTTCAGGCCCTATTCATCGAAGTGCATCGGTAGACCGAGGTAATGGCGGCCCAGGCTGTGATAAATCGCTATTAAAAACAGCGCTCGGCGAGCCTGCGGCGTGGGCAGGTCGCGGATTATAGCGAAGACTGCCGCCGTGCACACCCGCTGTCTGGCCCGGTGGTCTTTCGTGGAACGCAGGTGTGTGCCAAACTCATCGGCTTTCGGGCTTGCCTAACAGGATTTATGCTCCCTTTGTCACCCAGTTTGCTACCCAGTCTCGCCGCCGCACTCTTGTATGCCGCTGCGACCCTCTATCAGGGCACCCGCCTGGCCCAGCGCGCCAGGGCGGACAAACGCCTGCTGGCTGGGCTTGGCGTGCTCGCCTTGCTGGCCCACGCCGCCAGCCTGTTCACCCATCTGATGACGCCGGTGGGCCTGGGCCTGGACTTTTTCAGCGCCGCCAGCCTGATTGCCGCCGCGGTCATCGCCTTGACGCTGCTCGCCTGCGCACGGATCCCGGTGGAGAACCTGCTGTTGCTGCTCTTCCCCCTGGGGATGCTCACGGTGCTGCTGGCGCAATTTGCCCCCACCGGCACGGTGCAGGTGATCGACGAGGAGCCGGGCATCCTCGCCCATATCCTGTTGTCGATCCTGGCCTACGGCATGTTTACCATCGCCGTGTTCCAGGCTTTGCTGCTGCTGTTGCAGGACCACCAACTCAAGCACAAGCACCCTTCCGGGCTGATCAAGAACTTCCCGCCGTTGCAGACCATGGAAAGCCTGCTGTTCGGCTTTCTCTGGGCCGGCTGGACGCTGCTGTCGCTGTCGCTGATCTCCGGCTGGCTGTTTGTCGAGAACCTGTTCGCCCAGCACCTGGTACACAAGACCCTGCTGGCATGCCTGGCCTGGGTGGTGTTCAGCGTACTGCTGTGGGGCCGCAATCGCCTGGGCTGGCGTGGGCACAAGGCAATCCGCTGGACCCTGGCCGGTTTCTGCCTGCTGATGCTGGCGTATTTCGGCAGCAAGCTGGTTCGCGAATTCATCCTGCATATCTGACGGGCAGCCATTATGGACAACTTGCCCCTTGAGCCGATGCTCGCGGTCGTCGCGCTGCTGGTCTTGTGGTCGGCGCTGTTTACCGCCATCGAAGCGGCCCAGCACCATTTGCTGGCCCTGCGCCCCGGTACACGTCAGGGCGACAAGGCCGCCGCCCGCCTCAACTTCCCGCGCAACAGCCTGATCCTGTGCAACACCCTGTGCCGCGCGGTGGTGGTGATTCTGTGCACCCTGCTGGCGATCTATGCCTGGGCCGAAAACGGCCCCTGGCTAGGCTGGCTGGTCTCCAGCGGGCTGTTGCTGGTACTGGCCGACTACCTGCCGCGCACCCTCGCCACCCGCTATCCGCAAGCGGTGCTGGGGTTTGGCAATACGCTGCTGGGGGTGCCGCTGAAGATCCTCTATCCCCTGGCCTGGTTGCTCAACGGCCTCAGCCTGCTGTTGCTGCGCCCGTTCGCGCGCAAGTCCGGGGTCGTGAAGAAAAGCGACGAGCCACAGCCCGACCACCCCGACCAGCAGGCAACGGACGAGCGTGACGACCCTATGCCGGGCATGCCGGGCATCCACGCCCTGGACAACATCACCGTCAATGACATCCTGGTGCCGCGCAGCGAAGTCGATGGCATCAACCTCGACGACCCTATCGAGGAGATCATCGAACACCTGCGCAGCTCCCAGCGCACGCGGCTGCCGGTGTTCCACAGCGATATCAACCAGGTCGAGGCGGTGCTCAACACCCGGCAGATCCAGCACCTGCTGCCCGACGCCAGCCTGACCAAAGACGCCCTGCTCGCGGCCTGCCACGAGCCGTACTTCGTCCCGGAAAGCACGCCGCTGCAACTGCAATTGCTGAATTTCCACAAGCAGCAGCGCCGCCTGGGCATGGTGGTGGACGAATACGGCGAAGTGCTGGGTATCGTCACCCTGGAAGATATCCTGGAAGAGATCGTCGGCGAATTCGAGAGCGAACAGAGCCTGGACAACCCGCTGATCCAGCCCCAGCCAGACGGGCGCTATGTGATTGACGGTGCCGTGTCGATCCGCGAACTGAACAAGTACCTGGGCTGGCACCTGCCCAGCGACGGCCCCAAGACCCTCAACGGCCTGGTGACCGAAGCCCTGGAGAGCATTCCCGATTGCGCGGTGTGCCTGAAGATCGGCCGTTATCGCCTGGAAATCCTCGAGACTGAGGACAACCGGGTGAGCAAGGTATTGATCTGGCATGTCGGCTCAGCGCCGATTGCTACCTAAATGTAAGAGCCCACTTGTGTGGGGATAGCGGTGGGTCAGTTAATGCAACTCTGACTGACACACCGTCATCGCGAGCAAGCCCGCTCCCACATTTGATCTTTGCAGCCCCAAAGACCGCGCTTCAGCCCTTGTTTGCAGCGCGTGCGCCTTCCTATAATCGATCAAGCTTACCCAAGCCCCCCGCCCGACCGCGTGCTATCCGCACTGAGCGTGTCCAGGCACTGCAACACCGTGTCTGACCGGTACGCTCCCATCCCGAGCCGACGCCGCGCACTGCCCTGATCCATGGGTGCAAGACCAATAATAATCCGCGCCAAAGGCGCAATGACCATCAGGGATACCTCAATGAGCACCACCTATAACGAGGCCGCTCCCGCCGCCCCGACCAACTCGACCAGCCGCGTCGCCACCGCGAGCATCATCGGCACCGCCATCGAGTTCTACGACTTCTATATCTACGCCACGGCCGCCGCGCTGGTGATCGGCCCGGTGTTCTTCCCCCAGAGTTCCGGCACCGCGCAAATGCTGGCGGCGTTCCTGACCTTCGGTATCGCGTTTATCGCCCGGCCCTTGGGCTCGGCGCTGTTCGGCCATTTTGGTGACCGCATCGGGCGCAAGTCGACACTGGTGGCTTCATTGCTGCTGATGGGCGTGTGCACCACCCTGATCGGCCTGTTGCCGGGTTACGACAGCATCGGCGCGTGGGCCCCGATCCTGTTGTGTGTATTGCGTTTCGGCCAGGGCCTGGGCCTGGGCGGGGAATGGGGCGGCGCCGCACTGCTGGCCACCGAGAACGCGCCCAAGGGCAAGCGCGCCTGGTTCGGCATGTTCCCGCAGTTGGGGCCTTCCATTGGCTTTTTGGCGGCCAACGGGCTGTTCCTGATCCTGGCGATGAACCTGGACGATGAGCAATTTCGCAGCTGGGGCTGGCGCATTCCGTTCCTGCTCAGCGCCGCGCTGGTGATGGTGGGCCTGTATGCGCGCCTCAAACTGCATGAAACCCCGGTGTTCGCCAACGCCGTGGCCAAGGAAAAACCGGTGAAAGTGCCGCTGGTGGAGCTGTTCAGCCAGCATTGGTTGCAGGTACTGCTCGGCGCGGCAGCGATGGTGGTGTGTTATGCACTGTTCTATATCACCACGGCGTTTTCCCTGAGCTACGGCGTGAGCACCCTGGGCTACAGCCGCGAAACCTTCCTCGCCCTGCTGTGCTTCGCCGTGCTGTTCATGGGCGCGGCCACCCCGCTGGCAGCCCTGGCCAGTGACCGGTATGGGCGCAAACCGGTGCTGATCGTCGGTGCGGTGCTGGCGATTCTTTCGGGCTTCACCATGGAACCGTTGCTGACCCACGGCTCGACCTGGGCGGTGGCGCTGTTCCTGTGCCTGGAACTGTTCCTGATGGGCGTGACCTTTGCGCCGATGGGGGCGTTGTTACCGGAATTGTTCCCCACACGCGTGCGTTATACCGGGGCTTCGGCGGCGTATAACCTGGGCAGGATTGTCGGGGCTTCGGCCGCACCGTTTTTCGCGACCAAACTGGTGGCGATGGGTGGGCTCAGTTATGTCGGCGGATATGTGTCGGCGGCAGCGTTGCTCAGCTTGATTGCAGTGCTGTGCCTGAAAGAGACGCGGGATAACGATTTGAACAAAGTCGCCTGACCACACTCGTTCCCACGCTCCGCGTGGGAATGCAGCCCAGGACGCTTTGCGTCCGAAGCATGACGCAGAGCGTCACAAGAGGCGTTCCCACGCAGAGCGTGGGAACGATCAATCCTGGCGATGAACCTGGACGATGAGCAATTCCGCAGCTGGGGCTGGCGCATTCCGTTCCTGCTCAGCGCCGCGCTGGTGATGGTGGGCCTGTATGCGCGCCTCAAACTGCATGAACCCCCGGTGTTCGCCAACGCCGTGGCCAAGGAAAAACCGGTGAAAGTGCCGCTGGTGGAGCTGTTCAGCCAGCATTGGTTGCAGGTGCTGCTGGGCGCGGCGGCGATGGTGGTGTGCTATGCGCTGTTCTATATCACCACGGCGTTTTCCCTGAGTTACGGCGTGAGCACCCTGGGCTACAGCCGCGAAACCTTCCTCGCCCTGCTGTGCTTTGCCGTGCTGTTCATGGGCGCGGCCACGCCGCTGGCAGCCCTGGCCAGTGACCGTTATGGGCGCAAGCCGGTGCTGATCGTCGGTGCGGTGCTGGCGATTCTTTCAGGCTTCACCATGGAACCGTTGCTGACCCACGGCTCGACCTGGGCGGTGGCGCTGTTCCTGTGCCTGGAACTGTTCCTGATGGGCGTGACCTTTGCGCCGATGGGGGCGTTGTTACCGGAATTGTTCCCCACACGCGTGCGTTATACCGGGGCTTCGGCGGCGTATAACCTGGGCGGGATCGTTGGCGCTTCGGCCGCACCGTTTTTCGCGACCAAACTGGTGGCGATGGGTGGGCTCAGTTATGTCGGCGGGTATGTGTCGGCGGCAGCGTTGCTCAGCTTGATTGCGGTGCTGTGCCTGAAAGAGACGCGGGATAACGATTTGAATCGTGTCGCCTGATAGATCGCTATCGCAGGCAAGCCAGCTCCCACATTGGAACGCATTCCAAATGTGGGAGCGGGCTTGCCCGCGATGCTTTTACAGCTCTACAACCACCGCCTGGGAAGCACGGGTCGCCTTGGCCCGGGCAGCCTCGATCGACTCATCCCGCGCCAGCGCCACGCCCATGCGGCGCTGGCCATTCACTTCTGGCTTGCCGAACAGACGCAATGCCGTGTCCGGCTCGCTCAGGGCCGCGCCGAGGTTGGCGAATGCGGTCTGGGTCGACTGCCCTTCCACCAGGATCACCGCCGAAGCCGAAGGCCCGAACTGGCGGATCAATGGGATCGGCAAGCCCAGGATCGCCCGTGCGTGCAGGGCAAACTGCGACAAGTCCTGGGAAATCAAGGTCACCAGCCCGGTGTCGTGGGGGCGCGGCGAGACTTCGCTGAACCACACCTGGTCGCCCTTGATAAACAGCTCGACCCCAAACAGGCCTCGGCCACCCAGGGCCTCGGTCACAGCCTTGGCCACGCGCTCGGATTCGGCCAGGGCCGCCGGGCTCATAGCCTGGGGCTGCCAGGATTCCTGGTAGTCGCCCTTCTCCTGACGATGGCCCACAGGCGCGCAGAAGGTGGTGCCACCCACGTGACGCACGGTCAGCAGGGTGATTTCGTAATCAAAGTCGATAAACCCTTCAATGATCACCCGGCCCTTGCCGGCACGCCCGCCTTCCTGAGCGTAGTCCCAGGCTTTCTGCACGTCATCGACGCTACGCAACAGGCTTTGGCCCTTGCCCGACGAACTCATCACCGGCTTGACCACGCAGGGGAAGCCCAGGTCTTCGACGGCCTTGCGATAGTCTTCCACGGTGTCGGCGAAGTGGTACGGCGAAGTCGGCAGGTCCAGCTCTTCCGCGGCCAGGCGGCGGATGCCTTCACGGTTCATGGTCAACAGCGCCGCGCGGGCAGTGGGGATCACGGTAAAGCCTTCAGCTTCCAGCTCCACCAGGGTGCCGGTGGCGATGGCTTCGATTTCCGGGACGATGAAGTGCGGTTTTTCCGCCTCGATCACCGCACGCAGGGCCGCGCCGTCGAGCATGTTGATCACGTGGCTGCGATGCGCCACCTGCATGGCCGGCGCGTTGGCGTAGCGATCCACGGCAATCACTTCAACGCCCAGGCGTTGCAGTTCGATTACCACTTCCTTGCCCAGCTCACCGCAGCCACACATCAATACGCGGGTCGCGGTTGGCGACAATGGAGTTCCGATTCGGGTCATCTCAGGTCCTCAGGGGAGCGGATCAGGGGGAGAAAGGCCGGCATTTTACATGAACGGCACGCATTGGCCTCAGTTGGCGACACGCTGGCGCCGCAAACGCCAGGCCATGACCAGCCACACCACCGTAACCCCGGCAAATTTCGAGGCCAGGGCGGTGCCGACCACAGCCGGCGTCAACGCACCGATCAGGCCAAAAAAGATAAAGGTATCCAGGGGAATGCTCAGTGCCGAGCTGATCCACAGCCGGTCGTGCAACGGGCGCTTGGTGATGCTGAAGACCAACCAGTCGATGCACTCGGAGACCGCGAACGCCGTGGCGCTGGCCAGGGCGATGGACGGGTCGGAGGTGAGATAGGACAGCACCAGCGCCGCGAGCATGGCGATAATCGCCCCGTGGCCGAAGCGCGTTTGCACCATGTCCCGCAGGATAAACACCAGACCACCCCAGGCGGACCAGATGACATCCAGGTGCGGGGCGGTGGAAAAGGCGAAGTTGATCAGCACGACACTGCTGATATAGGCAATCAGGAAGAGCATGGGGCGAGGGACCTGTGGGTAATGCGCACAGGGTACACAATTAAAGGGATGTCGTCTGGAGGGGCCTCATCGCAGGCAAGCCAGCTCCCACCTGTTGAAATGCATTCCAAGGTGGGAGCTGGCTTGCCTGCGATAGCGCCCTTTCAGGCGCCGGATTTTCCAGGAATCATCCACAACACCCCACTGGCCTTCGCCCGCTCATGACACAACCCCAGCACCACCCGGCGCTCGGCGTTGTCCATGCGGCTCCAACGGGTGATTTCATCGACATTACGCTGGCAACCGGTGCAGATATCGTCGTCATCCAGCGCACAAATGCTCACACAGGGCGAGGCGACGGGGCGTTCAACCGGGTTCATTCCGACTGCTCGGCCAGGTCACGGGCATAGCGCTGCGAGTTATGCACATAGTGCGCAGCACTGGCCTCCAGCATTCTTTTCTGTTGCTCGGTCAATTCCCGCACCACCTTGCCCGGCGAGCCCATCACCAGCGAGCCATCAGGGATTTCCTTGCCCTCGCCGATCAACGAGTTGGCGCCAATGATGCAGTGCCGGCCGATTTTTGCACCGTTGAGAATCACCGCATTAATGCCAACCAGGCTGTAGTCGCCGACGGTGCAGCCATGCAGCATGGCGTTATGCCCCACCGTCACCCCCGTGCCCAGGGTCAGCGGGTAGCCCATGTCGGTGTGCATCACGCTACCGTCCTGCACGTTGCTGTTCTTGCCGATCAGGATCAGTTCGTTGTCGCCACGCAACACCGCGTTGAACCAGACGTTGGCGCCCTCCTCCAGCTTGACCTTGCCCACCAGCGTGGCATTGGGGGCCACCCAGCTGTGGGGATGGGTCTCGACGCGGGCATCGCCCAGGCGGTATTTCATGGTCTTCCCTCACGGCTTGCCATTCAAACGATGGCTTTAAGTATTGATAAAGCTTTTCGGCGGACGGTGCAGGCTGATGTCGGCATCGTCATAGAGCAGGTTGATCAACTCGACGATCATGATCGCCGTCAGGCCCCAGATCTTGTATTCACCAAAGCGATAGCTGGGCACATACCAACTGCGGCCCTGGTAATCGATACGGTGGGTATGCTCGCGCGGGTCCTGGCGGAAAAACTCCAGGGGCACGCTGAATACGGCGGCAATCTCGGCATCGTTGGCCAGGTATTCGACGTAATCGGGGATCACCCCCACATACGGGGTCACGCGGATGCCGTGCAGGGAAATCAGAGGGCTCAAGGGCCCGATCACTTCCACCAGGCCCGGTGGCAGGCCGATTTCTTCTTCGGCCTCGCGCAGCGCGGTGAACACCAGGTCCGGGTCTTCGGGGTCGCGGCGCCCCCCCGGGAACGCCACTTCGCCGCCATGGGTCGACAGGCCGCTGGCACGCAGGGTCAGGATCAGCTCGGGTTCGTCACTACGGGTAATCGGCACCAGCACGGCGGCCTCGGGGAAACGGCCGTCAGTTTCCAGCGTGCGTGGCGTGTGATTGCTTACCCGGCGAAGTAGCTCGTCCAGCATGAGTCATCTCGATCTGTTGGCTACCTTGCATCATGCACCAAAGCGTACGGGTGCCCAACCCCAAAACCCCGGCGGTGTCGCTAAACGACAACTTGCAGGCCACTGCCCTGCACGCCAAGATAGGCGCAGTCCCCAGGAACCCAAGCATGAATTTCTGCAGCCAGTGCGGTAAACCGGTCACCCAGCGCATTCCCGAAGGCGACGCGCGCCTGCGTTATGTGTGTGACCACTGTCAGACCATTCACTACCAGAATCCCAATATCGTTGCTGGCACCCTGCCCGTCTGGGGCAACCAGGTGCTGCTGTGCCGGCGTGCCATCGAGCCGCGCCTGGGCTACTGGACCCTGCCGGCGGGCTTTATGGAGAACGGCGAGACCGTGGAACAGGGCGCCTTGCGCGAAACCCTGGAAGAAGCCTGCGCCAGGGTGCGCAACCTGACGATCTACACGCTGATCGACGTCCCGCACATCAGCCAGGTGCATATCTTCTACCGCGCCGAACTGATCGACCTGGACTTTGCCGCCGGCCCCGAGAGCCTGGAAGTCAGACTATTCGATGAAGCGGACATCCCTTGGTCCGAGCTGGCTTTTCGCACGGTCAGGCGTACCTTAGAATGCTTTTTCGCCGACCGTCGGCAACAGGTGTTTCCCGTGCGCAGCGAATCGGTGCCACCCTTGACTCACCCGGCACAATAACAATCGAAAGGAATATCGCTGCAATGCGTTGGTTGCTTGCTCTGCTCTGCCTGTCGTTCGCCACGCTGTCGTGCGCTACCTCCCTGCAAACCCTGGGCGGTAAAACCGTCGAGAAGATCCTGGTGCTCAAGTCCGCCCATCAGTTGCAACTGATCAACGATGGCAAACCGCTGAAGACCTACCGCATCTCCCTGGGCAAGAACCCCAAGGGCCACAAACTGATCGAAGGCGACCGCCGCACCCCGGAAGGCTTCTACTGGATCGACTGGCGCAAGACCAGCGATCGCTTCAACCTGTCCATGCATATCTCCTACCCCAATATCAGCGATGCTGCCCGCGCCCGTCGCGAAGGGGTCAAGCCCGGCAGCATGATCATGATCCACGGCACGCCAGACAGTGAGGAATACCCGGAACAGTGGCTCCATACCCTGGACTGGACCGACGGCTGCATCGGCATGCGCAATGTCGACATGCGCGAAGTGTGGAACCTGGTCAAGGACGGCACGATGATCGAGATCCGCCCGTAACCGCGACCGTTCGTAAAATAATTCAAAAAAAACCTATCCCCCCTCCAGCCCCTGCCGGTGAATACCATTTCATCGGCAGGGGCTGTGCATTTCTGCGCTCGACCAAGACCTCTCTAATACCACTTGATACCACCCCCTGAAAAAGCCCCGTAAAACCCGGCTCCGCACGCTTTTGGCGGCATTGACATGGTATTTAAGTGGTATTAATTTCCGGCCATTACCGGGCGACAACACTCCAATAACCGCATCGGAAACCCACAGATGAATCCTATCCAGGCCCTGCGCCCCGACGACAAGCAATCCACCCCGCTGTACCTGCAATTGGCCCGCAGCCTGGAAGCGGCGATCCATGCCGGCCAGTGGAAATCCGAGCAGGCCCTGCCCTCCGAGCGCGCGCTCAGCGAGCAGTTGAGCATTTCCCGGGTGACGGCCCGTAAAGCGCTGGAAGTGTTGTTTGCCCAAGGCCTGATCCGTCGCAACCAGGGCTCCGGCACCTTTATCACGCCGCGCCTGGAGCAGCCGTTGTCGCGCCTTTCGGGGTTCAGCGAGATGCTGCGGCTCAAAGGCTTTGTGCCCAGCTCCCAATGGCTGGAGCGGGAAATCACCCCGCCGACCCATGAGGAGCTGATCCGCCTGTGCCTGTCGCCCACCGCCAAAGTGGCGCGGCTCAAGCGTCTGCGCAAGGCAGATGACACCGTGATGGCCATTGAAATGAGCACCCTGCCCGCCTCGATCATTCCCAACCCCCAGGCCATCGGCAGCTCGCTCTACGAATACCTCGAAGGCATCGGCAAACCGGTGGTGCGGGCCCTGCAACACATCCAGGCCATCAACGCCTCGGACGAATTCGCCGCCCTGGTGGGCATCGCCCCTGGCACCGCCATGCTGCTGATGACCCGGGTCGGCTACACCGCCGACAACACGCCGATCGAGATCACCGACACCTACTGCCGCAACGACTACTACGACTTTGTCGCAGAGCTGCGTCGCTATGACTTTGCCGCCGAGCTGCGGCCCTAGAGAACTGCCATGTCCGAAGACAATATCCTCACGCCCCACGGCTGGATCCGCGGCCGCCTGGTGCACCACGAAGGCAAGGTGACAGCCGTCGAAGGCGTGCCTTGCGACCCGGCCGACAATGACCTGCCCTACCTGCTGCCGGGTTTTATCGACCTGCATGTGCACGGCGGCGGCGGCAAGGACATCATGGAAGGCAGCAGCGCCTTCGAGACCATCACCCGCACCCATGTGCGCTTCGGCACCACCTCGCTGCTGGCCACCACCATGACTGCGCCGGTCGAGGAAATCTCCCGCGTACTCGGCGAACTCGGCCAGTTCTGCGAACAGCGCCCGGCCGGCAGCGCCCGGGTACTGGGGGTGCATCTGGAAGGACCCTATATCAATCCGGGAAAACTCGGCGCACAGCCCAACTTCGCCCACACCGCCTTGATGGCCGAGGTCGAGCAATACCTGGGCCTGGCGCCGATCCGGGTGATCACCATTGCCCCGGAAATCGCCGGGCATGACGGCCTGATCCGCGCCCTCAGCCAGCGCGGTGTGCGCATGCAGATCGGCCACACCCTGGGCAGCTATGAGGAAGGCGTCGCCGCCCTGGCGGCCGGCGCCACCAGCTTCACCCACTTGTACAACGCCATGAGCCCGCTGCATCACCGCGAACCGGGCATCGTCGGTGCCGCGCTGGCCCACGCGACCTACGCGGAACTGATCCCGGACCTGCTGCACGTGCACCCCGGTGCCATGCGCGTGGCCTTGCGTTCGATTCCCTGCCTGTACTGCGTCACCGACTCCACCGCCGCCGCCGGCATGCCCGACGGCGAATACAAGCTGGGTAGCCACACCGTGACCAAATGCCTGGGCGGCGTACGCCTGGCCGACGGCACCCTGGCCGGCAGCACCCTGACCATGGATCAGGCGCTGCGCAACCTGGTGAAAATCGGCCTGCCCATCAGCGAAGCCTCACAGCGCCTGTCGCAATTTCCTGCGGATTACCTGGGCCTGGAACAACGCGGCCGCCTGCACCCCGGCAGCTTTGCCGACTGCGTGCGCCTGGACCGCTCCCTGCACCTCACCGACGTAATGGTCGAAGGAGAAACCATTGACTTCAAAAATGCTTGAAGAGGCCCTGTCCTCCTGTGAGGCCGTCGCGGCCCAATTGCAATGCCTTGGCCCGCTGCTGGCCGAGGTCGCCGGGCGCCTGCGCCGCCAGCCGCCGCAAGTGGCGATGACCGTGGCCCGTGGCAGTTCGGACCACGCCGCCAGCTATTTCGCCTACCTGACCATGCAGCACGTGGGCGTGCCCGTGGCGTCGCTGCCGATGTCGGTGGTGACCCTGGCGCAGGCGCCGCTGAAAGTCAGCGGCCAGGTGGCCTTCGGCTTCTCCCAGTCGGGGCAAAGCCCGGACCTGGTCAACAGCCTGCGCCTGCTGCGCAAGCGCGGGGCCTTGAGTGTGTCGATGGTCAATGCCGAAGATTCGCCCCTGGAAGCCGCCTGCGAATTCCATGTGCCGCTGTGCGCCGGCCCCGAACGCAGCGTGGCCGCGACCAAGAGCTTTATCGCCACCTTGAGCGCCAGCGCCCAGTTGGTCGGGCACTGGAACCAGGAAGACGGCCTGCTCGAAGCCTGCCACGCCCTGCCCGCCGGCCTGCGCGAAGCGGCGACCCAGGACTGGAGCCTGGCCATCGACGCCCTGCGCGATTGCCAGCGCCTGATGGTCATCGGCCGTGGCGCCGGGTTTGCCATCGCCCAGGAAGCCGCGCTCAAGCTCAAGGAGACCTCGGCGATCCAGGCCGAAGCCTTCAGCAGCGCCGAAGTGCGCCACGGGCCGATGGCGCTGATCGATGACAACTACCCGTTGCTGGTATTCGCCCCGCGTGGCGCCGAACAGCCGGGCCTGCTGAGCCTGGCCACGGAGATGCGCCAACGCGGGGCCCGGGTGCTGCTGGCCGCGCCCGACGATATTGCCGAACGCGACCTGACCCTCAGCCGCGCCGAACACCCGGCCCTGGACCCGATCCTGGCGATCCAGAGCTTCTACGTGATGGCTGCAGGCCTGGCCCAGGCCCGGGGCATGGACCCGGACCAGCCCCGCCACCTGAGCAAAGTCACCCGCACCCACTGAGTTGATTTCTGTCGTTTCCTGATGAGTACCGTGCCCATGCCCGACAATAATAATGACCTCACCCTCAGCGCCCCCCTCAGCGGACCGGTGCTGACCCTGGGCAACGTGCCTGACGAGGTGTTCGCCAGTGGCGCCATGGGCGACGGGATTGCCATCGACCCCCTCAACGACTGCCTGCATGCGCCGTGCGCCGGTGTGGTGATCCATGTCGCCCGTACCGGCCACGCCCTGACGATCCGTGCCGACAATGGCGCCGAGGTGCTGCTGCACGTGGGCATCGACACTGTGCAACTGCAAGGCGAAGGCTTTGCCTTGCTGGTCAAGCAAGGTGCGCGGGTCAGCAATGGGCAGCCCCTGGTGCGCTTTGACCTGGACCGCATCGCCCGCCAGTGCAAAAGCCTGGTCAGCCTGATCATCCTCACCAATGGCGAGCAGTTCGAGTTGCGCCCGATGGCCGTCAATACGGTCAAGGTCGGTGAAGCCCTGTTGCGCATCGTCGCGCGTCAGCCTGCCGCCGTGCAGCCTGTGTCCGACCACTCCCAGGCCCATGCCAGCGCCAGCGTGCGTATCACCCATCGCGGCGGCCTGCATGCGCGCCCCGCAGCCCTGATCCGCAAGACCGCCCAGGGTTTCAGCAGCCAGTCGCAGCTGCATTTCGCCGGCAAATCGGCGTCGTGCGCCAGCCTGATCGGCCTGATGGGGCTGGGCATTGGTGAGCAGGACGAGGTACAGGTCACCTGCCAGGGCAAGGATTGCGACGCGGCGTTGCAGGCACTGGTCGCGGCCCTGTCGGTCACCCCCGGCGAACACGTGCAGGCCCCGGTGATCGTCGCTGCGCGCCCGCTCCATAGCGAAGCGGGCGTCTTGCAGGGCGTGTGTGCCGCTCCCGGGCTGGTCTGCGGGCCGCTGTTGCGCCTCAATACCATCGAATTGCCGCAAGACCCGGGCAACCATGGGCGCGATGAGCAATTGCAGCGCCTGGACAGTGCGTTGGAACAGGTACGCGGCGAAATCCGCAACACCCTGGACCACGCCCGCCAGCGCAAGGCCGTGGAGGAAGAAGAGATCTTCGCCGCCCACCTGGCACTGCTGGAAGACCCGACCCTGCTGGAAGCCGCCACCGGCGCCATCGAGCAAGGCAGCGCCGCCACCCACGCCTGGCGCGATGCGATCCAGGCCCAATGCGCGGTGTTGCTGGGCTTGGGCAAGCCGTTGTTTGCCGAACGCGCCAACGACCTGCGGGATTTACAGCAACGGGTGTTGCGCGCCCTGCTGGGTGAGGCCTGGCAGCTTGAATTGCCTGCGGGCGCGATTGTCGTCGCCCATGAACTGACCCCCTCGGACCTGCTGCAATTGAGCGCGCAAGACGCGGCCGGCATCTGCATGGCCGAAGGCGGCGCCACCTCCCATGTGGCAATCCTGGCGCGGGGCAAAGGCTTGCCCTGTGTGGTCGCCCTGGGCAGTGAAGTCCTGGATGTGCCCCAAGGCCAACGGGTGGTGCTGGACGCCAGCAATGGGCGCCTGGAACTCATGCCGGATGAGGCACGGCACGCCCAGGTCCATCAGTTCCGTGACGCGCAACGGCTGCGCCGCCAGCAGCAACAGGCCCTGGCCCTGGCCGCCGCCAATACCCTCGATGGCGTGAGCATTGAAGTGGCGGCGAATGTCGCCTCCAGCAGCGAGGCGCAGCTTGCCTTTGCAAACGGCGCCGATGGCGTGGGCCTGTTGCGCACCGAATTTCTGTTTGTCGACCGCCGCACCGCACCCGATGAGCAGGAACAGCGCCAGGCCTATCAAGCCGTCCTGGATGCCATGGGTGATAAGTCCGTGATCATCCGCACCATTGATGTGGGCGGCGACAAGCAGCTCGACTACCTGCCCCTGCCCGCCGAGGCCAACCCGGTGCTGGGCCTGCGCGGCATTCGCCTGGCCCAGGTGCGCCCGGAACTGCTCGACCAGCAGCTGCGCGCCCTGTTGCAGGTCAGCCCGTTGCAACGCTGCCGGATCCTGTTGCCGATGGTCAGTGAAGTCGACGAGTTGCTGCATATCCGCCAGCGCCTCGATGAGCTGTGCGCCGAACTGGAACTGACCCAGCGCCCGGAACTGGGAGTGATGATCGAAGTGCCGGCCGCTGCGCTGCTGGCCGAGCAACTGGCCGAGCATGCGGACTTTTTGTCGATCGGCACCAATGACCTGTCCCAGTACACCCTGGCCATGGACCGCGACCACGCCGGCCTGGCCGCGCGGGTCGATGCCCTGCACCCGGCGCTGCTGCGCCTGATCGCCCAGACCTGCGCCGGGGCGGCCAAACACGGGCGCTGGGTCGGCGTGTGTGGCGCCCTGGCCTCTGACCCGCTGGCTACTCCCGTACTGGTCGGCCTGGGGGTGCTGGAGCTGTCCGTCAGCCCGCCGCAAATTGCCGAAATCAAAGACCGCGTGCGCCACCTGGACGCCGCGCAATGCCGACAACTGAGCCAGGGCCTGCTCAACCTGAGCAGCGCCAGGGCCGTGCGCCAAGCCTGTCAACAGCACTGGCCGTTGAGCTGACAACAACAAGAAAAAGGAGACTCGCCATGTACCAACTGTTTATCGAAGGCCTGCAACGCCTGGGCCGTGCGCTGATGCTGCCCATCGCCATCCTGCCGATTGCCGGCCTGCTGCTGCGCCTGGGTGACACCGACCTGCTGAACATCGCCGTCATGCACGACGCCGGGCAAGCGATCTTCGCCAACCTGGCGCTGATCTTCGCCATCGGCATCGCCGTGGGTTTTGCCCGCGACAACAACGGCACGGCCGGGCTGGCCGGGGCCATTGGCTACCTGGTGATGGTCTCTACGCTCAAGGTGATGGACAGCACCATCAACATGGGCATGCTCGCCGGGATCGTCAGCGGGCTGATGGCCGGGGCGCTGTATAACCGCTTCAAGGACATCAAGTTGCCGGAGTACCTGGCGTTCTTTGGCGGGCGACGCTTTGTGCCGATTGTCACCGGGTTTTCGGCGGTGGGCCTGGGGGTGATCTTCGGGCTGATCTGGCCGCCGGTACAGCACGGCATCAATAGCTTCGGCGTGCTGCTGATGGAAAGCGGCAGCCTGGGCGCCTTTGTGTTCGGCGTGTTCAACCGCTTGCTGATCGTCACCGGCCTGCACCATATCCTCAACAACATGGCCTGGTTTGTGTTCGGCAGCTTCACCGACCCGGCCACCGGCGCGGTGGTCACCGGCGATCTGACCCGCTACTTTGCCGGCGACCCCAAAGGCGGCCAGTTCATGACCGGCATGTTCCCGGTGATGCTGTTCGGCCTGCCTGCCGCGTGCCTGGCGATGTACCGCAACGCCCTGCCGGAACGGCGCAAGATCATGGGCGGGATCTTCCTGTCGATGGCCCTGACCTCGTTCCTGACCGGGGTCACCGAGCCGATCGAATTCGCCTTCATGTTCCTCGCGCCATTCCTGTACCTGCTGCATGCGCTGCTCACCGGCCTGTCGATGGCGGTCACCAACCTGCTGAATATCCACTTGGGCTTTACCTTCTCCGGGGGATTCATCGACATGGTGCTGGGCTGGGGCAAGTCCACCAATGGCTGGCTGGTGTTCCCGGTGGGCCTGGCTTACGCAGTGATCTACTACAGCGTGTTCAACTACTGCATCCGGCGCTTCAACCTCAAGACCCCCGGGCGTGAAGATATCCAGGTGGTGCAGAGCGAGGCCCTGACCGACAACCAGCGCGCCGCCGCCTATATCCGGGCCCTGGGCGGTGCCGACAACCTGCTCAGCATCGGCGCCTGCACCACGCGCCTGCGCCTGGACATGGTGGACCGCAACAAGGCCGTGGACGCCGAGCTCAAGGCCCTGGGGGCGATGGCCGTGGTCCGCCCCGGCAATGGCGGCAGCTTGCAGGTGGTGGTGGGGCCGATGGCCGACAGCATTGCCGATGAGATTCGCCTGGCCATGCCGTCGTTTGTGGCCACTGCGCCTGCGGCGGTTGCGCCGGTGGATAAGCCCGTGACGGTGAATGTGCAAGAAGCCGAGCAATGGCTGAGTGCCTTGGGCGGCCGAGGGAATGTCCACCGGCTGGAAGCGGTGGCGATAACACGGTTGCGTGTGCAACTGGGGGATGACTCGGCGGTGTCTGAAGCCCAGCTGACCGCGCTCGGTTGCCAAGGCATGAGCCGGCTGGATAACGGTGTCTGGCACCTGTTGATGGGCGACAAGGCGGCGGGGATGGGTCAAGCACTGGAGCGCTTGGTTAGCCGCCCGATCGACGCCTGATCGTCCCCACGCTCTGCGTGGGGACGCATCCTCTGACGCTCCGCGTCAGGAGCGGGCGCAGAACGTCCAAAGCGGCATTCCCACGCAGAGCGTGGGAACGATCGGCGTACCGCTACTTATCTACCGCCCGGCCAAAGACACGCCTGCCCATGCTGTGGGTTCTAATCCCCAGCATGGAGAGCGTGCCTGTGAGCACCACACCCCAGGCCTTTGAAGGTATCAAGGGCCATCTCAACCAAATCGGGCATCACCTGCTCCAGGTCGAAGCAGCGCTATTGCCCGCACACAAACCCGCTGCCGAACTGGCCTACCTGGAAAAACTCAACGGCATCCTGACCCGTTACCGGCACCAGTTTCTGAGCAAGAGCCGGGCCCTTTATCAAGGGATAACCCAGGGCGATCTGCCCGCCCGGGTGGCGACCCTCAAGAGCACCCTCAATCCTTATCTGCTGGCGCTTGATCGCAACGAGCAGATCGACGGCAAGCCGCGCAAATCCTTCATGATCTTTGAAGCCGGTTTCACCGCCCTAGCCAATGAAACCGCCCTCAGCGCCCGCGACCGCCTGCTGCACCCGCAACAACAGGCCATGCTTGAGCGTGTCCCCCTAGGCAGCACGCTGCGCCCCGGCCTGTACGCCCTGAGCTTCGTTTATCAGGAACGGACTGTCGAACTGGCCGGCGCCTTTGTCCTGACCGAACACGCCAGCCCACGGGCTAGCGACCTGACCTCAGCCCCACCGGTGGGTGAAGTCATGTTGTTCACCCCTGCGCGGGGGATCGAATCCTTCGGCTCCCTGGCACAACTGAACACGCATTTGCTGCAAGCCATGGACGCGGTCGCACAGCGGCGTGCCTTCATGCAGCTGCTGCCTGTGCGTTATCGCGACATAACGCCTGGGGCAATCTGGCCGCTGGCACTGGCACCGATCCACGACAAACCGCTGTTTGAACACACCTACAATGCCCTGATCGACAAACGTACCCAGGACATCGAGCGGGCCTTGAGCCTGGTGGACAACCCCGGGCAGGACGCCGCTCAGTTGATCGACGCCCTGGACCATGCCATTGCGGCGGCCTTGCCCGACATCAGCGCGCGCCTGCAATGGCGCGCCCAGCGCTTGCTGGAACGCCACCTGCGCCACAGTGCGCCGGACTGGTACCGCAGCGCCAGCGAAACCCGCCGCGCCCTGCTGGCCGAACACCTGGCGGGCTATAACGACGCCCGCCAAGCCCTGCTGGACCTGCTGGGCCCGGTCACCACCCCGCAAACCCTGGCCCGCTATCAACTGCTCGAACGCTTGAGCGATGAACTGGATATCCACGACCTGGCACCGGAGCATCTGGAGGTCAACACCCGGCGCTACGTAGATCCCATCGGCGAGTACGAGCATGTCCGCACCCTGGTCGACCTGGCCCTGCGCGAACTGCAAGCCGGCGATGCCCTGACGGGCTCGGACTTCCTGAACAAAACCACGCTCACCTATCAAGGCGCGCCGCTGCCCAAGGCCTACGAGGAGCTGACTCCTGCCTGGCTCGCACAGTTGATCGGCACCCTGCAACCGCGTATCGACTTTGCCGATGCGCAACAACAGATGCACGCCAAGCCCGCCGTCAGCCTCGCGATTGAACGGATGCTCGACCAGCGGATCAACGCGCTGGCCTACACCGCACTGCTGCAAGGGCACCTCAGTGAGGATGACTTTCAATTGGTGCAGCATCTGCGCCAGGGCACCGACAGCCGCCTGAGCGCCGCGACCCTGTCGCTGCATGAAGCCCAGTTGCAAGACCTGTGGGTACTGCGCCAAAGCAATGCCCACGGCGCGGTCATCCGCTTGCTGCTGTGTACACCCGAGGCACCACGGGAGCAGCAATTCCAGGTGTTCGACAGTGAAATCGCCTGCCAACGCCACATCCTTGGCTGGAGCCTGGACAACGGCACCCGACAGCCTCCGGGCACCCTCACCGACTACCTGATCAAGCGGGTCGCCTTGCGGTTTCGCGAGGCCATGAAGCGGGTCCTGAGCGGCCTGAGCTTCAAGTTTCACGACGAGGAATACAAAGAAATCCGCTTTGGCAATATCGGCAGCCACGCCGACTGCCTCAAGGCCATGTCAGCCCATGTGCTGGCGACCCGTCTCGACGACTATGAGTTCAGCACGCCCAGTTGGTATCGCTCCACCAGCGCCGACAACCGTCAGAACCTGATGAAACTGACCGAAGACAGCGAAGGGGCCTTGTACACCTATAACGACTTCCCATTGTCTGATGCACAATTCCCCAGCTTCACCCACTACCTGCATGAACAGGCCAAAAAACGCCTGAATCAGCTGCTGGGGCGCAGCCAGAACGATATCGACCCCGACACCGTGTGGGCCTTCTCGCCGCCGGCACTGATCGGCCAGGCGGCACAGCCCCTGACCTACACCCAGCTGTACCGCGACGGCTACGCCGACGGCGTGGGTTTTATCGACGAGAAGTTCTCACGCGCCGCCCGTTTCAAAGGCCCGCCAGGCGTTGATCTGAGCCCACTCACCGCCGAAAAGGTCGCCCGCTCGGTCACCGGCACCTGGGTCGGCCAGCACTACATCAACGAGGTCAGGACCCGGTTGCTGAACACCGGCAGCGCGGACTATGACCTGCGACGCAATGCGACCCTGAGCATCACCCAACGCCAGATGCAGAACGCCGCGCTGGAGTGCCGGCTGCAAGGGGATATCGCCACGCCCGACTGGGAATGGCTGCAGCGCAGTATCGCCAGCATGGACAGTACCGCCACAGAAACACGCGCCACCTACGCCATCCATCGCCTGCTGGTGGACGGCGAGTGGGTGATGGGCAATTTCCTTTTCAGTCATGCCGGGTTCCCCACCTTGCTCTATACCCCCAACGCCCCGGACGGCATCAACTTCCGTGAAGCCCGGTTGTTCAATTACCTGCTGAAAAAAATCCCCGGCATGGTGGCCTACTTCACCTTGCGGGTCGGCGCGCCGTCCCAGGTCCGGGTCCGTGCCTTCCTTGAGGAGGCCAAGGCACAACTGCCCGAGGACCTGAACAAAACCGACGCCAGCCCGGCCCGCTATGACACAACCCGTGCACAGCCGCCCCTGCTGGATCTGCGTCGGGCACTGTATGACATGAAGCTGCAGCGCAAGATCGATGACGTTGAAGGCACCACGCTCAATCGCACTCAGATGATTACCGGGATCCTGTGGAACTGCGTGGAGTGGGTCACCGCCATTGCTACTGCGCCGTTTCCCATCCTCAGCCTGAGCCTGGGCATGCTGCTGGCGTTCAAGGACGGCATGCTGGCCCTGAACGCCTATCAACAAGGCGATACGAGTGCCGCCGTGGAACACCTGATCGGTTATGTGCTGAACAGCGCCGGCGCGGCGTTCACCGACCTGCGTCCGGCATTGGTTTCCCTTAGACAGCTTGCAAGACCAGCCCTGCGCGAGGTCGCCAAGAGCGCCGCTGCGACGAGCGAGATCCTGAAGCTGGTGCATCCCCTGCAACCCCAGACACTTGCGCCGGCAGACATGCAGGCAGTGCTGTTCGATGGCGAGTTGCTTTGGGCGAAAAACTCCCCGGACCCGATCGGACGGTATTTGCTGTACCGACTCGATCCGCCTACCGGCAAACTGATCTCCACCACTCGCGTGGCGGCACCTGATGCGCAAGGGGTGTGGCGCCGCACCGGCGTCACCGGTGGCGCGCCCAAGTATGAAAAATTGCCCGACACACCGGAGCCGCTCAAGCCTTATGAGATGCCGGCAAAGTACGCCAACAAACTGGAACTGGTACTCGACCCGGATGTGCGCACCGGGCTACTGCGGCGCTCGGAGTGGGATTTCGGCTCGCAAGACGTGATCCTGGGAAGCGCCGCCATTGAACTCAAATCCCTGCGCACCGCCTACCTGCAACAGGTCGAACGCCTGGCCAGCGACGCCCAGGACTTTTTCAAGGCTCTTGACCCGTTGCCGGCCCGCGCCGAGCTTGCGGCCCTGGACGTCAGCACGCCGTTTGCACAACTGCTCGCCAGCGATGCCTTCAGCGGTAACAAGAACCTGGTCATTGGCGCGGTACCCGGCTCCATCGCCAGCAAACAGCTGCTGGTCACACAAATGGACGCGTTGATCAGCAAAGGTTTCAAGCACCTTTATATCGAGTACCTGCCCGGTGATGTATTTCGTCCAAAACTGGAGAAGCTCAACAGCGGAAAATCCTGGCAGCACATCGAGCGGCACCTGAAGACCGTCGACAAAGCCTTTGGCTTGGCCGAGGACGCCGAGTACTCCTACGTCGCCCTGGTACGCAAGGCTCAGGAAAAGGGCTTTAAGATCAAGGCCCTGGATGCATCAACCTCCTATTGGCTGGACGACGCCCTGCAAATGGGCGACACCCCACCGACGACACCACGCGGCAACAGCCTCAGAAACTATTACTCCCACAAGGCCATTCAGGCCGATGCCCTCGGCGAGCAGGATGAACGCTGGGTTGCCCTGGTGGATCATTCCCGGCTGCGTACTTTCGAGCAGACACCTGGCCTGGCGGACCTAGAGGACGCAGTCGCGTTGCGCGTGGTGGATGTGGGCGCGGACCAACCCGTGGGCGTGTGGGTCGACACCCCCAGCGCCCTGGCGGGGGATGCGCTGCCCAGGGGCGATTACCAGTGGGCAATGCAGACCCCATACAAAGCGCCCGAGCCGCCAGCATCGTCCAGCGCAGCAGCTGCGGTGGTGACACATTACGACGAATACGACATCGCCCCTCCTCTCAGGGACAGCATCGCTCGTCAGACCGGAGCACGGCATGGCCTGGACACGCGCTACTTCCCGCAGAACCCGGAGCATCAGGAAGCCTTCAGAGCGTTTCTGAGCACCCGGGCCCGCCTGAGTGCGGATGCCAGCACTTACCTGGACAGCCACGTGCCACCGGCCAGGCCCGAGCCAGCCGTCCTCGGCCTGCCAAAAACCCCGGAGGCGCTGCTGGAGAAAATCCGTCACAGTGAGTTTTCAGGACTGGTGATCGGTGAAGGGCACAGTGCGCAATCGAGCAAACGCTTGCTGCGCGACTACATGGGGACACTCAAGGAGCTGGAGTTCAAGACGCTGTATGTGGAGCACTTGCTGACCGATATGCACCAGCAAGAGCTGGATCTATTTGTGCAGACACAACGGCTGCCGGATAACCTCAAACGTCACCTCGCGCAACTGGATCGAGGCCATATGCCGGGCTACAAAGGCAGTGATACCTACACCGAAGTGATCCAGATCGCGGCACGGCACGGCATGCGCATCCGCGCCCTGGACTGCACCGCCAGTTACCACATCAAAGGGTTGGGGGACGCGGACGTCTCACGCAACCAGCTGTTCAGTTACTTCGCCTCCAAGGTAATCGAGGCCGACCAGGCCGCACACGGGCCGCACAAGTGGGTTGCCTTCGTGGGCAGCGCGCACACCAACACCCACCTGAGCGTGCCTGGCCTCGCGCAACTGCAGGGGGCGGTCAGCCTGCATGTCCGGGACACCGCCCCGGCGCTGGCGCAGAATATTCGAGCGGGTGCCTGGGAGACGGTTTCCGAAGGGATCAGCCCTTACACCAGGGCCTTGCGCAGCGACTTCATCCTGGACGCCGGCGTTGCCGGGATCCAAGCCCCGGCGCCCTTCGTCGCGGTGGACAGGGCACGCCTGAACCGGCCCGGCCTGTTCCTGATCGAACGCCCGTCGCCCTCGCAGAACCACTTGCTGCATCGCTCGCGCAGCGGGGAGATCGTGTCGACACCGATCAAGGTCGACAACAACGGCCTGTTTTATGTCGAGCGCTGGGAGCCGATGCAGGGCAAGCGGTTCAGCTACGAAAATATGTTGATCAATGCGTTGAAGGCTGAAGTGGGGTTGATGCCCGCCCCTTGAACCATTGAGGCTTTGATATCGAAGCCATAAGCGCCAACAAAAAACCCGCTGGCCAAACTGGCCCAGCGGGTTTCTTGTCTTGACCGCCTGCGGATCAGAAATCCGCCAACTGCCACACTTCATAAGCCGGTGTTTCATACGGGTGGCTGCGCTTCAACGCGGCCACAACGGCCACAATCAACTCATCGGCCACCACCAGCTCAACCTTCCATTCCTCGACCACTTCAACCTGGCCCACCTGCCCGATAAACGGCTGGCTGCCGTCCAGCGCGCGGAACTGACCCTGGCCCAGCACTTGCCAGGCGCAGCGGTCGTAGTTGCCGATGCGCCCGCCGCCAGCGTTGAGGACGGCGGTTTTCACCGCCTCCACATGGCTGTCGGGCACAAAGAAGGCAAGCTTGTACACGGCCTTAGTTCACCCACACGCGGGCGTTACGGAACATGCGCATCCACGCGCCGTCTTCGTTCCACTCTTCGGGGCGCCACGAGTTCTGCACGGCACGGAATACACGCTCCGGGTGCGGCATCATGATGGTCACGCGACCGTCGCGGCTGGTCAGCCCGGTGATCCCGCGCGGCGAGCCGTTCGGGTTGGCCGGGTAGCTTTCGGTGACCTTGCCGTGGTTGTCGACAAAACGCAGGGCCACGGTGCCGGACAGATCGGCTTCCAGCAGGGCTTCCTCGCTCTCGAACTCGGCATGGCCTTCACCGTGGGCGATGGCGATTGGCATGCGCGAACCGGCCATGCCTTGCAGGAAGATCGAGTTCGACTCCTGCACCTGCACCATGGCCACACGGGCTTCAAACTGCTCGGAACGGTTACGCACAAAGTGCGGCCAGAACTCGCTGCCCGGGATCAGTTCGCTGAGGTTGGACATCATCTGGCAACCGTTGCACACACCCAGGGTGAAGCTGTCGTTGCGCTCGAAGAAGCCCTGGAACGCATCGCGGGCACGGCTGTTGAACAGGGCCGACTTGGCCCAGCCTTCACCGGCCCCCAGCACGTCGCCGTAGGAGAAACCACCGCAGGCCACCAGGCCTTTGAACTCGTTGAGGTCGACGCGGCCGGCGAGGATATCGCTCATATGCACGTCGATCGCATTGAAGCCGGCACGGTCGAACGCCGCCGCCATTTCCACCTGGCCGTTGACGCCCTGCTCACGCAGCACGGCAACCTGTGGGCGGATGCCTTTCTTGATGTACGGCGCGGCGATGTCCTGGTTGACGTCGAAGCTGAGCTTGGTGCTCAGGCCCGGGTTGTCTTCTTCCAGGATCACGTCGAATTCCTGCTCGGCACAGTCGACGTTATCGCGCAGGCGCTGGATCTGGTAGCTGGTCTCGGCCCACTGGCGTTGCAGCAGGCGGCGCTGGCCTTCAAACACCGTGTCGCCGTTGAACACGATGTTGATCACGCCGTTGTTGATCGGCTGGCCGACCACGGCCACGCAGTCGCCCAGGCCAGCGGCGCTGAACTGTGCAAGCACGTCCGGGGTGGCGTCCTGGCGTACCTGGATCACCGCGCCCAACTCTTCGTTGAACAGGATGGCAGCGATATCGGCAGACGTTTCCGCCAGGCCGTCGAGGTTCAGGCTCAGGCCGCAGTGACCGGCAAAGGCCATTTCCACGACGCTGGTCAGCAAACCACCGTCGGAACGGTCGTGGTAGGCCAGCAGGTGGCCGTCGGCATTCAGGCCCTGGATCACGGCGAAGAAGGCTTTCAGGTCTTCGGCGTCGTCGACGTCCGGGGCCTGCTTGCCGAGCTTGCCGTGGGTCTGGGCGAGGATCGAGGCGCCCATGCGGTTCTGGCCACGGCCCAGGTCGACCAGGATCAGGTCGGTGGTGCCCTTGTCCATGCGCAGTTGCGGGGTCAGGGTGTGGCGGATGTCGGTGACCGGCGCAAAGCCGGTGACGATCAGCGACAGCGGCGAGGTGACGCTCTTGTCGGTGCCTGCATCGTTCCAACGGGTGGCCATGGACATGGAGTCCTTGCCCACCGGAATGGTGATCCCCAGTTCCGGGCACAGCTCCATGCCGACCGCCTTGACGGTGTCGTACAGGCGCGCATCTTCACCGGGGTGGCCGGCAGCAGACATCCAGTTGGCCGACAGCTTGATATCCGACAGCTTGCCAATGCGCGACGCGGCGATGTTGGTGATGGTTTCGCCAATGGCCATGCGGCCCGACGCCGGGGCGTCCAGCAGGGCCAGCGGGGTGCGCTCGCCCATGGCCATGGCTTCACCGGTGTACACGTCAAAGCTGGTGGCGGTCACGGCAACGTCAGCTACCGGCACCTGCCATGGGCCGACCATCTGGTCACGGGCCACCAGGCCAGTGATGGTGCGGTCGCCGATGGTGATCAAAAAGCTTTTGCTCGCCACGGCCGGGTGGTGCAGCACGCGCTCGATGCTGTCGGCCAGATCCAGAGTGCTTGGGTCGAAATCATCGCCCAATTCGGCTTCACGTACCGCCGAACGGTGCATGCGCGGGGCCTTGCCCAGCAGCACTTCGAGGGGCATGTCCACCGGGCTGTTGCCGAAGTGGCTGTCGGTCACGGTCAGTTGCGGCTCGGCCGTGGCTTCGCCGACCACGGCAAACGGGCAACGCTCGCGTTCGCAGATGGCCTGGAAGCGCGCGAAGTCTTCAGGGCCGACCGCCAGTACGTAACGTTCCTGGGATTCGTTGCTCCAGATTTCGTGCGGGGCCATGCCCGGCTCGTCGTTTGGAATGTTGCGCAGTTCAAAACGGCCACCACGGTCGCCGTCGTTGACCAGTTCCGGGAAGGCGTTGGACAGGCCGCCGGCGCCGACGTCGTGGATAAAGCTGATGGGGTTCTTATCTCCCAACTGCCAGCAACGGTCGATGACTTCCTGGCAACGGCGTTCCATTTCCGGGTTTTCACGCTGTACCGAAGCAAAGTCCAGGTCGGCCGAGCTGGTGCCGGTGGCCATGGAGGAAGCTGCGCCGCCGCCCAGGCCGATCAACATCGCCGGGCCGCCGAGCACGATCAGCTTGGAGCCGACCAGGATCTCGCCCTTTTGCACATGCTCTTCACGGATGTTGCCCATGCCGCCGGCCAACATGATCGGCTTGTGGTAACCGCGCACTTCATCGCCATGGGGGGTGGTGATGGACTGCTCGAACGTACGGAAGTAGCCGGTCAGCGCCGGACGCCCGAATTCGTTGTTGAACGCGGCGCCGCCCAGCGGGCCTTCGATCATGATGTCCAGCGCAGTCACGATGCGCTCAGGCTTGCCGTATGGCACTTCCCACGGCTGTTCAAAGCCCGGGATCTGCAGGTTGGACACGGTGAAGCCGGTCAGGCCCGCCTTGGGCTTGGCGCCACGGCCGGTTGCACCTTCGTCGCGGATCTCGCCGCCCGAGCCGGTGGCGGCGCCCGGGAACGGGGCAATCGCGGTCGGGTGGTTGTGGGTCTCGACCTTCATCAGGATATGCACCGGCTCCTGCACCGCGCCGTACTGGCGGGTTTCCGGGTCCGGGAAGAAACGGCCAGCGACGCTGCCGACGATGACCGAGGCGTTGTCCTTATAAGCCGACAGAACGCCTTCGCTGTGCATCACGTAGGTGTTCTTGATCATGCCGAACAGGCTTTTTTCCTGGCTCTGGCCGTCGATATCCCAACTGGCGTTGAAGATCTTGTGGCGGCAGTGCTCGGAGTTGGCCTGGGCGAACATCATCAGTTCGATGTCGTGGGGGTTGCGCTGCAAGCCGTTGAAGGCGTTGACCAGGTAGTCAATCTCGTCTTCGGCCAGGGCCAGGCCCAGTTCGGTGTTGGCCTTCTCGAGGGCGGCGCGGCCACCGCCAAGCACGTCAATCGCGGTCAACGGCTTGGGTTCGGCGTGGCTGAACAGACCGGCGGCCTGTTCCAGCTGGCCGACGATGATCTGGGTCATGCGGTCGTGCAGGCTGCTGGCGATCAGCTCGGCCTCGGCGTCGCTGAACTGGCCAGCCACGTAGAAGGCGATCCCGCGTTCCAGGCGCTGGATTTTTTCCAGGCCACAGTTACGGGCGATATCGCTGGCCTTGCTCGACCAGGGCGAAATGGTGCCGAACCGTGGCAGGACCAGGAACAAGCGGCCGCTCGGCTCTTGAACGGGAACGCTGGGGCCGTACTTCAGAAGGCGTGCCAGCACTTGCTGTTCGTCGGCGGTCAAAACGCCGTTAACGTCGGCGAAGTGAGCAAATTCAGCATACAGGCCAGTGACAGCTGGAACCTTCTGGCTCAGTTGCTCAAGGAGTTTGCTGTGGCGAAAGGCAGAAAGGGCAGGAGCGCCGCGCAGGATCAACATCTTCGGGACAGCCTCGGGAAGGGGGTGTGCTTTGAGGCCGTGCATTCTAGCGTAAACCTGCGCCAACGGCACCCGAAACGGTGCCACTGGCCGCTGCCGAACGTCAGTTGGCACAGATTGCTCGGTAGCGGGACGATCCGGCGCAGTTATTTTAGCCCGCACAATCGCGCCCCAGGCCACGTTTCTGCGGGCTACAGCACAGTTTCGCCAGCGCTAGCAGACAACGCCCATGCTGTCGAGATATGGCGCCGTGGGCCGTTTGCGTATACTGCGCAGATGTTCTCCCCAACTGCTTTGCGCCCGCGATGCGCCAAATGGCTCATCGCCACCGGACTCTTCCTGCTGCTCAGCGCCTGTGTTGATAAGCCCAGCACGCTCGAGCGAATCAAGGAGGATGGCGTATTGCGGGTGATTACCCGAAACAGCCCGGCCACCTATTTCCAGGACCGCAACGGCGAAACCGGTTTTGAATACGAACTGGTCAAGCGCTTTGCCGACGACCTGGGGGTCAAGCTTGAAATCGAGACCGCCGACAACCTCGACGACCTGTTCGGCCAGTTGGGCAAACCCAACGGCCCGGTACTGGCGGCCGCCGGCCTGGTCAGCAGCGAACAGCGCAAACAGCAGGTGCGGTTTTCCCATCCGTACCTGGAAGTCACCCCGCAGATCATCTACCGCAACGGCCAGTCCCGCCCCACCAACGCGGCCGATCTGGTGGGCAAGAAGATCATGGTGCTCAAGGGCAGCACCCATGCCGAGCAATTGGCCGCGCTGAAAAAGCAGAATCCTGCGATTGAATACGAAGAGTCCGACGCCGTTGAAGTGGTCGACCTGCTGCGCATGGTCGACGAAGGGCAGATCGACCTGACCCTGGTCGACTCCAATGAAGTGGCGATGAACCAGGTGTACTTCCCCAACGTGCGGGTGGCCTTCGACCTGGGCGACGCCAGCAACCAGAGCTGGGCCGTGGCCGCGGGCGAAGACAACAGCCTGCTCAACGAGGTCAACAGCTACCTCGACAAGGTCGAGAAAAACGGCACCCTGCAACGCCTCAAGGATCGTTATTACGGGCATGTCGATGTACTGGGCTATGTCGGCGCCTACACCTTCGCCCAGCACTTGCAGCAGCGCCTGCCCAAGTACGAGAAGTTCTTCAAGGCCTCGGCCAAGGAAGAAAAGGTCGATTGGCGGCTCTTGGCAGCCATTGGTTACCAGGAATCGCTGTGGCAACCGGCGGTCACCTCCAAGACCGGCGTGCGCGGCCTGATGATGCTGACCCAGAACACCGCCCAGGCCATGGGCGTGTCCAATCGCCTGGACGCGCGGCAGAGCATCAAGGGGGGCGCCAAGTACCTGGCGATGATCAAGAGCGAATTGGACGACAAGATTCTCGAACCTGATCGCACCTGGTTTGCCCTGGCGGCCTACAACGTCGGCGGGGGCCACCTGGATGACGCACGCAAGCTGGCGCAAAAGGAAGGCCTGAACCCGAACAAATGGCTGGATGTGAAGAAAATGCTGCCGCGCCTGTCGCAGAAGCAGTGGTACAGCAAGACCCGCTACGGTTACGCCCGGGGCGGCGAGCCGGTGCACTTCGTGGCCAACATCCGCCGTTACTACGACATCCTGACCTGGGTAACCCAGCCGCAGTTGGAAGGCAACCAGGTGGTGGAAGGCAACCTGCATGTCCCGGGTGTGGACAAGACCAAGCCGCCGCAAGAGCCCCCCCAACTCTGACCCCTGGGAACGACCAGACACCACAAAACCCAATGTGGGAGCGGGCTTGCCCTAATGCCAGTCAGTTAAGCCCTCCCGCTTTCTTTTTGGGGTATTTGACCGGCCTAGGCTTGACCACCCTGGGGTAACTTCGTTGACGCCTGGCAGGTAACATGAAGTGTTGAGCCTGAGTGCGCAGCTCTGCCAGCCGCTTAGGAATCGTACCTGGCGTTTCCAGCGGACAGAAACGGAGTGCGTTGGTCACCGCTTGAGCCAACCAGAGGAAGCTTAAACGTTGCGGTGCAACTTTCATTTCGCCAGCCATCAAGCGCATTTCCTGTCGAATCAGATTGTAAGCAAGCAGGGTTCCCCACAGTTCCTGACGCACCAGATCAGGTTGTTTACTGCGTAGTTGTTCGCCTTTAAGCAGGTTTTGCTTGATCTCGCGGTAACCCAATTCGATTTCCCAACGTTCGTTGTAATGCCCTGCCACCTGATGGGCAGGGTAACGTTCGGCGTCAACCAACGAGGTCAGGTAGCGACGGGGTTTGTCGTCTATCGAATACTCGATCAATCGTTGTAATGCCCTGCCACCTGATGGGCAGGGTAACGTTCGGCGTCAACCAACGAGGTCAGGTAGCGACGGGGTTTGTCGTCTATCGAATACTCGATCAATCGAGCATGCCAATGGCTGGGAAGATCCGGACGCTGCTTGAGTGCATCCCGGGAAACGGTCAACCGTACAAGCCAGTCACCCACGCCCAACTCTTCGATCACCTCGTATTTGAGCGGTTTGCGCGCTCGCATGAGCCAGTGTCGTTCAGTTCCACTTTGCTGCCAGTCGAGCAACAGGGCCGCTGAATAGTAAGCACGATCAAAAATGGTTACCGAGTAGTCACTGACGGCGTTCTCCAGACCTTTGGCATGACGTAGTTCGCCGACCGCAAACTCACCAAAACAGGCAGCACGAATCAAGTGACTATAGGTGTCCATCAGGCAGACACCGCGAACTTGTGGCCAGGCGCCATCTCCAGAATGGGTTCGCCCTCCACCAAAGGCCTGACGGTTTTCCGGGGTGTCAGGGGTGGACCAAACTACGCCGTCGACGGCGAAGCTACGCAACCCCAAGAAACCGGCTGAAGGCGGCTGCTCGACACCACCCCATGCTTGGGCCAATTGCTCAAACAGCTCCAAACTACGCCGTCGACGGCGAAGCTACGCAACCCCAAGAAACCGGCTGAAGGCGGCTGCTCGACACCACCCCATGCTTGGGCCAATTGCTCAAACAGCGCCGCCAATGGTGCCTCTCCAAGGCGCTGTCGGGCTTGAACGGCGGCACTGGGCACGGGCACCTTGGCTTCGCCCAGCGCCAGTCCCAACTGCTGCACGATGAGCCAAATCGGTTCATTTTTGAACAAGGCCAAACCGACCACCAACCATACGATCACGGGCACCTTGGCTTCGCCCAGCGCCAGTCCCAACTGCTGCACGATGAGCCAAATCGGTTCATTTTTGAACAAGGCCAAACCGACCACCAACCATACGATACGCTCGGCCGGCAAGCGTCTGCGGCGAATAGAGACCGTACCGGTCGACACGAGAGCCTGTTCAATCCATGCAGGATCAATCAATTGTGCAAAGCGTTCAAAGGAGATTGGATTGAGCTTGGT
>NZ_LKBY01000044.1:0-296 GCF_002699915.1 Pseudomonas sp. ICMP 8385 | reverse complement strand
TGTAGTGGTCAACTAATCCCGGACACGACGTTAAGTTTTTCCTCGGCCCGCGCTGGCGCCAACCCATCGTTGAATTGGTGAGGCCGAATCCAGTTGTAGCGATGCATCAAAAAATGGCTGATATCGCGCTGTGCTTCCTGCGCAGTTCGATAGCCCACGGTCGGTATCCATTCTGTTTTCAATCTGCGAAATACGCGCTCCATCGGTGCGTTATCCCAGCAGTTTCCTCGTCGACTCATGCTCTGGCGCATGCGGTATCGCCACAACCGCTGGCGAAAGAGTCGGCTTGCATATTG
>NZ_LKBY01000043.1:0-311 GCF_002699915.1 Pseudomonas sp. ICMP 8385 | reverse complement strand
GATTTGCCTATCGACTGGGAGCATGCAACCCAGCGCCGTGCCCCTCAAGGCGAGCCCGCCCCGGCCGGTGCATGGATCAAGAAACTGGAAATACGCGACGGCGCGTTGTGGGGCCAGGTCGACTGGACTCCACGCGGCAAACTCCAGGTTGAAGACAAAGAGTACCGCTTCCTTTCCCCGGTTTTTGATTACGACGATGAGACCAAGCGCATTGTGCGCATGGTCAGCGCCGCCCTTACCAACATCCCCAACCTCGTAATGACAGCACTCAACCAAGAGCAAATGGAGAACGCCCCTGTGAAACCCTCACC
>NZ_LKBY01000042.1:0-313 GCF_002699915.1 Pseudomonas sp. ICMP 8385 | reverse complement strand
GCCATGGCCAACTCACGGTCCGAGAGTTGGCTGTTATCGGCGCCTTTCAGGCCTTCGAGCTTGCCTTCGACCACCAGCACTTGCAGATGCCCTTTGGACAAATCCTGCTGCGGCAAGTAGGCACGGCTGGTGACCATACCCTTGTCGATGTAGTGGTCGGTGACGGCCTTGAGCAGTTGATTGAGCTGGGAGACGCCCAGGCACTGGTCGATATAAGGTTTGATCAAACGCTCGCGATCAGCGGCAGACAAGCTATCAGCGCCTTTGAGCTCGATGGTCTTGATCGGGAAGCAACGACTGTCCACCGGGGCGG
>NZ_LKBY01000041.1:212-330 GCF_002699915.1 Pseudomonas sp. ICMP 8385 | reverse complement strand
CCAGTGAGATCCCTGTGGGAGCGGGCTTGCCCGCGATAGCGCCAGCCCAGCCAACATTTCTGGCGGCTGACCCACCGCCATCGCAGGCAAGCCAGCTCCCACATTTGATCTGTGGTGG
>NZ_LKBY01000041.1:0-144 GCF_002699915.1 Pseudomonas sp. ICMP 8385 | reverse complement strand
CTGGCGGCTGACCCAGCGCCATCGCAGGCAAGCCAGCTCCCACATTTGATTTGTGGTGGGGCCAAAATTCTCTGCCCCAGTGAGATCCCCTGTGGGAGCGGGCTTGCTCGCGATAGCGCCAGCCCAGCCAACATTTCTGGCGAC
>NZ_LKBY01000040.1:138-342 GCF_002699915.1 Pseudomonas sp. ICMP 8385 | reverse complement strand
TGATCTGGGGTGTCAGGCCTGGCCTCATCGCAGGCAAGCCAGCTCCCACACTTGACCGCATTCCAGCAGGCACATGCAGTCGAATGTGGGAGGGCTGGCTGGGCGGCCGGAGTATGGCGGGTGATCTGGGGTGTCAGGCCTGGCCTCATCGCAGGCAAGCCAGCTCCCACACTTGACCGCATTCCAACAGGCACATGCAGTCGA
>NZ_LKBY01000040.1:0-129 GCF_002699915.1 Pseudomonas sp. ICMP 8385 | reverse complement strand
ATCTGGGGTGTCAGGCCTGGCCTCATCGCAGGCAAGCCAGCTCCCACACTTGACCGCATTCCAACAGGCACATGCAGTCGAGTGTGGGAGGGCTGGCTGGGCGGCCGGAGTATGGCGGGTGATCTGGGG
>NZ_LKBY01000039.1:0-343 GCF_002699915.1 Pseudomonas sp. ICMP 8385 | reverse complement strand
CGAAGGCCGCCCGCACGAAGCACAGCCGTTGCAAGGCGGCATCATCGAACAGGCCATAGCCGCCCGGGGTGCACGCCACCGGACGCAGCAATCCGCGCAGCAGGTAGTCGCGCACGATATGCACGCTCNAGGCCGATGCCCGCCTCGAAGGCCGCCCGCACGAAGCACAGCCGTTGCAAGGCGGCATCATCGAACAGGCCATAGCCGCCCGGGGTGCACGCCACCGGACGCAGCAATCCGCGCAGCAGGTAGTCGCGCACGATATGCACGCTCACCCCGGCATCAAGGGCCAGCCGGGACACGGTGTAGGCGCTCATTGAAAACCTCCTTTTTTTATCCAGCG
>NZ_LKBY01000038.1:0-349 GCF_002699915.1 Pseudomonas sp. ICMP 8385 | reverse complement strand
AGAGGCTGGTTATTCGCCAGGGCTGTGACGACGGCAATGAAATCGCTCGCCAGCGTCTGACGATGCGGGCCTTTGGCTTCGCGTTTATAATCGCGTTTGAACCGGCTGGGCTGTTCAATCGTCCGCATTCAGATCCGCCATCAGATCCTCGACGGAAGCGAACGACTTCAAGCCGCCACGGCGCGCTTCCTTCATCGCCTCGATGGNTGAAATCGCTCGCCAGCGTCTGACGATGCGGGCCTTTGGCTTCGCGTTTATAATCGCGTTTGAACCGGCTGGTCTGTTCAATCGTCCGCATTCAGATCCGCCATCAGATCCTCGACGGAAGCGAACGACTTCAAGCCGCCAC
>NZ_LKBY01000037.1:0-354 GCF_002699915.1 Pseudomonas sp. ICMP 8385 | reverse complement strand
CCGGTCTTGAACTTCGCGCAGGCGACGCGGAGCGTCACGGACGGCATTCCCACACAGAGCGTGGGAACGATCGATCTGCCAGGCCCCATGATCATTCCCACGCTCCCGCGTGGGAATGCGGCCAGGGACGCTCCGCGTCCCGCCATCCGCCGCCGGTNGCATTCCCACGCAGAGCGTGGGAACGATCGACATGCCAGGCCCCATGATCATTCCCACGCTCCCGCGTGGGAATGCGGCCAGGGACGCTCCGCGCCCCGCCATCCGCCACCGGTCTTGAACTTCGCGCAGGCGACGCGGAGCGTCACGGACGGCATTCCCACACAGAGCGTGGGAACGATCGATCTGCCAGGCCCC
>NZ_LKBY01000036.1:0-359 GCF_002699915.1 Pseudomonas sp. ICMP 8385 | reverse complement strand
CCGCCGCACAGCAAGCGCCGGCCCGCCAGGGCCCCCGCGTTGGGGCTTTCCAGCAACATGCGCCAGGTCGAGGGCGTGGCTTGCAGCAGCGTGATGCCCTGCTCTTGCACCTGTTGCAGGATCAATTCGGGATCGCGCTGGGTGTCCTGGCTGGCCAGTACCACACGGGCGCCGACCAGCAACGGCNCAACGGCGCGTACAGCTCCAGGCCGAAGATGTCGAAGGAGAACGTGGTCAGCGACAGCAGGCGATCCTGCGCAGCGATCCCCGGCGCGGCGGCCATGCTGACGATGAAGTTGGTCAGCGCGCCATGGCGCACCATCACGCCCTTGGGCTTGCCGGTGGAGCCGGAGGTGTAG
>NZ_LKBY01000035.1:0-140795 GCF_002699915.1 Pseudomonas sp. ICMP 8385 | reverse complement strand
ATCTGCGCTTGAATCCTTCGGTGTGAGAGCCTGGATTCTACCGGTGGCTGGCTCTCTGCCTCTCGTTTCAAGCGTTGCGCTTATTCTATGAATTCAGGCTCTCTTAGAAAGGTCGGTACGTCACTGCTGTCATTCCAGGCTATCGACCAAGATGCCCGAAGCTGTAAGCAACCCAACAATTTGGTTAGCGCAGCCTCTAGCAAGGCATCGTCAATACCTGCCCTCTTCATCTGCAACACACTTGTTTACGCCTGCGCGACTCAGTGCCCCGCCACCTTGGGTCGGATACCGCCCGAAAATGGGCGCAGCCTCGGCAACGTGCATCAGTAAAGTTGAACAACGCCGCTGCCGCCTTGATTTTTTCTGACATGAGAACCTGAAATCCACAAGCGGGACCAGCAAGCCTGAATAATTGATATCATTTAGATATCAATCTAGTTCAGGCACTGTCATAAAACCGTTCCGTTGGCGTGTTTTTTTAGCCCGCTCGATAGCAGGTGTGATGGACGACACCGTAGCGCTACACCCATCATCGCCTTACAGCCTTTATTTAAAGGCTCTCTATCGCTTTCTGATCCATACTCCTAAAATGTAACGTCATTTTTCATAAAACCGGTCGCCCCCGGTATTTTTCTATCTTTTAGCGAGTTCATCCGCGTGAAAATTCATCTCTCTCTTGTCAGCCTGTTCTTCGCATTCGCAGGCACTGTCGCCAACGCCAGCGAAACCACCCTGGCCCCACGGGACACCTCGCAACTGCACATCGCCTCGGGCAGCGCGATGCTGGTCGACCTGCAAACCAACAAGGTGATCTACGCCAGCAACCCCGACGTGGTGGTGCCGATTGCCTCCGTCACCAAGTTGATGACCGGTATGGTGGTGCTGGACGCCAAGCAGAATATGGATGAGTACATCTCTATCAACATCAGTGACACCCCGGAAATGAAAGGGGTGTTCTCGCGGGTCAAGCTCAACAGTGAGATGCCGCGCAAGGAGATGTTGCTGATCACCCTGATGTCCTCGGAAAACCGTGCCGCCGCCAGCCTGGCCCACCATTATCCGGGCGGCTATGCGGCGTTTATTGCTGCGATGAACGCCAAGGCCAAGGCCTTGGGCATGACCAGCACCCGCTATGTCGAACCCACCGGCCTGTCGATCCATAACGTGTCCACCGCCCGTGACTTGAGCAAGCTGGTGCAGGCCGCACGCAAGTACCCAATGCTCACGCAATTGAGCACCACCAAGGAAAAAACCGTGTCGTTCCGCAAGCCCAGCTACACCCTGGGTTTTTCCAACACCGATCATCTGGTCAACCGGGCCAATTGGGATATCAAGCTGACCAAGACCGGTTTCACCAACCAGGCCGGCCACTGCCTGGTGCTGGTGACCAGCATGGGCAATCGCCCGGTGTCGTTGGTGATCCTCGATGCCTTCGGCAAGTTCACGCACTTTGCCGATGCCAGCCGCATTCGCAAGTGGATTGAAACCGGCAAGAGCGGCTCGGTGCCGGACGTGGCCCTGCAATACAAGGCTGACAAGAACCTCAAGGCCCGCCAGACCGGGGTCGCCCAGTCGCGCTAAGACACCACTGACCGGCACAAAAAACGGCGCTCTCGGGCGCCGTTTGCATTAGGGCTGCTTCGGCCTTTCGGCCATCACTTTGAGCGCCTGGGCCGCCGCTTGCTCCTGGCCGGCCTGGGCCGTTGCGTTGGCCGCCTGCTGCCAGCGCGCCGCATCCAGGTTGGCCGGCAACTGGCTTGGCCGCTGGACCAGCACCGCCCATTGCCCGGCGCTTTTCCAGGCAGACTCGAAGTCGCTGAACGCCACGGCGCGGCGCCGGTCCCTGGCCACTCGCAACACCACTGTACTGTTCTGCTGGTTAAAGCCCACCAGCACTGCATAGCGCGGCTCGGCCCAGAGCGTCGAGCCTTCGGTAATCCGCAACATCACCGGGTACCCCGCCGCCACCTGCGCCAACAGCGCGGTCAGCTTGGCATCCAGCGGATACACCAGCATCCCGTACTCCCGCGCCAGTGCCTGCATATTGCGCTCAAGGTCAGCTTCCCCGCCCGGCAGGCGCAATGGCTTATCCAGCAAGCCTGGTGTAATCACAATGCCTTGTTGCGACAGCATGCTGGCCAGGGCTGCCGGACCACCCTGGTAGGTGTCACCGCGAAACGCCGGCACGCCGTTGAGCTCTACCCGCTCGGGCAAGCCCTGGATTTTCGAGGATGTGGGGTGCCCGGCACACGCGGCCAATCCGAGGATGCACGCTGCCGCCAGCAAGGATTTTTTGAGGTTCGACCGTAAACGCAACTTCTTCACTCTCTTGATCATCTGCGGGCTGGGGCGTTGATCATAGGGCGCTCGCGGACGCGGGTATAGCCTTGGGCCGCAGTAAAAAACCCGGTATAGAGCAAACAAGTTGGACATACACGACCATTGGTCAATAGCACGCAGCCGCTTGGCGGTTAGACTGTCCATTGCAAAGACCGTATGTGCCCTGCACAGGGCAAAGGAGGCACTTATGAGCCTGACAACCACGATTTTCCTGCTGGTACTTGGCTGGCTGACCGTCGCCAGCGCCATGTTGTGGGGGGTGCTGCGTGTGACCCGCCGCCGCCATCCACCGCCCAAGGCCGCGACGCGCGCCAAGGCCCGCAAGCCGGTCGCGCATCACGCCTAAGCCACTCCAGGAGCCGGAAAACTGGCGCCTACCGATCTAGGCCGCAGGCTTACGGGCCACGGCCGCCGACGCCGCCACCATCGCCCGCAGCAGCACCGCACACCCCGCCGCCAGGTCATCCGGGGCGGCGTTTTCGATTTCGTTATGGCTGATCCCGCCTTCACAGGGCACGAATATCATGCCCGCCGGCCCCAGCTCGGCGACGAAAATGGCGTCGTGCCCGGCACCACTGACGATATCCATGTTGGACAACCCCAAGCCATTGGCCGCCTCGCGCACGGCATCGACACAGCCCTTGTCGAAATACAGCGGCGGGAAATCGGCGGTAGGCACCATCTCGAAGGTCAACCCGTGCTTGGCGCAGGTCTCGTCAATCACCTGGCGCACCTGGGCAATCATCGAATCCAGGCGTGCCGGCTCCAGGTGGCGAAAATCCAGGGTCATGCGCACTTCACCGGGGATCACATTGCGCGAACCGGGGTAGGCTTGCAGGCACCCCACCGTGCCACAGGCATGGGGCTGATGGCTCAGTGCAGCGGCGTTGACCGCGGCAACCACCGCCGAGGCGCCCACCAGGGCGTCCTTGCGCAGGTGCATCGGGGTCGGGCCGGCATGGGCCTCGACGCCGCGCAGGGTCAGGTCGAACCATTTCTGGCCGAGGGCCCCCAGCACCACACCGATGGTTTTGCGTTCATCTTCAAGGATCGGACCTTGCTCGATATGCGCTTCAAAGTAAGCCCCGACCGGATGCCCACTGACCGGCCGGGTGCCCGCATAGCCAATCGCCTTCAGCGCAGCGCCCACCGTGACACCCTCGGCGTCGGTCTTGGCCAGGGTGTCTTCCAGGGTGAATTTCTCGGCGAACACCCCGGAGCCCATCATGCATGGCGGGAAGCGCGAGCCTTCCTCGTTGGTCCACACCACCACCTCCAGCGGCGCTTCGGTCTGCACGTTCAGATCGTTAAGGGTGCGCAGCACTTCCACCCCCGCCAACACCCCGAAGCAGCCATCGAACTTGCCGCCCGTGGGCTGGGTATCGATATGGCTACCGGTCATCACCGGCGGCAATGCCGGATTGCGCCCCGGGCGACGGGCGAAGATATTGCCCACGCCATCGATGGTCACCGTGCACCCCGCCGCCTCGCACCATTGCACAAACAGATCGCGGGCCTGGCGGTCCAGGTCGGTCAGGGCCAGGCGGCACACCCCGCCCTTGGGCGTCGCGCCAAGCTGGGCGAGGTCCATCAACGACTGCCACAGGCGGTCGCGGTTGATGTACTGGTGGGTGGATTGCAGAACGTCGATGGCAGCGTTCATAGGGATCTCCTCAGGCAGTTTTCTTATGATTGACGCGGTCCAAATGTGGGAGCGGGCTTGCCCGCGATGGCGATGTGTTAGTCACCGTAGATGTCGCCTGAAAGACCGCTATCGCGGGCAAGCCCGCTCCCACATTTGATTGCATTCCACATCGCTTACAGGGATGTCTTGGCGGCGATTGGACTGGTTTTGCGTTTGGCGCACAGTCCGTAATACAACACCCCGCCCAACGCCGAGCCGGTGAACCAGCCATAGCTGTAGAACCAACTGAAGGCATCGCTGCCCAGCGACAGCAAGGTCAGCACCACCGGCACACCAAACGCGATAAACCCCGCCGTATTCCACGCCGGGTACACGTCATCACGGTACAACCCCGCCAGGTCCAGTTGCTGGCGGCGGATCAGGAAATAGTCCACCACCATGATCCCGGCAATCGGCCCCAACAGGCTCGAATAGCCGAGCAACCAGTTGGAATACACGGTCTCCAGACTGACATCGGACACGATCAAGCCGAGTTTTTTCAGCAACTCGTGGGCCATCAGCGCCAGCCCCACCAGGCCGGTGAGCACCACGGCGGTGGTGCGGTTGATCAGCTTGGGCGCAATGTTCTGGAAGTCATTGGTGGGCGAGACAATATTCGCCGCCGTGTTGGTCGACAGCGTGGCAATGATGATCAACGCCATTGCCACCGCCACCCACACCGGGCTCTGGATATGCCCGATCAGGGTCACCGGGTCGGAGACGCTGACCCCCACCAGTTTCACCGAGGCGGCGGTCATGATCACGCCCAAGGCGGCGAACAGGAACATGGTCAGCGGCAGGCCGAAAATCTGCCCCAGGATCTGGTCTTTCTGGCTTTTGGCATAACGGCTGAAATCAGGAATATTCAGGGACAAGGTGGCCCAGAAACCGACCATCGCAGTCAGCCCGGCCATAAAGTAGCCTGTCAGGCTCGCGCCTTCGGGACGTTTGGGAGGGATCGCCATCAATTCGCTGAGCGACACATTGGGCAACGCCCACACCAGCAAGCCGATGCCCACCGCCACCAGCAGCGGTGCCGACAGGGTTTCCAGCCATTTGATCGACTCGGCGCCGCGCAGCACCACCCACAGGTTCAACACCCAGAAGATCATGAAGCCGATCACCTCGCCGGTGCCGCCCAGGCTCTTCCAGCCCTCGAAAATCGAGCCGAGGAACAGGTGGATCGCCAGCCCGCCGAACATCGTCTGGATCCCGAACCAACCGCAGGCCACCAGGGCGCGGATCAGGCACGGCACATTGGAGCCGAGAATGCCGAAGGACGAGCGCAGCAGCACCGGGAACGGAATGCCGTACTTGGTGCCGGGAAACGCGTTGAGCGTCAGGGGGATGAGTACCACGATATTGGCCAGCAGGATCGCCACCAATGCCTCGCCCACCGACAAGCCGAAGTACGCGGTGAGCACCCCGCCCAGGGTGTAGGTCGGCACACAGATCGACATGCCGACCCACAGTGCGGTGATGTGCCACTTGTTCCAGGTTCGTTCGTGCACCTTGGTCGGTGCCATGTCGTGGTTGTAACGGGGGCTGTCGAGCACGTCGCTGCCGGCGTCGAGTTCATACAGGCCGTCGCGTTCGATGACTTGCGATCTGTTCTGTTGCATGGCTGCTCCACGGTTTTTTTCGAATTATTGTTGCTCATCCAGCGCTCAACGCTGGATGGCCGCAGTCCCGCATGGACAACATGACATCACGGACCCGGCCCACCGGCAGCGCACTCAATTACCGTGCCGTAGACCGTCAACCCATCCGTACCGCTTATATAACCAACTGATGTTTATCAGTTTTATTTACAACACCGAAAAGTCCCACGTCACTTTCAACGTTACTCAGGCCAAATAACGCAGAAGTTGTCCGAACAATCAGGACTCAATCTGGTGCAACACAATTATTTTTATTACTGCCTCCCGTCAAGAGGCAACTCTCAAGCGTCTGATTTGCAATAGAAAATGTTGCTCATATTGGGAACCTGTCAAGTGCGTCAAAAGGGTGAGAGGCCGCTACATTTTGGTGACTTTTAATTTTTATCCTTAAAAATCATCTACTTATTATAAGTATATGCTTATAAAAAATAATCTTGATCATTCCAAAGACTCGGGCTAGTTTCTATTCCTGTCACCTTTGACAAGAATAAACCTTGCACCGTGAGCAGCACTACAACACTTAGAACTGGCATAAGCCGGTCAAGCCTCTGAGGAACTCGGCATGTCTCTGTTGATCCGTGGCGCCACCGTTGTTACCCATGATGAAAGTTATACCGCCGATGTAGTGTGCGCAGACGGTCTAATCCGCGCCATTGGCACTGGCCTGGATATTCCCGCCGGCACCGAGATACTCGATGGCAGCGGCCAATACCTGATGCCCGGCGGCATCGACCCCCATACCCATATGCAACTGCCCTTCATGGGCACCGTGGCCAGCGAGGACTTTTTCAGCGGTACGGCAGCAGGCCTGGCGGGCGGGACCACGTCGATCATCGACTTCGTGATTCCCAACCCGCAGCAGTCGTTGCTGGAGGCCTTCCACCAGTGGCGCGGCTGGGCCGAGAAGTCGGCGGCCGACTATGGGTTTCATGTGGCGATTACCTGGTGGAGCGAACAGGTGCGCGAGGAAATGGCCGAGCTGGTGAGCCACCACGGCATCAACAGCTTCAAGCATTTCATGGCCTACAAGAACGCGATCATGGCCGCCGACGACACCCTGGTCGCCAGCTTCGAGCGCTGCCTGGAACTGGGCGCGGTGCCCACCGTGCATGCGGAGAACGGCGAGCTGGTGTATCACCTGCAACGCAAGCTGATGGCCCAGGGCATCACCGGGCCCGAGGCCCACCCGCTGTCCCGGCCTTCGCAAGTGGAGGGCGAAGCCGCCAGCCGTGCAATCCGCATCGCCGAAACCCTCGGCACGCCGCTGTACCTGGTGCACGTTTCGACCCAGGAAGCCCTCGACGAAATCACCTATGCCCGCGCCAAGGGCCAGGCGGTCTATGGCGAAGTCCTGGCCGGGCACCTGCTACTGGACGACAGTGTGTACCAGCACCCCGACTGGCAAACCGCAGCGGGCTACGTGATGAGCCCGCCCTTCCGCCCCCGCGGGCATCAAGACGCACTGTGGCGTGGCCTGCAAGCGGGCAACCTGCACACCACCGCCACCGACCACTGCTGCTTCTGTGCCGACCAAAAGGCTGCCGGGCGTGACGACTTCAGCAAGATCCCCAACGGCACCGCCGGCATCGAAGACCGCATGGCGTTGCTGTGGGACGAAGGGGTCAACACCGGGCGCCTGTCGATGCAGGAGTTTGTCGCACTGACCTCCACCAACACCGCGAAGATCTTCAACCTCTACCCGCGCAAGGGTGCGATCCGCGTCGGTGCCGATGCCGACCTGGTGCTGTGGGATCCCCAGGGTACGCGGACCATCTCGGCCAAGACCCACCACCAGCAGGTGGACTTCAACATCTTTGAAGGCAAGACCGTACGCGGCGTGCCCAGCCACACCATCAGCCAGGGCCGGCTGGTGTGGGTCGATGGCGATTTGCGCGCCGAGCGCGGTGCCGGGCGCTATGTCGAGCGGCCGGCGTATCCGCCGGTGTTCGAGCAGTTGCGCAAGCGGGCCGAGCATTCCAGGCCAGTCGCCGTAAACCGCTGACATAGCCAATCGCAGGCAAGCCAGCTCCCACCCATTGAGATATGAACCCGATCAAATGTGGGAGCGGGCTTGCCCGCGATGAAGCCCGCACAGGCAACAAAAAACCAATGCCCGCCAGAGGCAAAAAAACCGTGAGGCCATTACCGTGATCCAGACCCTGAACCACCTCCCCCACCCCGACGAAGACGGGGCGACCCTCGCCAGCCATTTCACCGACCTGGCACCGCCCCTCAATGCCCGCCAGGCCCACCTGGAAGCCTCGCGCTGCCTGTATTGCTACGACGCGCCGTGCGTCAACGCGTGCCCCAGCGAAATCGACATCCCGTCGTTTATCCGCAATATCCACACCGACAACGTCCAGGGCGCGGCGCAGAAAATCCTCTCGGCCAATATCCTCGGCGGCAGCTGTGCCCGGGTCTGTCCGACCGAAATCCTCTGCCAGCAGGCCTGTGTACGCAACCACAGCGAAGAATGCGCCCCGGTGCTGATCGGCCTGTTGCAACGCTATGCCATCGACAACGCGCACTTCGAGCAACACCCGTTCCAGCGCGCCGCCGCGACCGGCAAGCGTATCGCGGTGGTCGGCGCCGGGCCTGCGGGTTTGTCCTGTGCCCATCGCAGTGCCTTGCATGGGCATGACGTGGTGATTTTCGAGGCCCGGGAAAAGGCCGGCGGCCTCAATGAATACGGGATCGCCAAATACAAACTGGTGGATGACTTCGCCCAGCAGGAGCTGGACTTCCTGCTGCAGATCGGCGGCATCGAAATCCGCCACGGCCATCGCCTGGGCGACAACCTGAGCCTGAGCGACCTGCACCAGCAATTCGACGCGGTGTTCCTCGGCCTGGGCCTGGCCGCCAGCAAACACCTGGGCCTGCCCCACGAGGACGCGCCCGGCCTGCTCGCCGCCACCGACTACATCCGCGAACTGCGCCAGGCCGACGACCTCAGCCAACTGCCCCTGGCCGACCGCTGCATCGTGCTCGGTGCTGGCAACACCGCCATCGACATGGCCGTGCAAATGGCGCGCCTGGGCGCACGCGATGTCAACCTGGTCTACCGCCGCGGGCTTGCCGACATGGGCGCCACTGGCCATGAGCAAGATATCGCCAAAGCCAACCAGGTCCGCCTGCTGACCTGGGCCCAACCCGACACTGTGCTGCTGGACGACCAGGGCCAGGTGCGCGGCATGCGCTTTGCCCGCACACGCCTGGAAAATGGCCGCCTACACACCACCGGCGACACCTTCGAGCTGGCGGCGGATGCGATCTTCAAGGCCATCGGCCAAGGCTTCGACGAGCAGGCCTTGCACGACCCCCTGGCCCAGCAACTGCAACGCCAGGGCGAGCGGATCTTTGTCGATGCACAGCTGCAAACCAGCATCCCCGGCGTGTATGCCGGTGGCGATTGCGTCAGCCTCGGGCAAGACCTCACCGTTCAGGCCGTGCAGCACGGCAAGCTGGCCGCCGAGGCCATGCACGCTCAACTCATGCTCACTGTGGAGGCTGCGTAAATGGCCGATCTATCGATTGTGTTCGCTGGCATCAAAGCCCCCAATCCGTTCTGGCTGGCCTCCGCGCCCCCTACCGACAAGGCCTACAACGTGGTGCGCGCCTTTGAAGCCGGCTGGGGCGGCGTGGTCTGGAAAACCCTGGGCGAGGACCCGGCGGCAGTCAACGTCTCGTCCCGCTATTCGGCGCACTTTGGCGCCAACCGCGAAGTACTGGGTATCAACAATATCGAACTGATCACCGACCGCTCCCTGGAAATCAACCTGCAAGAAATCACCCAGGTGAAAAAGGACTGGCCGGACCGCGCCCTGATCGTGTCGCTGATGGTGCCATGCGTCGAAGAGTCCTGGAAAAACATCCTGCCACGGGTGGAAGCCACCGGTTGCGATGGCATCGAACTGAACTTCGGCTGCCCCCACGGCATGCCGGAACGGGGCATGGGCGCGGCGGTGGGCCAGGTGCCGGAATACGTCGAACAGGTGACGCGCTGGTGCAAGACCTATTGCTCGCTGCCGGTGATCGTCAAGCTCACGCCCAATATCACCGATATCCGCGTGGCCGCCCGTGCCGCCTATCGCGGCGGGGCTGACGCGGTCTCGCTGATCAATACCATCAACTCCATCACCAGCGTCGACCTGGAGCGCATGGTCGCCCTGCCGATCGTCGGCACCCAGAGCACCCACGGCGGCTACTGCGGCTCGGCGGTCAAGCCGATTGCCTTGAACATGGTGGCTGAAATCGCCCGCGATCCCCAGACCCAGGGCCTGCCGATCTGCGGGATCGGTGGCATCGGCAACTGGCGCGATGCCGCAGAGTTCGTGGCCCTGGGCTGCGGCGCGGTGCAAGTGTGCACGGCGGCGATGTTGCATGGTTTTCGCATCGTCGACGAGATGAAGGATGGTTTGTCACGGTGGATGGACAGCCAGGGCTATAACAGCTTGCAGGATTTTTCCGGGCGCGCGGTGGGCAACACCACGGACTGGAAGTACCTGGACATCAACTACCAGGTGATCGCCAAGATTGACCAGGCGGCGTGCATCGGCTGCGGGCGCTGCCATATTGCCTGCGAAGACACCTCGCACCAGGCCATTGCCAGCCTCAAGCAGACCGATGGGACCCACGTGTACCAAGTGATCGACGACGAATGCGTGGGCTGCAACCTGTGCCAGATCACCTGCCCGGTGGCGGACTGCATCGAGATGGTGCCGATGGACACCGGCAAGCCGTTTTTGAACTGGACCCAGGATCCACGCAACCCCTACCGAGAGGCGGTGTAGCCTTTTAAATCGCCATCGCAGGCAAGCCAGCTCCCACATTTGATCGGGTTCACACAATCAAAATGTGGGAGCTGGCTTGCCTGCGATGAAGCCCTCAACCGCACCACAAACTCAGGGCTCCAACCCGATCCCCCGCAAAATCACACTGGTCACCGTCTGCACCGCCCGCTCGAACTGCATGTCCGACAGGGCCTGATGGTCATTGAGGATCATCACCTGGTGATCGAAGTCGGCATAGTGCTGGGTCGAGGCCCAGATCATATACAGCAGGCTCGACGGCTCCACCGCCAGGATGCGTTTGTCTTCCACCCACTGGCGGATCTTCGCTTCCTTCATCTTGGCCCAGTCGTACAGGCTCGCATCCAGCGCTTCACCAAGGGTGGGCGCGCCGTGGATGATTTCATTGGCCCAGACTTTCGAGCCATAGGGGCGGCTGCGCGAGTGCTGCATCTTCGCCCGGATATAGCTGCTGAGGACCACCCGCGGGTCATCGAACATCTCGAAGCACAGGGCATCCTGCTTCCATACTTCCAGCAGGTCGAACAACACCGCGCTGTACAACTCGCTCTTGGTGCTGAAGTAGTAATGCAGGTTGGAGCGCGGCAGTTGCGCCTGTTCGGCAATGTCGGCCATGGCGGTGCTGCCATAGCCCTTTTCGGCGAAGACCTTTTCAGCCGCCAGCAGAATTTTTTCGACGTTGACCCGACGGATACCGATCTTGTGATTGCCCATAGGGGCTCCCTGACAACGACATGCCTGGAAGACTACCATCCGCTCTAGATCGGGGCGACAGCCTAAGTAGAAACTTCGTACACTGCCCGCTCTTCCCATTAAGAGGTAGTGCACGATGTTGATCAAGAAGACGCTGACGACAGTGACCTTGCTGGCCTCGCTGCTGGGCGCTTCGGCAGCCTTTGCCCACACCCATCTGAAAACCACCACGCCGGCGGCCGACAGCACCGTCGCCGCCCCCGCGGATCTGCGCCTGGTGTTCTCCGAAGGCGTCGAAGCCACCTTCACCAAGGTGTCCCTGAGCAAGGACGGCACTGAAGTGGCGATCAAGGGCTTGGAAACCCCGGACAAAGACAAGAAAACCCTGGTGGTGACCCCCGCCGCGCCGTTGGCTGCCGGCACCTATAAGGTCGAGTGGCATGCCGTTTCGGTCGATACCCACAAGAGCGCAGGCAGCTATAGCTTCAAGGTCGGCCAATAATCCATGGCCACCCTGCTGGTGCTGTGCCGTTTCCTGCACTTCATGGCAGTGCTGCTGATGTTCGGGGCCTGTGTGTTGCGCCCCTTGCTCCTGGGCCGCAAACCCCAGCCGACACTGGACTGGCGACTAGCACGCCTCACCGGGGTACTGGCCTGGCTGGCCCTGGGAACCGGTGTGGTGTGGTTGCTGCTGGTCAGTGCCGCCATGGCCGGCGGCGAACTGCTGGCGCTGGACCTGGCAACCGTGCAATTGGTACTGGGCAAGACCTTCTTCGGCCAGGTCTGGAGCGCGCACCTGCTCGTCAATGGCGTATTGGTGCTGGGCCTGCTGATGCGCTGGAACCGTGCGCGCCTGCCCCTGACGGCGCTGCTCCTGGCGACCCTCGCCCCCGTGGGCCACGGCGCCATGCTCGATGGCCTGGGCGGGCAATTGCTGATCCTCAACCAGGCCGTACACCTGCTCTGCGTCGGTGCGTGGCTCGGCGGGCTGCTGCTGTTGGTCTTGATCCTGCGCCATGCGCAACAGGTGCCCCTGGAAGACATGCTGCGACGCTTCAGCGGCGTCGGCTACGGGCTGGTCGCCGGTTTGCTGGTCAGCGGGCTGATCAATGTCCGTGTGCTGACCGGGCAATTCTGGCCGACCCCATTGTTCAGCGGGTTTGCCTTGATCCTGTTGATCAAGGTGCTGCTGGTGGCGGGGATGTTGGGCCTGGCATTGCTCAACCGGCTACGGATCAAGGGTTGCCAGCAGCGAGTAGGCCAGTTGCAGGCCAGCGTGTTGCTGGAATGGCTGTTGGGCGCGGCGGCCGTGGCGGCTGTTTCCCTGTTGGGCACCCTGCCACCGATGCTGTAGGAGCGCTTGCGCCCTCCTACAAGGGGCGCCATCCCTCTCAGGGCGGGCTGTTTTTCAGGCGCCCCGCCGTGTCGATACTCACCACTACCGACAGCCCCGGGCGCAGACGTTCGCCCTGTTCCTGATCCGGGTCCACCGTGATCCGCACCGGCACCCGCTGGGCGATCTTGACGAAGTTGCCGGTGGCGTTGTCCGCCTGCAACAGGCTGAACTCAGAACCGGTAGCCGGCGAAATACGCTGCACCGTGCCATGAAACTGGCGGTGGTCCAGGGCATCGACGGTAAAGGTCACCGGCTGGCCCACCTGCACATGGTCCATCTGGGTTTCTTTCATATTGGCGATCACCCACAGCTGGTTCGGCACCAACGCCATCAACTGCGCACCGGAGTTGACATAAGCCCCCAGGCGCACGCCGATCTGCCCCAACTGGCCGTCCCGGGGGGCCAGGACGCGGGTGTTCGACAGGTCGATCCGCGCCAGCTCCACCGCCGCCTCGGCGCTGGCGACCGCGGCTTCCAGGGAACCGCGATTGACGATCACCGTCTGCAAGTCCTGGCGCGCGATCTCCAGGCTGGCCTGGGCCTGGGCCACGGCGGCGAGGGTCTGCGCGTTGGCAGCACGGGTCACGTCCAATTCGCGGCGCGACACCGAGCCGTCGCTGATCAGTTCTTCATTGCGGCGCAGGTCGGCGGTGCTTTTGCGCGCCTGGGCCTGGCTATCGACCAGGGCGGCCTGGCGCAGCTTGATGGTCGCCTCGGCGCTGTTGCGTTGTTGCACCACGTTGGCCAGGGCGGCCTGCTGTACCGCCCGTTGCGCCAGGGCCTGGTCCAGGCGCTGTTTGTAGATGCGGTCATCGAGGCGCACCAGCAAATCCCCGGCCTTGACGTGCTGGAAGTCCTGCACCGGCACCTCGAACACATAACCGCCCAGTTGCGGGCTGATGATCGTCACCTGCCCGCGCACCAGGGCGTTCTCGGTGGTTTCCACAGCGCTGCTGAACGGCGGCAATTGCCAGGCATACAACACGATCAATACGCCGACGATGGCAATGGCGGCAAAGCCCAGGGACGAGATGATGCGCACCCCCAGGGAACGCGGCTCGGTGGCCATGGCCCCGGGCGGCGTGTTGCCTTCCGGGGTGGCGGCAATGGCATTGGTGGTCGTGGTGCTAACCGCAGGTTCTGTCATGAAGGAAGTGCGCCGCTAGGTTGAACGGAAGGCGCTGCACGGGCGGCAGCTTTCTGGGTGGTGCTCATCAGCCACAGGCTCCGGGTAAAAATCCACAGCATGGTCAATATCGCGATGATCGCGATCAGCATGAACACGTCGTTATAGGCCATCACATTGGCTTCGCGGGTGGCCGCCGTGGCCAGGCTGCGAATGCCCATCAGGTTGTGCAACTGTGGGTCGGCGATCACCGAGCCATAGGCCGAGCCGCCGCTTTGTACCCGGGCGGCGACACGCGGATCAAGCAGGGTCAGGTGTTCGACAATCATGCTCGAATGGAATTTCTCCCGCACCACCTGGAAGGTGCCGAGCAAGGCCGAACCCAGCAGCCCGCCGAGGCTCTGGCAGATCCCGAACAACACCGAAAAACTCACCAGGTTGCGGGGGTTGCTCAGCACATTGCGCATGCCCAGCACCATGGTCGGGCCGAGGAAGAAGGTCCCGCCAAACCCCAGCAGAAACTGGCTCAGGTACATGTTCTGCGGCCGCGTCAGGTTGCTGGAGAAACTGTCCATCACCGAGCCTGTGGCCATCAAGGCCAGGGAAATCACCAGGGGCATCAGCAAGTGCGCCGGGTTGATGGTCAAGGCGCTGGTGACCAGGCCGCTGATCGCCCCCAGCAGCATCACCAGGTACAGGGTGCGCATCTGCTCGCTGCTCATATTCAGCGCCTGCAGAAAACCCACCGCGCCGGTGGACTGCTCGGACAGCACCATGCGGATCAGGATCACCGCCAGGGCCAGGCGAATCATCACCCCGCCGCCCAGCCAGCGGGTCATCAACAACGGGTTGCTGCGGTTATGCTCGATGGCCAGCCCGGCCATGATCAGCACCAGGGAGCAGGCCGAGGCCACGCCAATCCACGGTGCTTCCAGCCACCAGTCGATGCGCCCCAGGGACAGCACCGCGCAGAGCAACGCCACGCCCGAGGCAAGCAGGGCGAAGGTCAGGAAGTCGAGTTTTTCAAAGGTCCTGAAGCGGTCGCCCGGTGGCAACTTGAGCAGGAACACACAGCCCAGGCAGGTCAGCGCCATGCCCAGCTCGAACAGGTACAGGCCGCGCCACTCGGCAATTTGCAGCAGGTCCTCGGAAAACAGCCGCGCCATCGGCAGGGCCAGTTGCGCGGTGCCCAGGCCCAGTACCAGGGCCTTGAGCCGCCACTTTGCCGGGAACGCCTGGACCATGTAGTACAAACCCAGGGAACTGAGGGCCGCGCCCACCATGCCGTGGGCCGCACGCACGGCAATCGCCGAGCTGAGGTCATTGACGAACAGATGGCCGAAAGTCACCAGGGCATAGAGCACCAGGAACACTTCGGTAAACGCGCGCAGGCCGAACTGCTGGCGGAACTTCACCAGCAGCAGGTTCATCGACACGTTGGTCATAACATAGGCGGCGGGCAGCCAGGCCATTTCAGCGGTGGTCGCACCCAACGCCCCTTGCAGGTACGGCAAGTTGGCGATCACCAGCGCATTGCCCAGGCCCCCGGTAATGGCCACCAGCACACCAACCAGGGCAAAGGCCCAGCGTTTGAGCGTGGGGTGATGGGGCGTCGAGGGCGACCCCGGCAAGCTCGGACGCTCGTGGGGTTGCCAGGTGTGCGGGGTGTATTTATCCATTCGTGACCTTGATGACCGACGCACGAGGCCGGTAAAACCCTGACTCAGAGCTTAGTAGACCTGAGCAGGGTTCATCTTGTCATCTTTGTGGGGGCTTTAGATCCAGCCCAGCCAGCTCCAGTAGGTGGCGGCAAATACCAGCATCAACAGGTAGCCAATCAAGGTCACCAACAAGCCCACCTTGGCAAACTGGCGCGCGGTAAAGGTGCCGGTGCCCAGGCACACCATGTTTTGCGGGGCGTTGATCGGCAGGATAAAGCCATAGCTGACTACAAACCCGAGCAACATGGTCATGCCGAGCCGGCTGAAGTCCCCCGGCAGGGTTTGCAGTACGGCAATCAGGATCGGCAGCAACGCCGAGGTCAACGCGGTGGCACTGGCAAAACCCAGGTGGATCACAATCAGGAATGCACCCAGGATCGCAAACACCCCCAGCGGCCCCAGTTGATCCAGGCCGGTATGCGCCACCACCTGCGCGCCCAGCCATTGCCCGGCCTGGGTGGTGAGCAGTGCCGTACCGAGGCTGATGCCCACGCCGAACACAATCACCGTGCCCCAGGGGATGCGCGACTGCACGTCCTTCCAAGTCATCACGCCGATGCCCGGCAGCAGCAGGAACACCAGGCCGGCATAGGTGGTGGAGGTGGTATCGAAGCTGTGCAGGCGCCCTTCCGTGGCCCAGGCCAGCAGCAGCAATACCGAGACCGTCAGCAAGCGCTTCTGCGGCCCGGTCATGGGGCCGATCTCCACCAGGGACTGCGCCACCGCCTCCTTGCCACCGGGAATGCTATTGCTTTCCGGGGGCAACAACTTGAGCACCAGCAACAGCAATACCGCCGACATGATCAACGCCCACGGCGCTCCGGCGATCAACCAGTCGATCCACGACACGCGCTGGCCGAGCATCTTGTCCATAAAGCCGACCGTCAGCAGGTTCTGCGCCGCAGCGGTCTGGATCCCGACGTTCCAGATACTGGTGCCCTGGGCGACGACGATCATGATCCCGGCAGCGATATTGGAGCGTTTGTCCACGCCAAACGCGGCAATCACCCCCATCATGATCGGCACTACGCAAGCACTGCGCGCGGTGGCGCTGGGCACTACCAGGCTGAGTAGGATGGTCACCGCAATCGCCCCCACCAGGATCCCGCGGGTGCTGGTGCCAACCCGGGTCAGAGTCACCAGGGCAATGCGCCGGTCCAGGCCGGTGTGGGTCATGGCGGCGGCGATAAACAACGCACCGGCCACCAGGGCCAGGGCCGGGTTGGCAAACCCGGTGAGCGCCATGCTGATGGCCGGGCTGGAGCCGATCAGGTGCGTCGGGTCCTGCAAGGACGGCGCGGTGCCCAGCAAAAAGGCCATCAACGAGGTGATCATGATCGCACTGGCTTCGTAGGACACCGCTTCGGTGATCCACACCACCACGGCAAACGCGAGGATCGCCAGCATCCGCTGGCCCGCCACCGGCAAATCGGCGGGCAGCGGCAACAGCAGCACGCCGACCATCACCAGCACGGCGATCACCAGACCCATGGGCAACTTGAAGGAAACAGCAGGTGTTGCGGGGGCACTCATGGAAATCTCCGGCGGCCATGACAATCAAGGCCTGGAGCATGAGGCAAAGCGTCGCGGCGGGTCTTGACAGGTATCAAGGCGCGGGCAGTTTTGCCCTGCCAGGCAAGCCTGCCCACATTTGGAGCGTATTAAACGCTGCCTTGGGGCTAGAAGGCGTTGAACAACATCCCGCCGGCCACCACGAGACACAGGCTGGCAAAGCCGATTTGCAAGGCCCGCGCCGGGACCCGCGAGCCCAGGCGCCGCCCGACCAGCATGCCGACGATGCTGGCGCCGATAAACACCCAGCCCAGGGTGTCGATCACCACCCCGGCATGGAACGCGCCGACCACGCCAATCAGCGAGATCAGGCTGATCACCATCAATGAGGTGGCGACGATCCCGCGCATCTGCACATCGGTCAGTTGCTTGAACGCCGGCACGATCAGAAAGCCGCCGCCCACGCCCAGCAGGCCCGAGACCGCGCCGGTCACCGCGCCCAGGGCAGCCAGGGTCGCGGTGCATTTGGCGGTCCAGGAAAAACGCCCGGTCTGCTGATCGAGCATGCAGTTCTTCTGCCCCCAGGACGCGGCACCGTGGTCGCTGGGGCCGGCCTCGACCTTCTCGCGCCGCAGCATGCGCCAGGCCACCAGCACCATCAGCGCGCTGAACAGGCCCATCAGGATCTTGTCCGGCAACTGATGGGCAAAAAACACCCCCAGGGGCGAAAACAGCGCGCCGAGCAAGGCAATCAGCAAGGCCGCACGATACCGCACCAGGCCATGGCGCAAACCATCCAACGCCCCCACCGCCGCCGCCGCCCCCACCGCAAACAGTGACACCGGCGCCGCTTCGGTCATGGTCAAGCCCAGCCCCAGCACCAACGCCGGCACCCCCAGAATCCCGCCCCCGGCCCCAGTCAGGCCCATGACCAACCCCATCATCACACCAAAGAAACTAGCCAGCAGCATAGGGGTCTCTCACTCCACCTTGGCCAGGCGGGTCAGCCATTCACGGCCCTTGAGCATGCCGTTCCAGTAGAACCATGGCAGCAGGGTCGCCTTCAAAAACCATGCCGAACGCCGCGCCACGGTGGGGTCCAGGGGGAAGGTCGGCAACAGCCGGCCGCCATAGCCGAACTCGGCCAGCACCACCTTGCCGCGCTCCACGGTCAACGGGCAGGAGCCATAGCCGTCGTACTTGAGCGGCAGCGGCGCCTGTTTGCGCAGGGCCAGCAGGTTCTCGGCCACCACCACGATTTGCTTGCGCACTGCCGCCGCTGTCTTGGCATTACTGGTGGAACACACATCGCCCAGGGCGAAGATCTGCGGGTAGCGCACGTGTTGCAGGCTATGGGGGTCGATCTCGCACCAGCCAGCGGCATCGGCCAGCGGGCTGTGGCGGATAAAGTCCGGGGCCACTTGCGGCGGCACGACGTGCAGCAGGTCAAAGGATTTTTCCTCGATGCGGACCGTGCCCTCGGCGTCCTTGACCTCGAACCAGGCCTTGCGCGCCGGGCCATCGACCTTGATCAGGTTGGAATTGAAGGCCAACTGCGCGCCGTATTTCTCGACATAGTTCATCAGCGGCGGCACAAAGGTCGCCACGCCAAACAGCGCGGCACCAGCTAGGTTGAATTCGACGTCGATACTGTTCAGGTCACCCTGCCTGAGCCAATGATCGCAAGACAGGTACAGGGCCTTTTGCGGCGCCCCCGCGCATTTGATCGGCATGGCCGGCTGGGTGAAGATCGCCTTGCCGCCCTTGAGCTGTTGCACCAGTTGCCAAGTGTAGGGCGCATGCTGGTAGCTGTAGTTGGAGGTGACGCCGTTGTGGCCCAGGGTCTGCTCCAGGCCTTCGATTTTTTCCCAGGCCAGGCGCAGGCCGGGGCACACGATAAGGTTGTTCCAGGTCACGCGCTGGCCGCTGTCGAGCACCAGGGTCTGTTCGTCGGGCAGCAATTGGCTGACCGCCGCCTGCACCCAGGTCACGCCATCGGGCAGCACCTGGGCCATGGGCCGCATGGTCTTGCGAATGTCATGGGCGCCGCCGCCCACCAGGGTCCAGGCGGGTTGGTAGTAGTGTTCGGCGTTGGGTTCGATCAGGGTGATATTCAGGTGCGGGTCGCGCTTGAGCAGGCTGGCCAGCAGGCCGATGCCTGCCGAGCCGCCGCCGATGACCACGATGTCGCCACTGATGGTCGGTCCCCAGTGTTGGTCGTTCATAGTCCGGGCCTTTCTTAGGTTGACAATGCACACAAGGGTCGTTGCCGCGTGGCGTCACGCCCCGTTCGTAAGCGATTCTTTGCCTCGGATCGCTCGTTTCACTTAAGCTCGCAAGCCTATGTGGAAATCACTTTGAATGTAAGCTGCTATTAGCTACCCAGGACACTGTCATGCCCGCGTTGATTCAATCTTTTCTGGACGAGGCGTCGTCAACCTACACCTACGTCGTCTATGAAACGGACGGCAGCCCCTGTGCCATCGTGGATTCAGTGCTCAACTACGACCCGGCCTCGGGGCGCACCGACACGGCCCAGGCCGACCAGGTGATTGCCTTCGTCCGTGAGCACGACCTGCGGGTGCAATGGCTGCTGGAAACCCACGCCCACGCCGATCACCTGTCCGCCGCGCCCTACCTGCGCCGCACGTTGGGCGGCAAGATCGCCATCGGCCAGTCCATCAGCCAGGTGCAGGACGTGTTCAAGAACCTGTTCAACCTGGAGCCGGCGTTCCGCGCCGACGGCTCGCAGTTCGACCACCTGTTCGCCCCCAACGAGGTGTTCCATATCGGCCAGCTCAAGGCCCAGGCCCTGCACGTGCCCGGCCACACGCCGGCGGACATGGCCTACCTGGTCGACGACCAGTTGATCCTGGTAGGCGACACCCTGTTCATGCCCGACGTCGGCACCGCCCGCTGTGACTTCCCCGGCGGCGATGCGCGGCAGTTGTATGCCTCGATGCGCAAGTTGCTGGCCTTCCCCGCCGACACCCGGCTGTACGTATGCCACGACTATCCGCCCGAAGGCCGCGAGGCCAAATGCCTGACCAGTGTCGCGGAACAACGCGCAGGCAATATCCATGTGCATGACGGGGTGGATGAGGCTGCGTTTGTGCAGATGCGCACGAAGCGGGACGCCGGGCTGGGAATGCCGACGCTGTTGCTGCCGGCGATCCAGGTGAATGTGCGGGCCGGGCATCTGCCCCCGGCAGAAGACAATGGCGTGGTGTATTTGAAGATACCGCTCAACCAACTATGACCTGCTACGCCGGGCTTCAACTGAAGTAGGAGCCCTTGGGCTCGGGCAAGCCCGACCACAGTTCGTCGATCTGCTTGAAGCCCCAATCCTCGACATTCTCGCGGCCGACAATCTTGTCGCGCCGGTCGGCCAGGTTCACCACGGCCTGGACAATGGGCAACCGGGAGCGCGCCGAAAAGAACACTTTGACCACCGGGGTGAGCAACGATTTCTGGTTTTGCTCGATCACCACACCGATACGCCCGCTCTCCAGGCGCACCAGGGCGCCAACCGGGTAGATCCCAACGCACCGGACAAACGCCTGGAACACCCGCTCATCAAAGTGGCCTTTCCACTCGGCCATTTTCTGAATGGCATCGGCCGGGCCCCAGCCCTGTTTATAGGGGCGCTCTGAAGTCACCGCGTCGTACACATCACACACCGCGCCCATTTGTGCAAACAGGCTGATCTGGTGCTGGTGCAGGCCGTGGGGATAGCCCTCGCCGTTGCACTTTTCATGATGATGCAGGCACACATCCAGCACCATCTCGCTGATATGCGCACTGTTGCGCAACAGGTTCACCCCCTCCTGCGGGTGGCTGCGCACAATGTCGAACTCGGCCTCCGTGAGTTTGCCGGTTTTACTTAAAATGCCCTCCGGGATGACCATTTTCCCGACATCGTGGAACAACCCTGCCAGCCCTGCTTCCTGGACCAACTCCGGTGCCAGCCCCAACTGCCGGGCCAGCGCGATCATCAAGCCACTGACCGCCACCGAATGCATGTAGGTGTATTCATCGGCCTGCTTCAAGCGGGCCAGGCTGATCAGGGCATGGGGGTGGCGCATGATCGATTGGGAGATTTCCTCGACCACGCTGGCCACGCGAGTCGGTTCGATCGCCCCGCCCATGCGCAAGTCACTGAACATTTCAACCACGGCCCCCTTGGCCACGGCACACACCTTGGCAGCACGCACCACCTCGGCCTTCATGTCGGCACGCGGGGGCACCACAGAGCGTGCTGGCGCAGTAGTTTTAGGCACAACCGCAGGCGAGTCCGGCTGTTCGCCCGACGGTACGTCAGCCCCCTTCGCGGTATTGATCCAGACGTTCTGGACCCGTGACTGCCGCAAACGCTGCAGGTCTTGCGGCCGGGTCAGCAAAAAACTGCTTTTCCAAAAACCATGGTCGGTCCAGGCGCCCTCCATTTTATGGACATACATACCCAGCCTGACTTGAGAAGCAGGAATGCGTTTCAACATAAGCCTTCCCCCACTGATCAGGAGCAAACAACCCGCTGGCCTCGACTCAGCTCACAGAAAACTTCGAGACTATTTGCTTGAGATCAACCGCCAGCTTCGATAGTTCATTACTGGCGATAGACGTCTGGCCCGCGGCCGACGAGCTCTGGATAGACAGGTCACGGATGCTGATCAGGTTCTGATCGACAGAGCGTGCAACATGGGCCTGTTCTTCCGATGCGGTGGCGATCAGCAGGTTTCTTTCATTGATATCCTCGATCGCCTGGGTGATTTGGGTAATCGCCGCCCCCGCTTCATGGGCGATCCTCAACGAATCCACTGCTTCAGTTCGGTTCATCCCCATCGAGAGCACGGCCTCGCTGGAACAGCTCTGGATTTTCGCGATCATCTGCTCGATTTCCTGGGTCGAGGTCTGCGTTCTGTGGGCCAGCGCCCTGACTTCGTCGGCCACCACCGCAAAGCCTCGCCCCTGCTCGCCGGCCCGGGCCGCCTCGATGGCCGCATTCAGCGCCAGCAGGTTGGTTTGTTCGGCAATGGAGCGGATGACTTCCACGACCCGGGCAATGTCCTGCGCCTGTTTGGCCAGGCCCTCGACTTCGACCCCGGTCTGCTGGACCGTGGCGCTCAACTTCTCAATCGAGGCGATGGTCTGGGTCACACGCTCCTGGCCGACTTGCGCCGAACGCTGGGAGTCCTGGGTCGATTGGGAGGCGGAGACGGCATTACGGGCCACTTCCTCGACTGCGGCGGTCATCTGATTGACGGCCGTGGCGGCCTGGTCCGTTTCCATACTTTGCCGTTCAATACCGGCAGTGGACTCCTTGGTGATCGAACTCATCTCTTCGGCGGCCGAGGCCAGTTGGCCGGACGCTTCAGATATATGTTGCAGAGTACTTTTCAAACTCATCTGCATCGCCGCGGTGGACTGTTGCAAGTCTGTCAGTTCGTCCTTGCCGCTGATCTGGATAGCGACACGCAAGTCGCCCTGGGCAATCTTGGCCGTCGAGGCCAACAGTTCGCCAACCGGCACGATGATACTTTTGGCAAACAGCCGCCCGACCACGATGGCCAACAGCACCGAAGCCACCATCAGTATTACGGTAAACAATCGGGCAGCATCATATTCGTGGGCGGCGACAGCCACCGCCACTTGGGCGCCCCGCTCATTGATGGCCACTAACTCCCCCATCAAAGACTGGAGTTTAAGTGCCAGGGGGCTGGTGTAGTCACGGAAAAACACACTCAGGTCCGCCATCGAATGCGAACTGTCCATGGCCAGCAACTCATCAACCTTTACGTTATAGCCCTCTATTCCTCGCACGACTTCATCGTATTTGTTTTTCTCTTCAGGGCTGGAGATGTATTGAGCATAATCATCTGTCATTTTAACCAATGTTGTTTCGGCCTCTTTGACCGCACCGACCGAAGTGGAACTAAGCCGATTGTCATCCAGTGCAAACCTGCGCAACTCCAGGCGCAGTTTCAACAGACTACTTTCCATCTTTCCAGCCTGACGAATGCTGGGCAGCCAGTTGGTTTCTATCTCGACAGTGGACGAATAGACTTTATCGACCTTTACCAGCGTCATTCCTCCCTGTATCAAGAGCAACAGGCATACCACGCCAAAACACAGGGTGGTACGTGAGTTCAACCTTATCGATCTCATTGACATGGCAATTCCCCTAGGCTTCTCTGGCTCAAGGACCTCTACACAGCCCCAGCGACATCAGTGTGTGGACCGTACTGTGAAAAAAATGTAGGCCCATTGTTTTTTATAGCCTCGGCAAATAAAAAATCACTATACCTACTGCTTAGCTAACTAACCATGCAACGCAACAACCCGCCCGATGTTATCAAGGTGCATAGTTCAAGTTGGCGAGGGCATACACCGCATTACAGGAGCGGTCACAGTTATTCCCCACCGTCTCCAGGTGGCGCCTGAGGGACTCGCTGGTTTGTGGTGCAAGTTGCCCCATGCTCTCTATCAGCGCTGCCATATCTTCCAGCGCCGCAATGATGGACAGTTGGGTAAGGTTGAAGTCATAAAGGGCACGATAGACTAACTCTTCATTCTCCATGACTCAGCCTCCCGATTAAAATCTGAGCTTAGCAGGTCCATTGCTGCTCGTAGGGATAAGCAAACTTTAAATAAAGTCTCGTTTGCCAGGCGTTGCCATTTGATTGATTTTCTTCAACTTAACACTCAAATGAGTAGCGTCTGATCACCGGCAACCCAGCCGCCCGCGCCTCTTGCGCCTTACCCCAGGCTCAAGCCATTGGCCGGCAATGGCAGCGCCGTCTTGTAGCGCACCTGCTTGAGGGCAAAGCTGGAGCGGATATTCGCCACCCCCGGGACCTTGGTCAGAAAATCCATCATAAAGCGCTCCAGGGACTGGATGGTCGGCACCAGCACCCGGATCAGGTAGTCCGGGTCGCCGGCCATCAGGTAGCACTCCATCACCTCCGGCCGGTCGGAAATCGCCCCCTCGAACTGTTGCAACGCCAGTTCATTCTGTTTTTCCAGGCTGACGTGGATAAACACATTGACGTGCAACCCCAGCAAATCGGCGTCCAGCAGCGTGACCTGGTCACGGATCAGGCCCAGTTCTTCCATGGCCTTGACCCGGTTGAAACACGGCGTGGGCGACAGGTTGACCGAGCGTGCGAGGTCGGCGTTGGTGATGCGGGCATTCTCCTGAAGGCTGTTGAGAATCCCGATATCGATACGGTCCAGTTTGCGCATGAGACAAAACCACCTGTTTATTATGTTTATGCAGATTTTTTATCCGCAAATGATCTCAGGCGCAACCAAACAGAGATAAATATTCTCCCCGGCCCGGCCTATGATTGTTGTAGGACAAGATTTCCCCTACCCGGGGACTGACTGTCAGCTAAGCGCGCCCACTACAAGAAATTCACAAGATCGAGCGTAGAAAGCCATGACCCAGCATTACGAACCGCTGCGCCTGCACGTTCCCGAACCCTCGGGCCGCCCAGGTTGCAAGACCGACTTTACCTACCTGCGCCTGACCGACGCCGGTACGGTGCGCAAACCCGCCGTTGACGTAGAACCCGCCGACACCGCCGACCTGGCCAAGGGCCTGATCCGCGTGCTCGACGACCAGGGCCAGGCCCTGGGCCCATGGGCTGAAGGTGTGCCGGTAGAGATTTTGCGCCGTGGCATGCGTGCCATGCTCAAGACGCGGATCTTCGACAACCGCATGGTGGTCGCCCAGCGTCAGAAAAAAATGTCGTTCTACATGCAGAGCCTTGGCGAAGAAGCCATCGGCAGCGCCCAGGCCCTGGCCTTGAACATCGACGACATGTGCTTCCCCACCTACCGCCAGCAAAGCATCCTGATGGCCCGCGAAGTGCCGCTGGTGGACCTGATCTGCCAACTGCTGTCCAACGAGCGTGACCCGCTCAAGGGCCGCCAGTTGCCGATCATGTATTCGGTCAAGGACTATGGCTTCTTCACCATTTCCGGCAACCTCGCCACCCAATTCGTACAGGGCGTGGGCTGGGGCATGGCCTCGGCGATCAAGGGCGATACCAAGATCGCCTCGGCGTGGATCGGCGATGGCGCCACCGCCGAATCGGACTTCCACACGGCCTTGACCTTCGCCCACGTGTACCGCGCGCCGGTGATCCTCAACGTGGTCAACAACCAGTGGGCGATTTCCACCTTCCAGGCCATCGCCGGTGGTGAAGCCACCACCTTCGCCGGACGCGGCGTAGGGTGCGGCATCGCCTCCCTGCGGGTGGACGGCAACGACTTTATCGCGGTATACGCCGCCTCTGCCTGGGCCGCCGAACGCGCGCGCCGTAACCTGGGGCCGACCCTGATCGAATGGGTGACCTACCGCGCCGGCCCGCACTCCACCTCCGATGACCCGTCCAAGTACCGGCCTGCCGATGACTGGAGCCACTTCCCCCTGGGCGACCCGATTGCCCGCCTCAAACAGCACCTGATCAAGATTGGCCAGTGGTCCGAAGAGGAACACGCCACGGTCACTGCCGAGCTTGAAGCCCAAGTACTCGGCGCGCAGAAAGAAGCCGAACAGTACGGCACCCTGGCCGGTGGCCAGATCCCGAGCGCCGCGAGCATGTTCGAGGACGTCTATAAAGAGATGCCGGAGCACTTGAAGCGCCAGCGTCAAGCGTTGGGGATCTGACATGAACGATCACAACAATAAAATCGAGCTGGAAACCGCCATGACCACGACCACCATGACCATGATCCAGGCCCTGCGCTCGGCCATGGATGTGATGCTTGAACGCGACGACAATGTGGTGGTGTTCGGCCAGGACGTTGGTTACTTCGGCGGCGTGTTCCGTTGCACCGAAGGCTTGCAGAGCAAGTACGGCACCTCGCGGGTGTTTGACGCGCCGATCTCCGAAAGCGGCATCGTCGGCGTGGCCGTGGGCATGGGCGCCTACGGCCTGCGCCCGGTGGCCGAGATCCAGTTCGCCGACTATGTGTACCCGGCCACCGACCAGATCATCTCGGAAGCGGCGCGCCTGCGTTACCGCTCGGCCGGCCAGTTCACCGCGCCTTTGACCATGCGCATGCCCTGCGGCGGCGGCATCTACGGTGGGCAGACTCACAGCCAGAGTATCGAAGCGGTGTTCACCCAGGTCTGCGGCCTGCGCACGGTGATGCCGTCCAACCCCTATGACGCCAAGGGCCTGCTGATCGCCTCCATCGAAAACGATGACCCGGTGATCTTCCTTGAGCCCAAGCGCCTGTATAACGGCCCGTTCGACGGCCACCACGACCGCCCGGTAACGCCGTGGTCCAAGCACCCGCAAGCCCAGGTGCCGGACGGTTACTACACCGTGCCGCTGGACGTGGCCGCCATCGTGCGCCCTGGCTCGGCCGTTACCGTGCTGACCTACGGCACCACAGTCTATGTGTCACAAGTGGCCGCCGAAGAAACCGGGATCGACGCCGAAGTCATCGACCTGCGCAGCCTGTGGCCGCTGGACCTGGAAACCATCGTCAAGTCGGTGAAAAAGACCGGCCGTTGCGTGGTGGTGCATGAAGCCACGCGCACCTGCGGTTTTGGTGCCGAGCTGGTGTCGTTAGTGCAGGAACACTGCTTCCACTACCTGGAAGCGCCTATCGAGCGTGTGACCGGTTGGGACACCCCCTACCCTCACGCACAAGAGTGGGCGTATTTCCCTGGCCCGACCCGTGTGGGCGCGGCTTTGCAACGGGTCATGGAGGTCTGAATGGGCACGCACGTTATCAAGATGCCGGACATTGGCGAAGGCATCGCAGAAGTTGAGTTGTCGGTATGGCACGTCAAGGTCGGCGATATGGTCGTCGAAGACCAGGTGCTGGCGGATGTGATGACCGACAAGGCGATGGTGGATATTCCCTCGCCGGTTCATGGCAAGGTGATATCGCTGGGCGGCGAGCCAGGTGAAGTCATGGCCGTGGGCAGTATCCTGATCAGCATTGAAGTCGAAGGCGCGGGTAATACCAAAGAGTCGGCGCTGTCGGCAGTGGTTGAGCAAGCCGCGCCGTCGCCTAAGGCCGAAATCAAGGCGCCGGTGGTTGAAAGCAAACCGGCCACCAAGCCGCAGGTAGCGGCCCAGGCCCCGGTGGCCCGCGAGGCCAATGAGCGCCCGCTGGCCTCCCCGGCCGTGCGCAAGCATGCGCTGGATGCCGGGATCCAACTACGCCTGGTGCAGGGCTCGGGCCCGGCCGGGCGTATTCTGCATGAAGACCTCGAGGCGTATCTGCAACAGGGCAGCCCCCGCGCCTCGGCCGGCGCCAACCCGTATGCCGAGCGCAACGACGAAGAGCAGATCCCGGTGATCGGCATGCGCCGCAAGATCGCCCAGCGCATGCAGGAGGCCACGCGCCGTGCTGCGCATTTCAGCTACGTCGAAGAGATCGACGTGACGGCCCTCGACGACTTGCGCGTCCACCTCAATGAAAAACACGGCGCCAGCCGCGGCAAGCTGACGTTGTTACCATTCCTGGTGCGCGCCATGGTTGTGGCCTTGCGCGATTTCCCGCAGATCAATGCGCGTTATGACGACGAAGCCCAGGTCATCACCCGTCTCGGCGCGGTGCATGTGGGCGTCGCCACCCAGAGCGATGTCGGCCTGATGGTGCCGGTGGTGCGCCACGCCGAGGCGCGCAGCCTGTGGGGCACCGCCGAAGAAATCACTCGCCTGGCCACTGCCGCGCGCAATGGCAAGGCCAGCCGTGACGAACTGTCGGGCTCGACCATCACCCTGACCAGCCTCGGCGCGTTGGGCGGGATTGTCAGCACCCCGGTGCTGAACCTGCCGGAAGTGGCGATTGTCGGGGTCAACCGCATCGTCGAGCGGCCAATGGTGATCAAGGGGCAGATCGTGATCCGCAAGATGATGAACCTCTCCAGCTCCTTCGATCACCGGGTGGTCGATGGCATGGACGCGGCGCAATTCATCCAGGCCATCCGTGGCCTGCTCGAACAACCCGCCAGCCTGTTCCTGGAGTAAGGGCATGACTCAGACATTACAGACCACCCTGCTGATTATCGGCGGCGGCCCTGGCGGTTATGTGGCGGCGATTCGCGCCGGCCAACTGGGCATCCCGACGATCCTGGTAGAAGGCCAGGCGTTGGGCGGCACCTGCCTGAACATCGGCTGCATTCCGTCCAAGGCGCTGATCCATGTGGCCGAGCAGTTCCAGCAAACCGTACACCTGAGCCAGGGTTCGGCCCTGGGCATCGACGTGGATGTGCCGACCCTGGATATCCGCAAGAGCGTCGAGTGGAAAGACGGCATCGTCGATCGCCTGACCACCGGGGTTGCCGCGCTGCTGAAAAAGCACAAGGTGCAGGTGATCCACGGCTGGGCCAAGATCGTCGACGGCAAGACCGTGGAGGTGGGCGACCAACGCATCCAGTGCGAGCACCTGCTGCTGGCCACCGGCTCGAAAAGCGTCAACCTGCCGATGCTGCCGATTGGCGGGCCGATCATCTCGTCCACTGAAGCCCTGGCGCCGAGCCGTGTGCCAAAACGCTTGATCGTGGTCGGTGGCGGTTACATCGGCCTGGAACTGGGGATTGCCTATCGCAAGCTCGGGGCCGAGGTCAGCGTGGTCGAAGCCCAGGACCGCATCCTGCCCGCCTACGACGCCGAGCTGACGCAGCCGGTGGCCGAATCCCTCAAGCAATTGGGGGTCAAGCTGTACCTCAAGCACAGCGTCACCGGTTTTGAAGGTGGCAGTCTGCAAGTGCGCGAGCCCAATGGCGAGACCCTGGCCCTGGGCACTGACCAGGTGCTGGTGGCCGTCGGCCGCAAACCCAACACCCAGGGCTGGAACCTGGAAGCCTTGAACCTGACGATGAACGGCGCGGCGATCCAGATCGACAACCGCTGCCAGACCAGCATGCGCAATGTCTGGGCGATCGGCGACCTGAGCGGCGAGCCGATGCTGGCGCACCGGGCCATGGCCCAGGGCGAGATGGTGGCGGAGCTGATCAGCGGCAAATCCCGGGAATTCAACCCGGCGGCGATCCCGGCGGTGTGCTTTACCGACCCGGAACTGGTGGTGGTCGGCAAGACCCCGGACGAAGCCAAGGCCGCGGGCCTGGACTGCATCGTTTCAAGCTTCCCGTTTGCCGCCAATGGTCGGGCCATGACCCTGGAGTCCAAGACCGGCTTCGTACGGGTGGTGGCACGCCGCGACAATCACCTGATTGTCGGCTGGCAGGCGGTGGGGGTTGGCGTGTCCGAGCTGTCCACCGCCTTTGGCCTGAGCCTGGAAATGGGCGCGCGGCTGGAGGATGTGGCGGGCACCATTCATGCCCACCCGACCCTCGGTGAAGCGGTGCAGGAAGCGGCGCTGCGGGCGTTGGGGCATGCCCTGCACCTCTGAGTCAATGCTCCCACACAGGCCAAGAATGAAGTATTGTTGCGCCCATCCAGAAATAAACCGAAAGCCTGCCTTCGACCAGGCGGTTGTGAAGAGATAGAGGGTGTCATGGGTAACGAAAGCATCAATTGGGACAAATTGGGTTTTGACTACATCAAGACCGACAAGCGTTTCCTCCAGACCTGGAAAGACGGCGCCTGGCAAGAAGGCACCCTGACCGAAGACAACGTGCTGCACATCAGCGAGGGCTCCACCGCCCTGCACTATGGCCAGCAGTGCTTTGAGGGCCTGAAGGCCTATCGCTGCAAGGACGGTTCGATCAACCTGTTCCGCCCGGACCAGAACGCCGCCCGCATGCAGCGCAGTTGCGGCCGCTTGCTGATGCCACAAGTGCCGACCGAAGCGTTTATCGAAGCCTGTAAGGCCGTGGTCCGCGCCAACGAGCGTTTCATCCCGCCGTACGGCACCGGCGGCGCGCTGTACCTGCGCCCGTTCGTGATCGGCACCGGTGACAACATCGGCGTGCGTACCGCGCCCGAGTTCATCTTCTCGATCTTCTGCATCCCGGTCGGCGCCTACTTCAAGGGCGGCCTGACCCCGCACAACTTCCTGATCTCCGGTTACGACCGCGCCGCGCCGAACGGCACCGGCGCGGCCAAGGTCGGTGGCAACTACGCCGCCAGCCTGATGCCCGGCTCCCTGGCGAAAAAAGCCAACTTCGCCGACTGCATCTACCTGGACCCGGCCACCCACTCGAAAATCGAAGAAGTCGGTTCGGCCAACTTCTTCGGGATCACCCACGACAACAAGTTCGTCACCCCGAACTCGCCGTCGGTGCTGCCAGGCATCACCCGCCTGTCGCTGATCGAACTGGCCAAGACCCGCCTGGGCCTGGAAGTGGTCGAAGGCGACGTGCTGATCGACAAACTGGCAGACTTCAAGGAAGCCGGCGCCTGCGGGACGGCGGCAGTGATCACGCCGATCGGCGGGATTGAGTACAAAGACAAGCTGCATGTGTTCTACAGCGAAAAAGACGTCGGCCCGGTGACCCAGAAGCTCTACAAAGAGCTGACCGGTGTGCAGTCCGGCGACGTTGAAGCGCCGGCGGGCTGGATCGTCAAGGTCTAAGCCGACCCTGATTATAGGCGCTGGCTTGTGTGGGAGCTGGCTTGCCTGCGATAGCGATATGTCAGTCACCAATGCGTTGACTGACCGTCCGCTATCGCAGGCAAGCCAGCTCCCACATTTGTTTTGCGGTGGCCTCAGGATTTTGGCAGGTTCTGTGCAATCCTCTTGCCCATGCTGATCCTCGGCTCCACGCCATATCCCAGCGCCTCGTAGAACCCCACCACGTTCTCGTTGCCCAGATTGATCTGCAGGTTGATCTTCAGGCAGCCCAGGGCGATCAACGCCTGTTCCCCATGGCGCACCAACGACACACTCAGATGGGGTGGCGAGACGACAATGCCTTCTCCATCACCAGGGTGCGCTCGTTGCCGTGGTACACATCCCGCACGGTGTGGAACCCCAGCTTGGTATAAAACGGCTCGGCGGTGAGGGACGACGGTACGCTCAATACCGTGACCCCAGCCTCACGGGCCCGCTGTTCGATATCGACCATCAGTTGGCGGCCGATGCCCTGCCCTTGCAGCGCCGGGTTGACGAACACCGAACGCACGACATTGGCGTCCAAGGCCGCCGTGGCGACGATCAGTTGCTCGCGGATTGCCACCAGCACCGTGCGCCGGGTGAGCAAGTGCAGCACCGCCTGCGGCGTGAAGTTGCTCGCCACTCGGGCAATCACGTCCGCCGGGTAGTCGCCGGCGTTGCTGCTGTGCAGGGCCGCCAGGATGACTTGGCTGATGCCTTCGGTATCGGTGGGTTGGGCGAGGCGGACGGCGGTAAACATGACTCCTCCTGACGGACGACGTTACGACAGCCACCACAATACCCATGTGTGGGCTTGTGTGGGAGCCGGGCTTGCCCGCGATGCAGGCACCTCGGTGTGTCCGCCACACCGCGGTGATGCTATCGCAGGCAAGCCAGCTCCCACACAAGCCGGCTCCTACAGGTTTGAGCCCCCCTGACAGCCGATTCAGCTGTAATACCCCTCTTTTCAGCTTTCCCGGCTGGGCCGCCCCCCTGTTTCAGCCGGGATTCTGCGGCCAGAGCGCACAAAATAGCCGCAATGCCCAACCCCATGGACCCGTGCCCCCATGCAAACCACCAATACCGTCCTGATGATCCGCCCGGCGCACTTTGCCTTTAACCCGGACACCGCGATCAACAACCGCTTCCAGCGCGCGCCTGTCGACCCGGTGGCCGCACAGCATAAAGCGCTGCAAGAGTTCGACGGTTACGTCGACACCCTGCGCCAGCATGGCGTGGAAGTGTTGGTGGTGCAGGACACGCCCGCGCCCCATACCCCGGATTCGATCTTCCCCAACAACTGGTGGAGCAGCCATGCCGACGGCAGCCTGGTGCTGTACCCGATGGAAGGCCAGAACCGCCGCCTGGAGCGCAACAAAGGTGTGCTGCAAGTGCTGGAACAACGTTTCGCGATCAAAGACACCATCGACTTCAGCCACCTGGAACAACAGAACATGTTCCTCGAAGGCACCGGCAGCATGGTCCTCGACCGCCAGCACCGCATCAGCTACGCCTGCCACTCCGGGCGCACCCACCACGATGCCCTGCGCCAGTTCGCCGAACGCCTGGACTATCAGGTCTGCGCCTTCCACGCCGTCGACCGCCATCACGCACCGATCTACCACAGCAACGTGATGATGAGCGTCGGCCGCGACCTGTCGGTGGTGTGCCTCGACGCGCTGCCCCAAGCCCACGAGCGCCAGGGCCTGGAACGCTCCCTGCGCGACACCGGCAAAGACATCCTGGCCCTGGACTTCGACCAGTTGGAAGCCTTCGCCGGCAACATGCTCGAACTTCACGACCGCGATGGCCAGCCGTTGCTGGTGATGTCTGCCAGCGCCTGGCACTCGCTCAAGCCGGCGCAGCGCCAGCATGTGGAACGCCACACCCACCCAGTGGTGGTGAATATCGACAACATCGAACGCATCGGCGGCGGCAGTGCCCGCTGCATGTTGGCCGAAGTGCATCTTCCGGCCCGCGCCTCATTCCAATAAGGAGTTATTCCATGACCCGTTATATCGACGTCAACGACCTCAGCTACCTGGTCTCGCAAAAAGGCCTGCAAACCTGCATCACCGAGATGGCCGAGTACATCCGCGCCGACTACCTGCGCTGGAATGACTTCGAAAAATGCGCGCGCCTGGCCAACCACTCGCCCGAGGGCGTGATCGAGCTGATGCCGGTCTCGGATGCTTCGCTGTATGCCTTCAAATACGTCAACGGCCACCCGAAAAATACCCAGAGCGGCATGCTCACGGTCATGGCGTTCGGCGCCCTGGGAGATGTGGACACCGGCAAGCCGGTGCTGCTCAGCGAAATGACCCTGACCACCGCGATCCGCACCGCCGCCACCTCGGCCCTGGTCGCACGCTACCTGGCGCGGGACAACAGCCGCAGCATGGCGCTGATCGGCAACGGTTCGCAAAGTGAGTTCCAGGCCCTGGCGTTCCATGCCTTGCTGGGCATCAATGAGATCCGCCTGTTCGATATCGATTCCAAGGCCATGCACAAGCTGGCGAACAACCTCAAGGCCTTCCCGGCGATCAAAGTGACCCTGGCCGCAAGCGTTGCCGAGGCGGTGAAAGGCGCCGATATCGTCACCACCGTGACCGCCGACAAGGCCTACGCCACCATTCTTACCGACGACATGATCGAGCCCGGCATGCACCTCAATGCCGTGGGCGGCGACTGCCCCGGCAAGACCGAGCTGGACCGGCGCATTGTCGAGCGCGCCCGGGTGATCGTCGAGTACGAACCACAAAGCCGTATCGAAGGCGAAATCCAGCATATGCCCGAGGACTCGCCGGTCACCGAGCTGTGGCAAGTGATCAACGGCCAGAAGCCGGGCCGGGAAAACGCACGCCAGGTCACCCTGTTCGACTCGGTGGGTTTTGCCCTCGAAGACTACTCGGCCCTGCGTTATGTGCTGGATGTGGCCAAGGCCCTGGACGTGGGTAGCGAACTGGAACTGGTGCCAGACCTGGCCGACCCCAAGGACCTGTTCGCCCGCTTGGCGCAGCAGCCGGTCGCACAGCATAAAAAGCGCGCCTGAAACCGCTCTGGCCTGCCGCTTTGCGCAAGCGGCGGGCCGTAAACGCCGGTTTGAAAAGCCGATATACAGGGTGTTGCAGCCGATTCCGCTGCCACCTGCGTTTTAACAGCGTATTCCGCGTGCCAAGGCCTAGGTAAACGACACAAAAAACGCACCACCATGAAGCATTCTGAGCGCGACCAAAGAGTCAGCACATGAATGTATGCCGCACCCTTTCTACTGCCCTGACATCAATTACAAAATATAGGGAAAACACCATGACTCCGCTCCGATCACTCGTCGCCGCGCTGCTCCTGCCTTTGTGCGCCACCGCCGTCCAGGCCCAGGAATGGAAAGAAATCCGTTTCGGCGTGTTCCCCGAGTACCCCCCCTTTGAATCCGTGGCCGCCGACGGCAGCCTGCAAGGTTTCGACATTGAGCTAGGCAACGCCATCTGCGCCAAGCTTGAAGTCAAGTGCACCTGGGTCCACAACGAATTCGACGGCATGATCCCGGCGCTGCGTGCGCGCAAGTTCGACGCCATCATGTCCTCCATGGCCGTGACCCCGGCCCGGCAAAAACAGATCGATTTCAGCGATCGCCTGTTCCTCAGCCCCACCTCGGTGATCACCCGCAAGGGCGCAGGTTTCGGCGACACCCCGGAATCCCTCAAGGGCAAACAGGTGGGTGTGCTCCAGGGCTCGCTGCAGGAAGCCTACGCCCGCGCCCACCTGGCCAAGCTCGGTGCCCAGGTCAAGGCGTACCAGTCCCAGGACCAGAACTACGCCGACCTGCAAAACGGCCGCCTCGACGCAACGCTGACCGACAAGCTCGAAGCCCAGCTCAACTTCCTGTCCAAGCCTGAAGGCGCCGACTACCAATCCGGCCCGGCCTTCAAGGACCCGACCTTGCCGCTGGACATTGCCATGGGCCTGCGCAAGAACGACCAGGAACTGCTGGCGCTGATCAACAAGGGCATCGCGGCCATCCAGGCCGATGGCACTTACGCGCTGATCCAGAAGAAATACTTCGGTGACGAAGATATCTATCACGAGTAATCCCCCGCCCTATCCCCTGTAGGAGCCGGCTTGCCAGCGCTGGCGGTGCGATAAACACCGCCATTTGCGGCAGGTTCCTACCGGTTCTATCGAGACTTTCCCGTGAATGAACTCCTCAACCTGCAAGGCTTCGGCCCGCTGTTGGCCCAGGGTGCCTGGATGACCATCAAGCTGGCGTTCCTCGCGCTGGTTCTGAGCCTGAGCCTGGGCCTGATCGCCGCCGGTGCCAAGCTGTCCAGCCATAAACTGTTGCACATCCCGGCTACGCTCTACACCACCTTGATCCGCAGCGTGCCGGACCTGGTGCTGATCCTGCTGATCTTCTACAGCCTGCAACTGTGGCTCAATGACCTGACCGAAATGCTCGGCTGGAATTACTTTGAAATCGATCCCTTCACCGCCGGGGTCGTCACCCTGGGGTTTATCTACGGTGCGTATTTCACCGAGAATTTTCGCGGTGCGATGCTCAGTGTGCCGGTGGGCCAACTGGAAGCGGCAACTGCCTACGGCTTGAGCCGCTGGCAGCGCTTTCGGCTGGTGATGTTCCCGCAGTTGATGCGCTTTGCCTTGCCGGGGCTGGGCAATAACTGGTTGGTGCTGCTCAAGTCCACCGCGCTGGTGTCGATCATTGGCCTGGCCGACTTGGTCAAGGCCGCGCAGAACGCCGGCAAGACCACCAATGATCCGCTGTACTTCCTGATCCTGGCGGGCCTGGTGTACCTGGTGATCACCACCCTCTCCAACCGCATCTTCAAACGCCTGGAACGGCGCTACAACGTCGGCATCAAAGGGGTGGCGCGATGATTGAACTGATCCAGCAATATGGCCTGGCGTATCTGTGGACCGATGGCTCGGGCTTTTCCGGGGTGGCCATGACCTTGTGGCTGTTTATCGTGTCGGTGATCCTCGGGTTTTTCCTGTCGATCCCGTTGGCAATTGCCCGCGTCAGCGAGCACTTCTGGCTACGCTGGCCGGTGGAGGTGTACACCTACCTGTTTCGCGGTACGCCGCTGTATATCCAGTTGCTGATTTGCTACACCGGCCTCTACAGCCTGGAAGTGGTGCAGGACAATGCCCTGCTCAATCAGTTTTTCCGCAATGCGTTGAACTGCACCCTGCTGGCCTTTGTGCTCAACACCTGTGCCTACACCGTGGAAATCTTCGCCGGGGCCATTCGCAATATTCCCCACGGCGAAATTGAAGCAGCGCGGGCCTATGGTTTGCACGGCTGGCGGATGAACCTGTTCGTGGTGATCCCCGCCGCGCTGCGCCGCGCGTTGCCGGCCTACAGCAACGAAATGATCCTGATGCTGCACGCCACATCCCTGGCATTTACCGCCACCATCGCCGACATCCTCAAGGTGGCCCGCGACGCCAACGCCGAAACGTTCCTCACGTTCCAGGCCTTCGGTATTGCCGCACTGCTGTACATGCTGCTGTCCTTTGCATTGGTGGGCCTGTTCCGACTGGCCGAACGACGCTGGATGCGCTTTCTTGTCCCGACCCGAGGCTAACCCATGAATCAGTCCGCACAGGCCCTGGCCGCCCATCCCACCCACATTGCCGCGCCCCGCCCGAGCGTGGTGGCGGCCGGCACCAACGTCAAACTCAAGGTCGAAGACCTGCATAAAAGCTACGGCGACCATGAAGTGCTCAAGGGTGTTTCGCTCAACGCCAGCAAGGGCGATGTAATCAGCCTGATCGGCGCCAGCGGCTCCGGCAAGAGCACCATGCTGCGCTGCATCAACTTCCTCGAACAACCCGACGCCGGGGTGATCACCCTGGACGGCATCAGCATTGAAATGCGCCAGGGTCGCGCAGGCGTGCAAGCGCCACACCAGGCGCAACTGCAAAACCTGCGCACGCGCCTGGCCATGGTGTTTCAACACTTCAACCTGTGGAGCCACATGACCGTGCTGGAAAACATCTGCATGGCGCCGCGCCGGGTGCTGGGTGTGAGTGGCGCCGAGGCAGAAAAACGCGCGCGCATGTACCTGGATAAAGTCGGCCTGCCAGGCCGGGTCGCCGATCAATACCCGGCGTTTCTCTCCGGTGGCCAGCAACAGCGCGTGGCCATCGCCCGGGCCCTGGCCATGGAACCGGAGATTATCCTGTTCGACGAACCGACCTCGGCGCTGGATCCAGAGCTTGTAGGGGAAGTCCTAAAAGTCATACAGACGTTGGCCGAGGAAGGTCGTACCATGCTCATGGTCACCCACGAAATGGGCTTTGCCCGGCAAGTGTCCAGCCAGGTGCTGTTCCTGCACCAGGGCCGCGTCGAAGAACAAGGCAGCGCCGAGATCCTCGACCACCCCACCAGCGAACGCTTGCAGCAATTTCTCTCCAACCGCTTGAAGTGAACACAGAACCGACCATGGATACCAAGGCCAACGGACCCCATTCCTCCCCTGCGCTGGATCGCATTGATGAAGCCATCATCGATGTGCTGCGCCATCAGGGGCGCATCACCTACGAGAAGCTGTCTTCGCTGGTGCACCTGACGCCCAGGCCCTGCCTGGAGCGGGTGCGCAAGCTGGAGCGGCGCGGGGTGATCCGCGGTTATGGCGCAATCATCGATGTGCAGATGGTCTCGCCGGGGTTGTCCTTGCTGGTGCTGGTGGCCTTGTCTAACCAGAGCGGGCGCTCGGCACAAAAAGCTTTTGAAGCCTGCGTCAAAGCCTGCCCGCAGGTATTCGAGTGCCAACTGATCAGCGGGCCCTTCGACTACAGCCTGCGCATGCGCTGCCGGGACATGGAGCACTACCGCGTACTGACGGAAACCTGGTTGAACAATGATGAGCTGCACATCGACAAACTGGTGGCCCACCCGGAGTTGGCCGTGGTGAAAAATACGGCGACTGAGTTGGCCTGACCCCCATCCCCTGTCGCGATGAAGATCCAATGTGGAAGCTGGCTTGTGTGGGAGCTGGCTTGCCTGCGATAGCATCACCTCAGTACAACTGATAGACCGAGGCGTCTGCATCGCAGGCAAGCCAGCTCCCACACAAGCCAGCCCCCATATATTTCCCCACATGTTTTAACCATGCCCGCTTGAAATCCGCTTGCCTGGGCGCTCACCAATCAGCTTCGCCTGCCCATCCCGCTGCTTCCCCGTCCGCGCCTCACTGATCAACCCCGGTATCAACTTACCCTCCGGCAGATTCTTCCAGAATCGGCTCGGCAAGTGCCCTTCCATGACCTTGGGATTCAACCGCGCCGGGTTGAAGATATGGCTGTAATAGGTCAGCCACATGGCACTGTGTGGGTCCTCGACATTCTGTGCCAACTGCTGCCATTGCTCCGGGCACTGGCGTTGGTGGATCAACTGCGCACCGTCGTAATACACCCCGTCCAGGGGCGTGGCGATCATCCAGCGATGACGGCCCATGCGCCCGACAAAGTGCTGGCTGGCGCTATGCAAAATATCGTGGGCCGGCTCGTGCCAGGCCACGTACTCCGGCAGCTCCGGGCCCGCCGCCGCCGGCAGGGCGATAAAACGCACAAACGCATGCAGGTGATGGGCCTCGCGCCGCACCTGCTTGATCCGCCGCTGCAACTCGCTGCCCAGTTGATCCCCTGCCATCATCGCCGTGCGGTCGCCATGGCTGACGCGCCACAGCACTTCATACAACAGGCTCCAGCGCTGCTCGCCGTGGTAGCAGGCTGCACTTTCCAGCAGCTCCAGCAGGGCCTTGGGAATGCGCGCCTGGAACGGGCCGTTGTGCGCCGGGTAGTGCTCGTCGGTGGCGAACAGGTCCGCCACTTCCGCTTCGCCCCAACTGACATGGCTGGGGTCGACCTGATGGCTGAGCAGCCAGCGCGCCTGCTCGCGCCAAGTGCTGAACAGGTTGTCGCATTCCAGGCTGATCATCCCCACAACCCCATCTGTTGCGGTAGCGGGCGGTCGCGCAGTTGCTCGCGCAGCAACACACTGGTGCTTTCCGCTTGCTGGGGGTGGTAGTCGCTGGTGATGAAAAACGGCTTGGCCTTGCTCAGCACGCAGCGCATGCGCGCCAGGTCTTCAAAACGGATCTTGCGTTGCAGGCGCAGCGCCACCAGGCGTTCGGTGGTGCGCAGGCCAATCCCCGGGATACGTGCGATCAACGTCGCCTCGGCACGGTTCAGGTCCAGCGGGAACACCTCGCGATGCTCCAGGGCCCAGGCCAGCTTGGGGTCGATATCCAGCGCCAGATCCCCCGGCCCGGCGAACAGTTCATTGGCGCGGAAACCATAACTGCGCAGCAGGAAATCCGCCTGGTACAACCGGTGCTCGCGCATCAATGGCGGCGCCGCCAGGGGTACGCTTTTCGGGCTATTGGGAATCGGACTGAAGGCCGAGTAATACACCCGGCGCAACTTGAAATTGCCATACAGCGCCTCGGCCCCATGCAGGATAGTGCTGTCGTCCGTGTCATCGGCACCGACAATCATCTGCGTGCTTTGCCCAGCCGGGGCGAAACGCGGTGCCCGGGGCTCGTTGAGCACGGTTTGCTCGCCGGTGAAAATCGTCTGCATCGCCTGCTTGATCGAACCGATCTGCTTCTCTGGCGCGAGGAGCTGCAGGCTTTTATCGGTGGGCAATTCAATGTTCACGCTCAAGCGATCGGCATACCGCCCGGCCTCGGCAATCAACGCAGGATCGGCTTCGGGAATGGTCTTGAGGTGGATATAACCGCGAAAGTCATGCACCTCGCGCAACAACTTGGCGACCCGCACCAGTTGCTCCATGGTGTAGTCCGCCGAGCGGATGATCCCCGAACTGAGAAACAGCCCGCTGACGCAATTGCGCCGGTAGAAGTCCAGGGTCAGGCTCACCACCTCCTCCGGGTTGAACCGGGCACGGGGCACATCGCTGGAACGGCGGTTGACGCAGTATTGGCAGTCGTAGAGGCAGAAATTGGTCAGCAGCACCTTGAGCAGCGACACACAGCGCCCATCGGGGGTATAGCTGTGGCAGATGCCCATGCCATCGCTCGACCCCAGCCCGGCCTTGCCCTCGGAGCTGCGCCTGGGCGCCCCGCTGCTGGCGCAGGACGCGTCGTACTTGGCCGCATCGGCGAGGATGCTGAGTTTTTCGATCAACTGCATGGGGGGCTACCGAATACTGTATTTTTGTACAGTATCAGCAGCAATACCCGGCATTCAAGGAGAGATCGGCGAATGGTAGAACAAATAACTGTGGGAGCTGTCGAGCCCACAAGGGTTGCGCTTGCCAGTCAGGCCTTCATCCGCCTGCCGACGTTTTTTCAAACATATCGAGAACAGTTGACCGGCCCTGAGCCTTCAATCATCACGGGTCAACACTTCCAGCAACTCGATCTCGAAACACAGATTGCTGTTGGGCTGGATATGCGCCCCCATCGCCCGCTCGCCATACGCCAGATGCGCCGGCACAAACAGCTTGCGCACCCCACCGACCTTCATCCCCATCAGGCCCTGGTCCCAGCCTTTAATAACCCGACCGCTACCGATCACACACTGGAACGGCTTGCCCCGCGCCCAGGACGAATCAAACACCGTACCGTCTTCCAGGGTGCCGGTGTATTGAGTGGTGATCAGCGCCCCCTTGACCACGGTCTTGCCGTCGCCTGGGCGGATGTCGGTGATTTGCAGTTCTTCGTTGTTCATGGAGGATCTCGTAGGGTTCACACTGGCTGGCTTTTTCCCAGAACCAAGCGCCTTTGGCAAGCGCCCTCTAAAGGATCCAGACTACGCCTCAGCCAGAAGCGCCTGACTTAACCCCGTCCATTTTTTCCCCTCTTATAAAAAACCAACCACCCCGGTTGCATAACAATAAGAGGTCACCCCCAATGAACGAGCCAACAAGCCCTGTCCGCGTCGCTGTCGTGCAGTTCGACCCCCAGGTCGGCCTGGATAACCGCGAAAGCAACCTTCATCGCAGCCTGGCCCTGGCCGCCGAGGCGGTCAATGGTGGGGCTAACCTGATCGTGCTGCCCGAGTTATCGAACTGCGGCTACTTCTTCAACAGCCGCCAGGATGCATTCGAGCATGCCGAGGTTGTTCCTGGCGGGGCCAGTGTGCAGGCCTGGATGGCGTTTGCGGCCACGCACCAGGTGTATCTGGTGGCGGGCCTGAATGAGATCGATGGCCGGCAGTTGTTCAACACTGCACTGTTGCTGGGCCCGGATGGGTTGATCGGCAAGTACCGCAAGGCCCATTTGTGGAACCTGGAAAAGCTCTGGTTCACTCCCGGTAACCTGGGCTTTCCAGTGTTTGAAACGCCTATTGGACGGATTGGCCTGTTGATCTGCTGGGACATCTGGTTCCCGGAAGTGCCACGGATCCTCAGCCAGCAAGGCGCCGATATTATTTGCAGCCTCAACAACTGGGTGTGGACGCCGCCGCCACTGTTCGACGAGGCCGGTAAATGCATGGCGTCGTACCTGACCATGACCGCCGCCCACGTCAATAATGTGTTTATCGCCGCCGCCAGCCGGATCGGTGAGGAGCGCGATGCACGCTACCTGGGCTGTTCGTTGATTGCCGGGACCAATGGCTGGCCTATCGGCAATGTAGCGTCGGCCAACCGCCAGGAAATCCTGTTCGCCGATATCGACCTGACCAGCGCCCGCAGTGCGCCGATCTGGAACAGCCTCAACGACCTGCAACGTGACCGGCGCAATGATCTCTACGATCAGATGCTCGGGTATTGCCAACACCCCGCCCTGCCACGCTGAAGGGAGGGTGGGCCATGGAAAATCTATTCACGAAACCCGGGACCGAGCGATCTCAGGCCGATAAGGCAATCATCGCCTTGGGGCTCATCAGCGCCCTGCTGATCCTCTGGACGACCCTCACCCATCAAGGCTCCTGGCCCAGCTACGGCGATATGGTGGCGGGTTTTCCTGAGCCAATCGCCTGGCTACGCTGGGTACTGGGGGATATCAGCGAGGTAGCCTTCTACAAGCATGAACTGGCCTCCCTCGGGTTGCTGGCGGGGGCCTACCTGGCCTGGTGGGCCAGCCGCACCGGCAAGCGCTGGCAAGGCTTTGCGATTTGCTACGGCAGTGGGCTGTGGCCGTGGCTGGTGAGCAGCTCCCTGCTGGGCCTGCTGTTGAGCAACCTGTTGTGGGGGTGGACGGTCACTGCTGACACCTGGCAACCCACCTTCGCCGCGTTTGTTTCCCTGCCGGCGGCGATGGTGCTGATGTTTGGTGGTGGCTGGAAGGTCACCCTCAACGGTGCGCTGCTGGGCGCCCTACTGGTCACGCCCCTGTGCTTGCTGATCGTCAATTTTGTGTGCGTCCCCCTGGGTTTGCCCGTGGTGATTGGCAACGTACTGGGCATGGCGCTAGGCAGTGTGGTTGCCTTTGTAGTCTGTCGGCGCGTCCCGGCGCTGGTGCGCTCCGGCTATATCGCCCCGACCAGGCCGGTGCCGGTCAAGCCACAGTCTTATGGCGTGGCCTGGAGCCTGCGCCGGGTCCTGGCGGACTTTACCGAAGCGCCGTTTTTTGGCAATGAATGGGCCAGCCTTGGCCTGCTGGCGGGTGTCCTGCTGGCCTATGCCTTGAACCCCATGAGCGCCGCCTATGGCTCGGGGCTGGTGCTGCAACTGATAGGCGCCCAGGCACTGACATCGGCATTGGGCGTAGTACTCTGGCGCAGCCAGTGGATCAAGCGCGGTTGGTATCCCACCTATGTGCCGCTGGTGTCGGTCGTACCGGCAGCGGTGCTGACCCATGGCGGGAGTTGGATGGTGATCGGCTCCAGTGCGTTGCTTGGCGCACTGCTGGCGCCGCCTCTGGCCTGTGCCATTGCAGGGCGACTGCCCCCCCACTTTCATCCGTATATCGGCAACGTGATCTCGATGGCGTTGAGCACCTTGTTGATTGTGCCTCTGGTGGGAAGACTGGTCGCGTAAACAAGCGGGTAAGGCTCATGTGCCTTACCCGCTTCCGGCCTCACAACCACCGCCAAAACCGCCCCCAGAACCCCCGCTCCAGATCCGCCTTGCACCCTGCATACTGGCGCGCATACAGATCGGAGCGGGCCTTGACCTTGCCGGCAACCGGCAACAGCCACGCCTTGCTGGCGTAGGTGCGGTTACGGTAGCCGCCCCAGCCTTCGTGGTAGTTGAGGTACTGGCCATAGGCGTCGTATTTGTACACGCCGTTGATGCTGGCGGTCTTGTCCATGTACCAGCCGACAAAGTCGATGGCATCGTCGAAGTCCTGGCGGCTGGCCCAGTTGCGGCCGGTGCTTTTCTGGTAGTCGCCCCACACTTCATCCTTGGCCTGGGCGTAGCCGGCGGCGGTGCTGACGCGGCCCCAGGGGATGATCCAGAGCAGGTATTTGCGCGGGGTCTTGGCGTTTTGCCGGAAGCCCGATTCCTGATACATGATGGCGAACGGCACCTGGATCGGCACGCCCCAGCGCTTCTGGGTGACTTTGGCGGCGTCGTACCAGTCGTCTTTTTCGCGGAAGATGCCGCAGATGTCGTCAGGGGTACGTGGCGGTGAGGTGCCGCACGCCGCCAGCAGGCTGGTGAGCAACAACAGGGTTGTGGTTTTTAGCGGGGTCAAAAGCATACCTTGGCGTGAGCGCGTAAAAAGCCGACAGTTTACGCGCTCACGCCAGGTGTTGGGGTCAAGACATCAACGGGCCTTGATCAAGCCACGGGTACTTTGCGGGTCGAAATGGCCAGGCGGCCGATGCCAAAGCTCAAGGCGGCCCCCAATACCAACATCAACAAGGTGCTCCACGCTGCGCGGGACAGTTGCTTGGCTGCGACTTCACCCGCTTCGCGAGCCTTTTGTTCGGCCTGGGCCTTGAGCTCTTCGACTTTCTGCACGGCCTGCTGATAAGCCTGGGCATAGTTCTCGACGATCTGGCTGGCCTCGGCCTGGCTCTTGCCGGTGCGGGCGGCGACGATGTTGACCAGCGCCTCTTTGTCGGCGGCATTCAACGCCGGTTCACCGGAAGCCTTGACGCGCTCGAACCATTGCTTGAGCTCGGTCGCGGCCTGGGCCGGGTTGGTGGCGGCCTCAGTGGCCGCTTGCTGGCCGTCTGCGGCTGCCTGGTCGGCTTTTTGCTCGACCTTGGCCGGATCCAGTTCAGCCTTGCCGCTTTGCTTGAGCAAGGTGTCGAGTTCGCCCTGCAGGCTCTCCCAATCCAGGCGGATGCCCTTTTCGTCCATCTGCTGCTTGACGCTGTCGCTGATGCCGGGGGCCACGGCGGCAATGCCGCTACCGGCCGCCGACAGGCCTTTGCCCACCACATTGCCTGCGGCGCCGACCACGCTGGTGGCCAATGCCGCCAGCAGCCAGGTGGTGAGCAAGGTGGTGATGGTCCAGCTCAGGACGCCATGCAGGCCGCCGCGATCCGGGGCCGTGCGGCCGGCGACGAAAGCACCCACGCCAATCGCCAACAGTGTGGAGACAAACAGCCAGATGCCAGCACCGGTGCCAAAACCGCTCAACGGGTTACCCGCCGCCATGGGGTCGACCGCACTGGCGCCGATGGCGGTGCCCAGTACGCTGAGCACCAGGTAGGTCACCAGGGCAATTGCACTACCGGCCAGTACCGAGCCCCAGGACACACGAAAGGGCGAGCGGCTGGTTTCATATAAAGGGGTCATGATCTTTCCTTGGACAAATGAGTAGGCCGTCAGTGTGTCCAGGCCGACGCCTACGGTCTCGGCACAATTGCACTAGGCGGGCTGGTGCATTCGCACCCCGCCAAGCCGAATCGGTCTGCACTATGCTCAAGGCCAGTTGTCGTACTCCACACCAGCCAGACATGCCCTCCTACAGGAAGCAGGAGGTGCCATTGTCGTTATGTCACCATTTTGGAGAAACCATGAGCCAGGCCGTCCTCGCCCAAGAAACCAATCGCCGCCAATTGCAGCAGATCATTTCCGGCCTGTCCGATGGGGTGATTCTTGCCGAGATCGATCAGACAATCCTTTGGGCCAACGAGGCGGCGCTGACCATGCACGGCCTGGACGAGATTGCCGGGCTGGGGGCCAACACCGCCGAATACGCCGAGCGCTTTGGCCTGCGCTATCGCAACAATCACCCGCTGGCCCTGGAGGCCTATCCGCTGAGCCGGGTGGCCAACGGTGAAGAATTCAGTGACGTGGTGGTCGAAGTCACGCCCACCGCCGACACCGACCGCACCTGGGTCCATCGCCTGCGCAGCCTGGCGCTCACCGACAGCGCCGGCAAGCCGGAGTTGCTGGTGCTGATCTTGAGCGATGCCACCGAATGGGCCAGCGCCGAACAGCGCTTTGAAAAAACCTTCAACGCCAACCCGGCGCCGGCGGTGATCTGCCGCTTGAGTGATTTGCGCTATATCAAGGTCAACCAGGGTTTCCTGGAAATGACCGGCCACAACCGCGACCAGGTGATCGGCCGCTCGGTGTACGAACTGGACGTGCTGGAACAGGCCGAGCGCAAGGAGCTGGCCATCCAGCGCCTGAGCGAAGGGGCAACCATCCCGCAGATGCAAGCCGAGCTGAAGCTGCCCGAAGGCGGCAGCAAGCTGGTGATTGTCGCCGGCCAGCCGCTGGATATGAACGATGAGGAATGCATGCTGTTTTCCTTCACCGACCTTGAGCCCCGGCGCAAGGCCGAGACCGCCCTGCGCCAGAGCGAGGAGCGCTTTGCCAAGTCCTTCCGCCTGACACCGGTGCCAACCCTGGTGTGCGATGCAGACAACTTGCAGGTGGTGGACGTCAACGATGCGTTCATGAGCATCACCGGCTATACCAGTGAAGAACTGATCGGCAAATCCATCAGCGAGATCAACTTTATCGACAACCGCGACGCCTGCACGCAGTTGTTCGCCACCCTGGAAAAAGCCGGCAACCTCGACGGCCATGACCTGAAGATCCGCAAGAAAGGCCATGAGGTGATTGATTGCGTGGTGTCGGCTGACACCGTGTGCATCCAGGACACCGCCTGTTACCTGCTGGTGATGATGAATATCACCGAGCGCAAACGCTCGGAGCTGGAGTTGGTGTCGGCCATCGAGGAAGTGATGAAGGACGCATCCTGGTTCAGCCAGACCCTGATCGAAAAACTGGCCAACGCCAAGAGCGTCAACAGCCCCAACCTGCCAAACATCGCCTTCACCGACCTGACCGCCCGCGAACGGGATGTGCTGGGGTTGATCTGCGAAGGCCTGGCCGACAAGGAAATCGCCTCGCGCCTGAAGCTGGCGCCCAATACCGTGCGCAATCATGTGGCCACGGTGTATTCCAAGCTCAATGTGCACAGCCGCAGTGCCGCCATCGTCTGGGCCCGGGAACGCGGGCTGTTTGCCGGGGAGCGACGGGTAAAAACCGCAAAATAAGGTGCAAATGCACTAGGGCTACCAGTGCAAATTCGCCTTATTGCACGCCGATACGCTGCTTAACCTTGAAGGGTAGGCACAGGGTGTGAAGCCCTGGGTCATGGTGATTTTTTGCCCTTGAAGGAGGCATCATGAAAAGCGAACAGGTCAAAGGCCGCGTTGAAAAAGCCGTGGGCAAGGCTCAGGATTTCCTCGGCGAGATGACCGATGACGAACAACTCCAGGCCCGGGGCGTAGCCCGCCAGGCAGCCGGCCAACTGCAACAGACCTATGGCGATGTGCTGGACAATGTTGGCGACTTTGCCCAACGCAAGCCCCTGGCCACCGTGGCAATCGTGGCTGGCGTGGGTCTGCTGCTGGGCCTGTTGTTGCGTCGTCGTTAATGGGGGCTGGCATGTTTACCCTGGCCCAACTGCGAAACTGCATCGAAGAAGCCCTGTTGCCGCTGACCTGCGAATTCACCCTGTGCCGCGACTCATCACTGACGCTGAAGGTATTTGATGCCGAAAGCGGCCGCGTGGACCTGGTCGTCACCGGGATCAGCGTGAACAAGCTCAAGACCCCGCAGGACGTCGCGACGATGGTCGAGGAACTGCGCTATGAGTTGCACAGCAACACCATGGGCGGGGCGATCTCCATCTGACCCCACCCCTTTGTAGGCACTTATCCCCTGTGGGATAGGGGATACAGCTCCGCGCGTGAGTCTTGCCACGCCTACAAAGAGCGTGGCTTCAACGATGCACCGATAAAGTAGAACAACCCCCCGGCCACGATAAACCCCGCCAGCATGTAGAACATGTAGTGCGCCGGCAGGCTGGCCAGCACCAGCCCGCATAACACCGGCCCCAGCGCGGCGCCAAGGTTGGAGAGGTTTTGCGCGCCGTAGTACATGCCGCGCAGGTGGTCCGGGGCGATGCGGTCGATAAACATGTATTCGGCGGGGAACACGATGATTTCCCCCACGGTAAAGATCGCCATCGACACCACCCACCACCACACGCTGGTGGACAGCGCAAAGCCCATCACCCCCAGCATGAACATACCCAGCCCCAGGAGCAGCCAGCGGCTCAGGTGACGGTGGCTGATCTGCCGGCCAATCACGTATTGCAGGGCGATCACCAGCAGGGCGTTGGTGGTCAGGATGGCGCTGATTACGCTGTAGGTGTATTCGGCGTCCGAAGTGGTCACCAGGTACTGCGACAGGTAGGCAGTGAACTGCCCGAACACCACCGCGCTCAGCAATCCGCCAAGGGTGAAGCACACCAGGCGATGATCGCGCAGCAGCACCCGGCCCACCGCGAGGAAGGGCACCGGCTTTTGCGCGGTGTCCACCGTAGCCAGGCTGCGGTCGCCCCAGCGCCAGTAGAGCAGGAAGAAACCGATCCCCAGCAGCACCGACAAGACAAACGGCAGGCTCATATCGACCTTGGCCACCATCGCCCCCAAAAACGGCCCTACCGCATAGCCGATATTGGTCAGGGTGTACTTGATGGAAAACACTTCACTGCGCGCATCGACGGGCAACAGGCTGGCAAACCCGGCCTTGACCGCGACATCGATCACCGCATACGCCAGGTTGATCAGGATCAGGCAACTGTAGAAAAGCCACAGCTCGCGGGCCAGCAGCGTGCCGACAAACCCCAGCACGAACAGCAGGCTCAGGCCCAGCAACAGCCGGTAGCTGTTGACCCGGTCCACGAGGAAACCGCCATACACACTCAGCAGGGAACCGACGATCAGCGAACTGCCGATCACCAGGCCCACTTCGCTGATGCCCAGGGCAAAGTGGCTGGACAGGTAGATCACCATGTACGGAAAGGTGATCGCCTTGGCCAGGGTCAGAATCAGCGTGGCTGACAGCAGCAGGTTTACGCTGCGGGGGTAGTTTCTTATGGTTTTAAGCATCCTGCTCTCTTTGCCTGGCGGCATGCGTTGCGCGGGGAATAAGCCGCTACCTTAACGCAGGATGAGCGGCAGAAAAGGCTGTTTTATGCATTTATGCAAAATTTAAATCCACAATCCTGAATAACGTGTATACGGTACTACTCTCTTTGCGCCAGCCTACTGACGAGTCCAAGAACAATGAAAACAGCTCTGCCGCGCACCAAACTATTGGCCAGCGCCTTGATTGTGATCGCGGTGATCGGCGGCGCAACGTATTACCTGCTGGGCCGCAATGCTGACACCGACCTGCTTGAAGGCGCCGAGTACAGCGAGGCACAGCTCGATGAGGGCGGTGTGGATGGCATTCGGGACCTGCCCTTGGCGCAAGCGAAAAAACGCCTGAATTACCTGATCCTCGATATGCGCGACAACCTCAATCGCATCGCGATGATCGAAAGCATGCGCCTGGAAATCGGCCCGGCCACCCCCGCGTCCAACGAGCCCCAGGCCCAGAAAGAACTGAGCTACGAAAAGCCCTTCGCGCCCTTCCCCGATCAACAACTGAAGGCGGCGTTGACCACCCTCAAGCAAACACCGCTGCACTTCCAACAGGTGTTTTTCGACAATGGCTCCGGGCTCAACCTGGATGTCGAAGCGATCCGCGACACCCTCAAGCTTGGCGCGCTGCCGGATCAGGAAAGCCAAGGTAGCTACCAGATCCAGACCGTGCATTTTCGCGATGGCACCCAACAGCCGTTCGCCGATGTGGTCCTTGAGGACGCCAATCGCGAAGCAGAGCCAAACCACACCAGCACCGAGCTGAAGGTCAACAAGCCGGTTGAACGCCTCCAGGTTGCCCTGCACTACCAGGCTTACCCAGGCTTCAGGAAAATCCTGCTGGACCCGGCCAACCCGAAAGCCACCGGTGAAAACGGCGAGGCTTACCAGCTGACAGCCCTGGGCGATTCACGCGCCGCCCTGCAACTGGCCACGCCAAAGCACAAGTCCTATGTGATCCAGGGCCTGACCGCCGACGGCAAGACCCTGTACAGCGGCGGCAGCAGCACCAACACCTCGCCCACGGCCGAACAAAAGGCCAACCTGCAGGCGTACTACAACGAACTGCTGCGCATGGCAGATAACTTCGCCGACTTCAAAAGTGCCGCGGCCGTGCAGGATCATCTGGAAAAATTCGCCAGCAGCCTGCCCAGCTCAGACAGCGAGCTGAGCAATGTCCAGGTGACTTACCAGTTTGAAGACACACCTGCCAGTGTGGTCATCTACCTGCTGGAGCCGGCGCAACCGCAGACGATCGATCTGGAAATGAGCAACAGCCTGCCCCCCCGTGAACGCTACATTGCCTTCGACAGTGCCAGCGAAAAAAAGGGCTTTATCGATAACCAGGGAAAATGGGTGGTCAAGCCACGCTTCGAGCGTATCGAGTACACCGAGATGCCCGATGTCTACCAGATGATGGTCGGCGAAAAATCCTCGGGCGAGGGCTGGAGCCAGCTGTTGTTCAAGTACTTTGCCTTTGTGCCGGGGACCCACACCCTCAATGAACTGCCGTTCGAGAGCATCGAGAAGCAGATAAACGACCGGCTGGTGGTGGTCCAGCGCGAAACCAACGGCCCCTATGGCATCTACGACGTCAAGAAATTGCAGCTCGTGGTGCCGATGAAGTACATCAACCCCAATGTCATCGGCAATGTGTTCATCGCCCGTCCGGGCCAGAAAACCTATGGTTCCGACTCGCTGTACGGCGCCTGGAGCCTGAGTGGCCAGGAACTGCTGGCGCCGCGCTATTCCAGCGTTAACGCAGAAGGCGCGTTTATCTACGCCACCTCTGCCGACAAGCAGCAAACCGACGTCTACGACCTGGGCATGAAAAAACTCAACCCGGCCAGCGCGACGGTCTTCGGCCAGTTTATCCAGGGCCAGCCCTTGCTGATCCAGGACCGTGGCAGCCGCAAATACAGTTTTATCAACGAACAGGGCAAGGCGCTGCCTTTTAGCCTGCCCTTCGATGACGTCAACCCGTTCTCCAACGGCATGGCGGTGGTGCAAAAGGGCAGCCGCTATGGCGCCATCGATGTGCACGGCAAACTGCGCGTGCCGGTGACCTACAGCACACTCAACCCTTTCCAGAAAAACCTGGCCTCAGCGCAAATGGACGGGTTTGAAGGCCTGGTATTGATCGACAAAAACAACCGCGTGGTGAAAAAACTGGGTTCGTATACCAGCTACAGCTTCCCGTCCAACAGCAACGAGGCGACCTATAGCATCTGGGATACGCAGGTGCCGAACCGGATCAATGTGTTCGATGCCGATGGCAACCAGACCGATAGCTTCGAGCGCGAGTGAGTTGATACAGCTTGCCAGCGATAACCCAGCGCTATCAGGGAGCCTGTGGGTTTTTCGCGAGCAAGCTCGCTCCTACAAGGGGGGGCTCTTGCGCCCGTGAAATTAATCCTGTAATTTTTCATGAAATTTTTAGATAAGAATTTCACGAAGCCCCATGGACAAACAAGAAGAACTGGACGCCCTGGCGATCCTGATCCACGACCTGCGTAAATACAAAAAACTGACCCTGGCCCAGTTGGCGCAAAAGATCGAGCGCTCCGTGGGGTTCCTGTCCCAGGTCGAGCGCGGGTTGTCGCGCCCGACCGTGGCGGACCTGACGGCCATCAGCCATGCGCTGGACGTGCCCACCACCTACTTCTACAGCCTGTCCAAGCCCAAGACGGTGGCTTGGGTCACCCGCCCCAACGAGCGGCGCACGGTGTATTACGCCAATGGCATCACCGACATCCTCGTCTCGCCCAGCATGCAGGGGGCGTTTTCGATCCTCGACAGCCTGCTCGAACCCGGCGCCAACAGTGGCGAGCAAACCATGAGCGACCGCGCCGAACAGGCCGGCTTTGTGCTTGAAGGCCACCTGACGCTGTGGGTCGAAGGCGAGGCCGACGCGGTCACCCTCGGCCCCGGCGACAGCTTTCACCTGGCCAGTTTCGCCCACTGCCGCTACGGCAACCTGACCGACCTGCCGGCCCGCGTGCTGTGGGTCTATAACTGAGGCACACCAAGGAGCGTCACCCGTGAAAAGCCATTGCGCCACGTTACTGGCCGAAGTGCGGACCTTTCGCCAGAACCATCCCGAGGTACGTTACGTCGACCTGATTGCCCTGGACATCCCCGGGCGTTTCTACGGCAAGCGCTACCCGGTTGAAATGTTGGAAAAAGTCGCCGCCGGCAGCCCCCTGAAGCTGCCACAGAACGCGGTGTTGCTGGGCGCCCAGGGCGGTTTGTTCAAGATCGGCGACTATTGCTTCCACGACGGCGACCCCGACGCCAACCGCCGCCTGGTGCCCGGCACGCTCAAGCCGGTGAGCTGGGAAGCGCAACCCCTGGGGCAGATGCTGATCACCTCCGACGGCACCGAAGCCCCCATCGAATTTGAACCCCGCGAAGTGTTGGCCAAGGTCCTGGAGCGCTTGCACGGCAAGGGCATTCACCCGGTGGTGGCGTTCGAGCTGGAGTTCTACCTGTTCGACCGCAAACTCGCCGACGGCCTGCCGCAATTTGCCCGCGACCCGTTGAGCGACGACCCCGATGACCAACCGACCCTGCATATCGAGCGGCTGTCGCGTTTCGCCCCGGTGCTCGATGACATGGTGCAGACCGCCCAGGCCCAAGGGATCGATATTACGGTGATCACCGCCGAGCTGGGCCCCGGCCAGTTCGAGATCAATTTCGGCCACCTCGACGACGGCCTGCGCGCCGCCGACTGGGCCGCCCTGTTCTGCCGCAGCACCCGTGGCGTGGCGCTCAAGCATGGCTATCGCGCCAGCTTCATGGCCAAGCCCTACCTGCAACATCCGGGCAGTGGCATGCATGTGCATGTCAGCCTGTACGACGCCGCCGGTAACAACCTGCTGGCGGCGCACCAGCAACAGCCCTTGCGCCACGCGGTGGCGGGCTCCCTGGAACTGCTGCCGCACTGCATGCCGATTTTCTCGCCCAACCACAACGCCTTCCGCCGCCTGGGCGGTACGGTCAATGCGGCCACCCAGGCCAGTTGGGGTTATGAGGACCGGGATGCCTGCGTGCGCATTCCCGAGTCCGACCCGCGCAACCTGCGGATCGAACATCGGCTGGCCAGTGCCGACGCCAACCCGTACCTGGTGCTGGCGGCGATCCTGGTCGGGCTTGAACACGGCCTGGAGGCGGCGCGCGAACCTATCGCACCGCTGAACGAAGACCGCGCCAGCGGCCAGGCTTTCCCCCTGGAAATGCTTGAGGCCGTGCGCGCCATGCAGCAGCAACCGGCCCTGCGCGAAGGCTTGGGCGCGGAGTTTGTCGACGTCTATTGCGAAAACAAACGCCAGGATCACCTGGCCTTCCAGCAGGAGATCAATGCGCGGGAATATCGCTGGTATCTGTAGATACCGAGCACCCTGCACAGCCCTTGTGGGAGCTGGCCTGCTCCCACATTTTGAGCTTCGTGGCCTTGAGTAAGGTGTTATTTTGAAAAAGCCCGACCATCGCCCTCTCCTGCGGACTGCCCATGACCGACCAAAGCGCCCCTGCCCTCAAGGAAATCTTCAACCTCGAACGCCTGCAGCACATCGCCGATGAGATGAGCGCGGTGTACCCGCCATTCGATGCCAGGGGGTTTCTCAAGCACGCCAGCCGCGACCTCGCCGGTTTGTCGGTGATGCAGCGCATGGCCCGGGTCAGTGAAAGCCTGCATGCGGTGATGCCCCTGGACTACGCGCACACCCTCCCGCATCTGTATGCCCTGGCCCCGCGCCTGAACAGTGGTTTTGTCAGCCTGTTCCTCGGGCACTATGTGGCCAGCTATGGCCTGGATGACTTCCAGCGCTCGATGGCGGCGCTCAAGTACTTCACCACCTTTGGCTCTGCCGAGTTTGCCGTGCGGGCATTTCTGCTCAAGGATTTCGAGCGCACCCTGGCGGTGATGCAGCAGTGGTCACTGGATGACAATGAACATGTACGCCGCCTCGCCAGCGAGGGTTCGCGCCCGAGGTTGCCGTGGTCGTTTCGCCTGGCCCGGGTGCAGGCCGACCCGCGCCTGTGCGCGTCGATCCTGGATAACCTCAAGGCTGACACGAGCCTGTATGTGCGCAAGTCCGTGGCCAACCACCTCAACGACATCACCAAGGACCACCCCGACTGGGTGCTGGAGGTGATCGAGCACTGGTCCCTGGACAACCCCCACACCGCCTGGATCGCCCGCCACGCCCTGCGCAGCCTGATCAAGCAGGGCAATACCCGCGCGTTGACGATCATGGGCGCAGGCGCGCAGGCCGAGGTACAGATCCACCAGTTCAAGGTCGAGCCGGCGGTGATTCGCCTGGGTGAGCGCATCAACCTGTCGTTTACCCTGGAATCCATGGCCAGCGCCCCGCAAAAACTGGTGGTGGACTACGCCATCGACTATGTAAAAAGCGCCGGCCATAGCGCCGCCAAGGTGTTCAAGCTCAAGGCCTTTACCCTCGGCGCGGGTGAACGGCATACCGTGCTGCGTGGCCAACACATCCGCGACATGAGCACGCGCAAGCACTACCCTGGCCAGCACACCGTGCATGTGCTGGTGAACGGCGAACGCCTGGCCAGCAGCGGATTCGAGCTGCTCGGCTGACCCTTCCTACGAGGCTAAAGGCTCTATCCAGGGTCTTTCAACGATATTTATTGTCCTACAATACTGGCCTTTGGTGTTGCGAGCCATTATCATCTGAAACCTCTTGATACCTGCCAGGGTATCCGTGTCAACGTTCCACCCGAGGCGCCCATGCACCGTTTCTCGTTTTACCGCCCTTTGATTTGCGCCAGTCTGGGGCTTGTTTCGCACACCGCTCATGCGGCGTTGCAACCCATGGCCGAAGCGGCACTTGCCAATGAATCCGAGCTGCATTGCCACTTCAACCGCGATGCCAGCACCGATTGCACCACCACCTACCGCTACACCATCCTCCAGCCCAGCGGCCGGGAGATCTTGTCGCGAATCGACTTCAACTATGCCGAAGGCGATGGTTTTGAAGTGCTGCACGCCGAGTCTACCCAACCCGGCGGCAAGCCCCAGGCGCTGGACGCGTCGCAGATCGATACGCGCACCGCGCCCAACCCCGACCAGGGGTTTTCAAGGCTCAAGCAAACGTCATTGGCTTTTCCCAACCTGCGGGTCGGCACGCAGGTCCGCTATACCGTGCGCGAACATCACCCGGCCAAGCCGCTGATGACCGAGTTCCACTACGCCCTGCAGTTCGGCCCCAGCAATGCCCGGCGCGACCGGCTCAAGGCGCGTTTCACCGCGGAACGGCCCATCGAGTGGCGCGCCGAGTTGATGGACGGCTTCACCATTACCCCCTCGGTCAATCGCAAGACCCTGGATATCGAGCAAAAGACGCCGACCTATCTCAACTACATCAACGAATCGGGCCACGCCTATATCCGCCTGATCCCACGTATCGAAGTGGGCAGCAGCCTGGATGTGCAAAAGCACTTCGGCGGCTTTGCCCAGCGCTACAACCAGATCCTCGCCGCCAAACTGCCGGCTGGCAGTGCCGCCGCCGTTGCCGCGGTGAAGGGCTTGGACCCGGCGCAGCAAGTGGCCGGCCTGATGCAGCACATCAACGACCACTACCGCTACCTGGGTGACTGGCGGGCCACCGATCGCGGCTATGTGCCGTTTAACCTGGCGGAGATCGAACAGCACGGTTATGGCGACTGCAAAGACCTGTCCATCCTCCTGGCGGCCATGCTCAAGGCCAGCGGGATCAAGGCCGAAACCGCCTGGGTCAGCCGTGGGGATGTGGTGGATTCACTGCTGGTGCCGGGCACTGGCGCGCCCAACCATGCCATCGTGCGTGCCGAAGTGGCCGGCCAGGTGTGGTGGCTGGACCCGACCAACCCGGTGTTCGCCCCGGGCCAGACCCTGCCCGATATCCAGGACCGCTGGGTGCTGGTCAACGATGCCCAGGGCCGGGTGCGCGAGGAACACATCCCCCTGGCGCGCCCTGACACCAGCATCCGCCTGGACAAGCAGGTGCACTATGACAAACAGGGCAACGGCACGACCCGCGCCAGCATCACCTTCAGCCGCCTGACGCTGATGCAGTTGAGCATCGCGGACCGCGAACAAGGGGCTACCGCCACCGACCAGAACATCTGCGACAACTTCGGCCGCGAGATCAGCGATTGCCAGGTCACCCGCCAGCCCACCGGGTTCGTGCAGCCCGACACCTATACAGTCAAGGCCAGCATGACCGACCTGGGCGCCCTGGATAAACTCGACGAAGGCTACGTCTACACCGACCAGTCCCTGAAGGAGAAGTGGGACGAACTGCTCAACTACCGCCGCAACGGGCAACAGGGCGACCTGTACCTGGGCAATCCAGACACCATCGACTACACCGTTACCTTGACCGGCGGGCAGATGGACAAGCCGGTCCAGGGCTGCAAGGTCAGCTCGCCCTGGTATGACCTGGAACTCGATGGCGAACGGCTCAAGGATGGCTTGCGCTACCACTACCGGTTGACCCAGAAAGTGCGCTGGTTGAGCCATGATGAAATCGTCAGTGCACCGTTTGAAAAGATGATCAACGATGCCCGGGCGTGTGGTGAACAGGTGCATCAGACGGTAAAACTCTAATATGTGGGAGCTGTCTCGCCCTGCGAGGCTGCGATGACGGTGGGTCAGTGAACTTATCTGCTACTGATACACCGCCATCGCTGGCAAGCCAGCTCCCACATTTGATCTCTGTAAAGCCCCCTTGCCCTTCGCTACTCGCCCAACAACAGCCCCTGTTCCTGGGCGCACAACTCCACCACGTAATCCCACAACACCCGCAACCGCACCGACTTGTGCAATTCGCGCCGGGAGCTGATCCAGTAGCTGCGCTGGATGCTTTCCTGCGGCAACAACGGCACCAGGTCCGGGTCGCCGGCGGCCATGAAGCACGGCAACACGGCAACCCCCAACCCCGAGCGCGCGGCCTGGTGCTGGGCAATCACGCTGGTGCTGTGGAATACCACCCGGGGGTTGCGGCAAAAGCTGCTGAGAAACTTCAACTCCTGGCTGAACAACAGGTCGTCGACGTAATCGATCCAGGCATGGGCGGCCAGGTCTTCGCGTTTCTCGATGGCCGGCGTGCGCGCCAGGTAACTGCGGCTGGCGTAGAGGGCCAGGCGGTAGTCGGTGAGCTTGCGCGTGACCAGTTGGTCGACACTGGGGCGCTCCAGGTGGATGCTGATCTCGGCCTCGCGGTTGAGGATGCTGACAAACCGCGGCACCGCCACCAATTCCACTTCCAGCCCTGGATAACGCTCGAACAGGCCGCCCATGCGGCTGGCGAGGAACATCACCCCCAAGCCTTCGGCCACCCCCAGGCGAATCTTGCCCAGGGGCGCGGCGGAATGGGTCAGCTCCTCTTCGGCCAGCAGCGCCACGTTCTCCATGGCTTCGGCATGCTTGAGCAGCGCTTCGCCCGACGGCGTCAGTTCATAACCCTGGGCGTGCTGCACAAACAGCGCCGTGCCGAGGCTTTTCTCGATGGCCTCGATGTGCCGGGCCACGGTGGCATGTGTGGTTTTCAGGCGCTGGGCGGCGGTGAGCAGGCGCCCGCTGCGCTGCAACTCCAGGAAGTACCGCAGGTCATTCCAGTCGAACATGCCACCTCCCTTCTCGGCCATGGGCGCAACGCTGTTTAAAAACGCACAGCAGCTGGGTAAAAACTAACATTTTTAAGACGAAAACTAACAACTAGGATGGAGCCAATAAGAAAAACAAGCGAGCCCCCAGATGACTATTGCACCTGCGCAATACGATTACGTGGTGGTAGGCGCCGGCCCTGCGGGCTGCCTGCTGGCCAATCGACTGTCCGCCAACCCTGCCCATCGCGTGTTGCTGCTTGAAGCGGGCGGGCGCGACAACTATCCCTGGATCCATATCCCCGTCGGCTACCTGTTCTGCATCGGCAACCCGCGCACCGACTGGTGCTTCAAGACCGAGGCCCAGCCAGGCCTGCAAGGTCGTGCCCTGAGCTATCCACGGGGCAAGGTATTGGGCGGTTGCTCGTCGATCAACGGCATGATCTACATGCGCGGCCAGGCCGACGACTACGACGGCTGGGCCGCCGAAGGCAACCCCGGCTGGGCCTGGGACGATGTATTGCCGCTGTTCAAACACAGCGAAAACCACTTTGCCGGCGCCTCGCCCCTGCACGGCGACAGCGGCGAATGGCGCGTGGAACAACAGCGCCTGCACTGGCCGATCCTCGACGCCTTCCGCGAAGCCGCCAAGCAGAGCGGCATCGCCAGCATCGACGACTTCAACCAGGGCGATAACGAGGGGTGTGGCTACTTCCAGGTCAACCAGAAAGGCGGCGTGCGCTGGAATGCGGCCAAGGCGTTTCTCAAGCCCATCCGCCAGCGCGCCAACCTCACGGTGCTCACGGGCGTGGAAGTCGACCGCGTGCTCCTGGAACACGGGCGCGCCAGTGCCGTGGTGGGCCGTCAGCAAGGGCAAGCGGTGACGTGGCAAGCCCACAAGGAAATCATCCTGTGCGCCGGGGCGGTGGGTTCGCCCGGCATCCTGCAGCGCTCCGGTATCGGTCCTGCCAGCGTGCTCAAGCCCTTGGGCATCGAGGTGCGGCACGAACTGCCAGGTGTGGGCGGCAACCTGCAGGATCACTTGCAACTGCGGCTGATCTACAAGCTGGAAAACGCCCGCACCCTGAACCAGATCGCCGGCTCCGTGTGGGGCAAGATGGGCATGGGCCTGCAATACCTGTATGACCGCAGCGGCCCGCTGTCCATGGCCCCCAGCCAACTCGGCGCCTTCGCCCGCTCGGGGCCGGAGCAGACTTCGGCCAACCTCCAATACCACGTGCAGCCACTGTCGCTGGAACGCTTTGGCGAGCCGCTGCACACATTCCCGGCGTTTACCGCGTCGGTCTGTGACTTGCGCCCACAGAGTCGCGGACGCATTGATATCCGCTCGGCCGATCCGGCGGCGCCGCCACTGATCCAGCCCAACTACCTGAGCCATCCAGAAGATTTACGCGTGGCCGCCGCGGCCATCCGCCTGACCCGGCGCATTGTCGGCGCCCAGGCCCTGCGCCCGTTCAACCCGGTGGAATACCTGCCCGGTGAGGCGTTGCAAAGCGACGAGCAATTGCAGGAAGCCGCGGCGCGGATCGGCACCACGATCTTTCATCCGGTCGGCACCTGCCGCATGGGCCATGGTCAAGACGCCGTGGTCGATGCCCAACTGCGCGTGCATGGCGTACCCGGCCTGCGCATCGCCGATGCCTCGATCATGCCGCGCATCACCTCCGGCAATACCTGCTCACCCACGTTGATGATCGCGGAAAAAGCCGCGCAACTGATCCTGTCCCCTCCCACAAGGAACTTCAGCCCCGAACCAGAACTGACAACACCGGCATGACCTGTCGGCGCGAGTGTGCTCGCGCCGGCCGGGCAAGAGCGGCGCTGAAGTTGGCGCCGACAGTGGGACAACAATAAATAATCACTGTGAGGACTACCCCATGTCAGAACGTGCTCAACCCCTGGACGCCCTACCGGGCGCCACTGTCACCAGCAAGGAGTCGCAAAAGGTCATCTTCGCCTCGTCCCTGGGGACGGTGTTCGAGTGGTATGACTTTTTCCTCTATGGCGCCCTCGCGGCGGTGATCAGCAAGCAATTTTTTGCCGGGGTCAACGACACCACGGCCTTTATCTTCGCCCTGATGGCCTTTGCCGCCGGCTTTGTGGTACGGCCGTTCGGCGCGCTGGTATTCGGCCGCCTGGGCGATATGATCGGGCGCAAGTACACCTTCCTCGCCACCATCGTCCTGATGGGCGTGGCGACCTTCTGTGTAGGCCTGTTGCCCACCTACGCCAGCATCGGCATCGCCGCGCCGATCATCCTGGTGGTGCTGCGCATGCTCCAGGGCCTGGCCCTGGGCGGCGAATACGGCGGCGCCGCGACCTATGTCGCCGAGCACGCCCCGGCCGGCAAGCGCGGGTTCCACACCAGCTGGATTCAATCCACCGCCACCCTTGGCCTGCTGCTGTCGTTGTTGGTGGTACTGGGTTGCCGTTACTTCACCGGCGATCAATTTGAAGTCTGGGGCTGGCGCCTGCCGTTCCTGCTGTCGATCGTGCTGCTGGGGATTTCCACCTGGATCCGCATGAGCCTGCATGAATCCCCCGCGTTCCTGAAAATGAAAGAGGAAGGCAAGGCCAGCAAGGCGCCGATCCGCGAGTCGTTCGGCAACTGGGAAAACCTCAAGGTGGTGCTGATTGCGCTGTTCAGCATCAACGCCGGCCAGGCCGTGACCTTCTACGCGGCACAGTTCTATGTGCTGTTCTTCCTGACCCAGTTCCTGAAGATGGACCCGGCCCTGGCCAATATGCTGCTGATCATCAGCGTGGTAATTGGCGCGCCGTTCTTTATCTTCTTCGGCTGGCTGTCGGACAAATGGGGGCGCAAGCCGGTGCTGATGGTCGGCCTGCTGCTGGCCACCGCGCTGTACTTCCCGATCTTCAAGGGCCTGGCCCACTACACCAACCCGGCCATGGACCAGGCCAGCCGCCAGGCCCCGATCACCGTACTGGCGGACCCAGCCACCTGCACCTTCCAGTTCGACCCGGTGGGCAAGGCGCGCTTTGACAGCCCATGCGACAAGGTCAAGACCTTCCTGGTCAAACAGGGCCTGCCCTACAGCAGCGAAGCCGCACCGGCCGGCAGCGCGGTGCAAGTGAGCATCGGCGATGTACGCATCGACGGCTACGACGAAGACGCCCTGCGCGGCGCCGTGACCCTGGCCGGCTACCCGAAATCGGCGGACGTGGCCCAGGTCAACAAAACCATGGTGGTGGTGTTGATCGTCGCCCTGATCCTGATCGCCGCGATGTGCTACGGCCCGCTGGCCGCGCTGATGGTGGAACTGTTCCCGACGCGCATCCGCTACACCTCCATGTCCCTGCCCTACCACATCGGCAACGGCTGGTTTGGCGGGTTCCTGCCGACCGTGTCGTTTGCCCTGGTGGTGTACACCGGCGATATCTTCTACGGGCTGTGGTACCCGGTGGTGATTACCGGGGTGAGCCTGATCGTGGGGCTGCTATGCCTGAAGGAAACCAAGAACGTGGATCTGGATAAGAACTAATATCCCCCAAGCACTGCAAATCCCTTGTGGGAGCGAGCTTGCCCGCTCCCACATTGGTTTCCCGCTGCTCACACAAATTGCTGTATATCCATCCAGATAAAGGTTGCTCAATTCCCTTCTTTTGCCCATCCTTCGCCTATTCAACGGTGTAACCAATGGGCTGAACATGCGGCTGTTCCTCTGTGAAAAACCCTCCCAGGCCAAGGATATCGCGGCCGTGCTTGGCGCCCGGCGCCGGGGCGATGGGTGCTGGCTGGGCACCGATGTCACCGTCACCTGGTGCATCGGCCACTTGCTGGAAACCGCCCCGCCCGACGCCTACGATGCCAAGTACAAGCGCTGGGTGCTGGCCGACCTGCCCATTGTCCCGGAAAAATGGAAGATGACGGTCAAGCCCAAGACCGCCAGCCAGTACAAGGCGGTCAAGCGCCTGCTGGGGGAAGCCCGGGAGCTGGTGATTGCCACCGATGCCGACCGCGAGGGCGAGATGATCGCCCGGGAACTGGTGGAGCATTGCCGCTATCGCGGGCCGATCCAGCGCCTGTGGCTGTCGGCGCTCGACGATGCCTCGATCCGCAAGGCCCTGGCCTCGTTGAAGCCGGGCGCAGACACCTTCAGCCTCTACCATTCGGCCCTGGGCCGCTCCCGCGCCGACTGGCTGATCGGCATGAACATGAGCCGCCTGTTTACCCTGCTCGGCCGCCAGTCCGGCTATCAGGGCGTGTTGCCGGTGGGCCGGGTGCAAACCCCGACCCTGCGCCTGGTGGTGGACCGCGACCGCAGCATTGCCGACTTTGTCCCGGTGGCTTACTGGGCCATTGATGTCGAGTTGCTGCACCGGCAGATGAGCTTTATCGCGCAATGGCGCGCTGCCGACGACCTGTGTGACGACCAGGGTCGCTGCCTCAACCCAGAGCGGGCACGCCAGGCGGCGACGGCAATGAGCAACGCGGCCAGCGCGCAGTTGGTGAAGTTGCGCACCGAACGCATGCGCGAAGTGGCACCCCTGCCCTTTGACCTGGGCACGCTGCAGGAGATCTGCTCGAAGAAACTCGGCCTCGGTGCCCAGGAAACCCTGGATATCGCCCAGTCTCTCTACGAAACCCACAAGGTCATCACCTACCCACGCAGCGACTGCGGCTACCTGCCCGTGAGTCAGCATGGCGACGCGGCGACAATTCTCGCGGCACTGGGCCGCGCCGACCCGGCGGTAAATGCGCTGATGCCACACCTCGATGCGCAACGCCGCTCCCGCGCCTGGAACGACGCCAAGGTCAGCGCCCACCACGGCATCATCCCCACCGGCGCCGGCAAGGACCTCGCGCAACTGACCGGCAAGCACCGCGCCGTCTACACCTTGGTCCGCGCCCGTTACCTGGCGCAGTTCCTGCCCAACCACGAATACGACCGCACCCAGGCGGATTTCGACTGTGCCAGTGAAGCCCTGCGCGCGGTAGGCAAAGTGGTGGTGGAGCCGGGCTGGAAGCGCGCCTTGCCCGAAGCCCTGGCGCCCAGCAAGGGCCGCGAGGCGCCGGCGCCACAGCCTTTGCCAGCGTTGGTGCAGGGCCAGGATTACGCAGTGGCGAAGGTCAACCTCAAGGACCTGTGGACCCAACCGCCCAAGCCTTTCACCGAAGGCGACCTGATCAAGGCGATGAAGAACGTCGCCAAACTGGTGGAGGACCCGTTGCTCAAGCAAAAGCTCAAGGACACCACCGGCATCGGCACCGAGGCGACGCGGGCCGGAATCATCCAGGGCCTGCTGGACCGTGGTTACCTGGTCAAAAATGGCAAGGCACTGTCGGCCACGCCAGCGGCCTTCAGCCTGATCGACGCGGTGCCCAGGGCGATTGCCGACCCCGGTACCACGGCGATTTGGGAGCAGGCCCTGGACATGGTGCAAAGCGGTGAGATGAGCCTGGAAGAGTTTGTCGCCAAGCAGGCGGCCTGGATGAGCAAACAAGTGGCGCGCTGCAATGGTATGCAAATAACCATCAGCGGCCCGGCCAGCCCGGCAGGCCGTGGCGCCACCCCCTGGAAAAACAAGCGCAAGCCGGCGAAGCGAAAGGCCGGCGCCAGCCCGAAACGGGCGGTAAAACCGGCAAACAAGGGCTGAAATTGCAAAAAAAGTCAGGTAATGACGCTTTTCAAGCGGATATACGCCGCTTTGGGTCTTGCCCTGGCGCCAGCGGTCGAGGATTCTGTAGGCACTGCCGAATAACAAAACCGGGGTGGACACCATGAAGACCGTCGCACAGTTGCTCAAGTCCAAGGACCAGAAGAATCAGGAAGTCCATACCATCCAGTGGAATCACACCGTGTTTGAAGCGTTGGTGGTGATGGCAGCGAAGAACGTCGGCGCCTTGCCGGTAGTCAAGGACGGCAAGGTCGTCGGCATCATCAGTGAGCGCGACTACGCGCGCAAACTGATTCTCCATGGACTGTCCTCGACGAGTACACAGGTCCACCAAGTGATGAGTTCCCCGGCAATCACCGTGGATACCCACAAAAGCGTCGAAGACTGCATGGGTATTATGACTGACGGCCACCTGCGTCACCTGCCCGTGGTGGAAGGCGGAGAACTGCTGGGCCTACTGTCCATCGGTGACCTGGTCAAGGAAGCCATCGCTGAACAGGCTGCCCTTATCCAGCAACTGGAACAATACATTCGCGGCGAATGACATTCCCCTAAGCACTACAAATCCAATGTGGGAGCTGGCTTGCCTGCGATGGCATCACCTCGGTGTAACTGACACACCGAGGTGATGCCATCGCAGGCAAGCCAGCTCCCACAGCAGCGCCCCCCCGACTCCCCGGCACAAAAAATGACGCCCAAGTCACCTTTCCCCAGACCACCCTCTCCTCTGCAAAAAATATGTAGTGCTCAAAAATAATCACTACATAACCGTTGACGTAAGCATTTTGACCTTGCATGATTCAAGCGTCTCCCGGATCGGGAGCGTTGGTAACAAGCGTTTTGAACAAGCTCGTCTGACCGCCGGGCTGTTTTTCTGGATGTGCACTGCCCACAAGGCAGATTGATGAAGCTGACCGGCCCGAAAGGATCGGTACAAGAAGCTCAAATGCTGCTTGTCTTCGTTATGAAACCATTGCGTAGCAGTTCATCAGAAACACTACATGCATCAGGTTCAAGACCCTGCCCGTATCTGGCAGACCGTTTCTGACGCCCGGTTTTCGCAACCGGAGACAACTAACGTGGATTAACGAATCAACTGAAGATCGCCAACTGGTCAAGGGGCTTACACATGAATCTGAACAACCAACCAACTATCGATGAATTGGCTGAGATGTTCGCAGCGCAGAAAGACACACTCGACGACCATATCCTGTGGATTGGCAAATCGGGCGAAGTGCAAATTGACTGCCTGGCGCCCCATACCGAAGAAGCCGAGTTCGACCGCAATAACCGTGAACTGGCGGCGCGCCTGAAGATGTACCGCCGCGGCCAGGGTTATGTCGGTAAAAAGGCCGCTGCCGATCGCAACTTTATTGAGCAGGTCTTCGATACACTTAACAATGCCTGGGAGTCGTTCAAAGACAACTCGCAAGTTAAAGTGATTGACCGTTACTACTAAGAATAACTAGACCTTTGTGGGAGCTGGTTTGCCTGGAATAACCGTTTAACGATCAACCTAGTTGTTGAATGTTAAATAGCTATCGCTGGCAAGCCAGCTCCCACATTTGTTTGTGTTGACTTAAATCCCCGGGAATCGCCCCTTCTGCGCTTCGCCCCTGAAGATATCAAACAGTGCCTGCGCCGCCGCCGACAGCTCATATCCTGGCTTGGTCAGCACCCCAATCGGCCGCTCGATCACCGGACCGTTCAAGGTGAGGCAATGAGCCCCCGCCTCCTCCATTTGCTGTGCACATAAGGCTGGTACGGCGCTGACACCCAGGCCGCTGGCAACCATCTTGCCCACCGTCGCCAATTGATGGCTTTCCAACGCCACTGGCAGCTTCATCTGCAATGCACCCAGGTGCTCTTCGAGCATCACCCTTACCGTCGAAGGTCGCTGCAAGGTAATGAAGGGTTGTGCCAGCAGGGTTTTCCAGTCGATCTCGCTCATGTGCGCCAACGGCGAGTCACCGGGCACGACCGCGACAAAGCGGTCCAGGTACAGCGGGGTAAAGGCCAGCGACGACCCCGGTGAGGGCTCAAACGCCACACCCAGTTCGACCTGGCGATCGCGGACCATTTCCAGGACCTGCTCGTTGATCAAGTCATGCACCGTGACGTTGACCTGGGGAAACCGCGCACGAAAGATCTTCAGGATCGGCGGCAGCAGGTTGCCGGCAAACGACGGCATCGCCGCCACCGTCACGCGCCCACGTTGCAGGGTAAAACGCTGACGCAATTCATCCTCGGCATTGTCCCAGTCGGCAATCAACCGACGGGCCAGGGGCAACAGGGATTCACCTTCCGGGGTCAGCGCGACGTTGCGCGTATTACGACTGAACAGCCGCCCGCCCAGGCCTTCCTCCAGGCCCTTGATGGTCAGGCTCAGGGCCGACTGGGACAAATGCAGGCGCTCACAGGCGGCGGCAAAACTTAAGGTCTGGGCCACGGCAAGAAAGGCCCGCATCTGTTTAACTGTCATGACGCTGCTCCAACGGCTTGGCGATTGTGCTGTTTTTTAAATCAATCAACCTCAAAAAACAACTTAACAAATCAATCCGTCAGCGCAACACTCGGTTTACTGGCTGGACCACAAACAATAAAAGAGGTGCATATGGCAGGTTTCGATAAACGCGTGGCGTCCTATGAAGAAGCGCTGGCAGGCCTGGAAGACGGCATGACCGTACTCTCCGGTGGCTTTGGCCTGTGCGGCATCCCGGAAAACCTCATCGCCGAAATCAAGCGCAAAGGCACCCGCGACCTCACGGTCGTCTCCAACAACTGCGGCGTCGATGGCTTTGGCCTGGGTGTGTTGCTCGAAGAAAAACAGATCAGCAAGGTCATCGCCTCCTATGTCGGTGAAAACGCCCTGTTCGAGAAACAACTGCTCAGCGGTGAAATCGAAGTGGTGCTCACGCCCCAGGGCACCCTCGCGGAGAAAATGCGCGCAGGCGGCGCCGGCATTCCAGCGTTCTTTACCGCCACCGGTGTTGGCACGCCCGTCGCCGAAGGCAAGGAAACCCGCGAATTCAACGGCCGCCCATACCTGATGGAAGAATCCATCACTGGCGACTTTGCCATCGTCAAAGGCTGGAAAGCCGACCATTTCGGCAACGTCATCTACCGCCACACCGCCCAGAACTTCAACCCGCTGGCCGCCACCGCCGGCAAGATCACCGTGGTCGAAGTCGAGGAAATCGTCGAACCGGGCGAGCTGGACCCGGCGCAGATCCACACCCCTGGCATCTACGTCGACCGGATTATCTGCGGCACCTTCGAGAAGCGCATCGAACAGCGCACTGTCCGTAAATAATCTGCCTCCAGCCCGAACAATAAGGACACCTAAAATGGCTCTTACCCGCGAACAAATGGCTCAACGCGTCGCCCGCGAAATGCAGGACGGCTTCTACGTCAACCTCGGCATCGGCATCCCGACCCTGGTGGCCAACTACATTCCCGAAGGCATGGAAGTGATGCTGCAATCGGAAAACGGCCTGTTGGGCATGGGACCGTTTCCTACCGAAGACACCATCGATGCCGACATGATCAACGCCGGCAAGCAGACCGTCACCGCCCGCATCGGCGCCTCGATTTTCTCCTCGGCCGAGTCCTTTGCGATGATTCGCGGCGGCCACGTTGACCTCACGGTGCTCGGCGCCTTTGAAGTGGACGTACACGGCAACATCGCTTCGTGGATGATTCCTGGCAAGCTGGTCAAGGGCATGGGCGGCGCCATGGACCTGGTGGCCGGCGCAGAAAACATCATCGTGATCATGACCCACGCCTCCAAGGACGGTGAGTCCAAGTTGCTCAGCCAGTGCAGCCTGCCGCTGACCGGCGCCAACTGCATCAAGCGCGTGCTGACGGATTTGGCCTACCTGGAAATCGAAAATGGCGCTTTTGTCCTCAAGGAACGCGCACCTGGCGTCAGTGTTGAAGAGATTGTGAGCAAGACCGCCGGTAAACTGATCGTCCCGGACCACGTTCCAGAAATGCACTTCCAGTGAGGACAGATTCCATGCAAGACGTCGTGATTGTTGCTGCCACCCGCACCGCCGTGGGCAGCTTTCAAGGGGCCCTGGCCGGCATTCCGGCACCGGAACTGGGCGCCGCCGTGATCCGCCGCCTGCTGGAGCAAACGGGCCTGGACCCTGCACAAGTAGACGAAGTGATCCTTGGCCAGGTGCTGACCGCAGGCTCCGGCCAGAACCCGGCGCGCCAGGCGTCGATCCTCGCCGGCCTGCCCCACGCAGTGCCCAGCCTGACCTTGAACAAAGTCTGCGGCTCGGGCCTCAAGGCCCTGCACCTGGGTGCACAGGCCATCCGTTGCGGTGACGCCGAGGTGATCATCGCCGGCGGCATGGAAAACATGAGCCTGGCCCCCTACGTGCTGCCCGCCGCCCGCACCGGCCTGCGCATGGGGCACGCGAAGATGGTCGACAGCATGATCAGCGACGGCCTGTGGGATGCGTTCAACGACTACCACATGGGCATCACCGCTGAGAACCTGGTGGACAAGTACGGCATCAGCCGTGAAGCCCAGGACGCCTTCGCCGCCGCCTCCCAGCAAAAAGCTGCCGCCGCCATTGAAGCCGGGCGTTTTGCCGATGAAATCACACCGATCCTGATCCCCCAGCGCAAGGGCGACCCGATTGCCTTTAGCGTGGACGAACAACCCCGCGCCGGCACCACCGCCGAGTCCCTGGGCAAGCTCAAGCCGGCTTTCAAGAAAGACGGCAGCGTCACCGCCGGCAACGCGTCGAGCCTCAACGACGGCGCCGCCGCGGTGTTGCTGATGAGTGCCGATAAAGCCAAGGCCCTCGGCCTGCCAGTGCTGGCGCGGATTGCCAGCTATGCCAACGCAGGTGTCGATCCGGCGATCATGGGCATTGGCCCGGTGTCCGCGACCCGTCGCTGCCTGGACAAGGCCGGCTGGCAGTTGGCCGACCTGGACCTGATCGAAGCCAACGAAGCCTTCGCCGCACAGGCGCTGGCAGTGGGCAAGGAACTGGAGTGGAACGCGGCCAAGGTCAACGTCAATGGCGGCGCGATTGCCATCGGCCATCCGATTGGCGCCTCAGGCTGTCGGGTGCTGGTGACCCTGCTGCATGAAATGCTCAAGCGCGATGCCAAGAAAGGCCTGGCGACCTTGTGCATCGGCGGCGGCCAGGGCGTGGCACTGGCCCTTGAGCGCGACTGATTCAACGAGCAACACGGAAAAGGCCCGGCTCCACGAAAAGCCGGGCCTTTTTTGCCTATACCGTCCAGTGTGGGAGCTGGCTTGCCTGCGATAGCGGTGGGGCAGTCCCCGGCAGCATTGACTGTTACCCCGCTATCGCAGGAAAGCCAGCTCCTACATTAGATCTCTATCGTCAATTGGATTGCGGCACGGCAAACACCGCATTGGCCCGCACCACCACCTTTTCCCCCACCTGCAGACTGACCGTGGCAAACGCCATCTGCCGCCCGCGCTTGTGGTGCTCCAACTGCACCTCGATCCACTCCCCCACCTGCACAGCCCCCAAATAATCGAGGGTCATGCTCGCGGTAATCAACGGCAACGGCGGGTCACTGGAAAACGCCATGGCATAGCCCATGCCGACATCCGCCAGGGTCGCCAGCACGCCGCCATGCACCGTGCCGCGCCCGTTGGCGTGGCGGTTGTCGGCGCGCAGGCCCAGTTGCAACCGCAGGCCTTCGCCACGGCAATACACCGGGCCCAGCAAATCCAGGAGCGGGCTGCTACGGGGTAAGGGAATAAAACCTTCAGGGATATCCGCCATGGTAGATCGTCCTTGTGGCCGGGCATGAGGTTTAACCCGTGTCGCTCATGGCAGCCAGCATGATCAACCGGGTAAATCAGTGTCGATAAGCCCACACCTGCTTTGCGTTCGCCGGGCAAATTCGCTTTAATCGCCGCGCACTGTATCCCGCACACTTGAAGGAACCGCCATGCGCCACCTGGAAGGCAGATCGACTGCATTGATGTTATTGACCGCCCTGCTGCTTGGCGGCTGTTCGCCCAAGGAATATTCCGAAGCCACGCTGATCAATGGCGAACAGGGCCGGGCCGGCGCGCAGTTGGCCTATGAACACGAGTTGAGCCTGGCGATGCCGGTGGCCCTGCTGGCCCCGCGCATGCAGGCTACCCGCCAGGCCTGTGAGTCGGCGCAGTTTGGCGCCTGCAATATCCTGCGGATCGAAGAGAACAGCGACGGCGGCATGATCGTGCTGCGCATTGCCCCAAGCGGGGTCGAACCGCTGGTGAAGATGGCGGCCGAGGGCGGGCAACTGGGGCAACGCATCACCAGCGCCGAAGATCTGGCCGACGCAGTGGCCGATGTGCGTCGCCGCCAGGAGCGCTTGCAGGCCCAGCAAAAACGCCTGGATGAACTGGCCGCACGCAAGGACATCACCGTGGGCGACCTGATCACCCTCACCAAAGAACAGGCCGCCATCGAAAACGAGCTGCAGGAGCTGGCGCAGATCGCCGCCGGCCAGCAGCGGCGCCTGGACACCAACCGCGTGACCCTGAATTTCCGCCCCTCCGACGGCGAGCATCAGCAATCACGTTTTGCGCGGATGTTCGGCAACCTGGGCGACAACCTGGTCGACGGCACCGCCGATGCCCTGGAACGCTCCAGCTATGTGCTGCCGTTTGTGATCCTCGCGTTCCCGGTGTTGTGGCTGTGGGTCTGGTTGTGGCGCAAGCTGGTCAAGCGCCGCCCTTGACCTCAGCGCTGCATGCAGCGCTGGTAACGCTCATCCACGCGCTTGGCGAACCAGGCGGTGGTGAGGTTGCGGGTGATCTTCGGGCTCTTGAGCACAATCCCCGGCAGGATCGCCCGTGGCAGCGGCTTGCCTTCGGCTTTCTCGGCCAGGGCAAATACCCGCTGGTACAGGGTGGTCTGTTCAAAGTCCAGGCGGTCACCCTGCTCCAACTGGCTGCGAATGCTCGGGTTGCGCATGTCCAGCTTCTTGCCCAGGGAACGCACCGCCAGCTCCGTGGTGCCGGGCATGATCGAGCCGTAGCGGATCAAATCGCCATCTAGCGCCAGGCGGGTCCCGGAAGCGCGGCTGACCGCAGCCTGGAACGCGGCATTGCGGCTGGCGTACCACCCGGCGTTAAAGTCCGCAAAGCGATACAGCGGCTGCGCGTAGCTCACCGGATAACCCAACAAATGGGCGATGCCGAAGTACATGCCGCCACGCCGGGTAAACACTTCGCGGCGAATGCTTCCGTCTACGGTGTAGGGATAATCCCGGGCCTGCTGCTCGGCGAAGGCAATGCTCACCTGCATCGGGCCTGCGGTATGCACCGGGTTGAAACTGCCGAACAAGGTACGGCCCAATGGCACGCTGCCGATAAAGTCGTCAAAGATCCCACTCAGGTCCTTCTCGGTACGCGCAGCACTCAGACGCTCGGCGTAGGACTTACCCGTGGGCGAACGCAGTTGCAGCGCGGTGCGCACCAGCACGGCCGGCACATGCACCTTGGCTGCACGCTTGAGGATTTCATCCTGGGCGATCTTGCCCATGTTCGGCACCGGCGGGTCGACCTGGTAGGTGGACTCTTGCTCGGTCACCGCCAGGACCGCGCAGATATTTTCGGTGCTGGGGTAGATTTTCTGGCTGTCGAAGGCGGTGTAGATGTCCTGGGCCCAGCCGGCGCGATCGGCCACCTTGGCCGGCAGCAACCGCACGATCTGCGCCTTGACCTCGGTTTCACTGCGCTCTGGAAGCTGCTGGCCGCGTTGTGTCGAACAGCCGGCCAGCACCAGTAAGGCGGCCAGGCAGAGAGTCAGCCGGGATGAAAGCATGCGGGGAGTGTCCTGTGAGTCGCTGAAAGCGCCCACTATCTCACAAACCCACACCCACCCCCTGTAGGAGCGGGCTGGCCCGCGATGGCGTCCTCAAGCCGGCGCCCACAGTACATGCACCGGGATCAGATACCGGCGAGCGCCAGGTCCATCGCAAAGTAGGTAAAGATCAGGTCCGCACCGGCACGCTTGATCGACCCCAGGGTCTCGCGCACCACCCGCGCTTCGTCGATGGCCCCGGCCTGGGCGCCGAACTTGATCATCGCGTATTCGCCACTGACCTGGTACGCCGCCACCGGCAAGCGCGAGGCTTCGCGGATGTCGCGGATGATATCCAGGTAGGCACCGGCCGGCTTGACCATCAGCGAGTCGGCACCTTCCTGCTCGTCCAGCAGGGATTCGCGCACTGCTTCGCGGCGGTTCATCGGGTTCATCTGGTAGCTTTTGCGGTCGCCCTTCAGTGCACTGCCGCCTGCCTCGCGGAACGGGCCATACAGGGCCGAGGCGAATTTGGTGGAGTACGCCATGATCGGGATATGGCTGAACCCGGCCGCGTCCAGGGCCCGGCGAATGGCCTGGACCTGGCCGTCCATCGCGGCCGACGGCGCGATCACATCGGCACCGGCACGGGCGGCCGCCACCGCTTGCTTGCCCAGGTTGGCCAGGGTGCGGTCGTTGTCCACTTCATTGCCGTGCATCACGCCGCAATGACCGTGGTCGGTGTATTCACAAAAGCAGGTGTCAGACATCACGATCATTTCCGGCACCGCGTCCTTGCAGATCGCCGACATGCGCGACACCAGCCCGCGCTCGTTCCAGGTGTCGCTGCCGCTGGCATCCAGGTGATGGGACACGCCGAATGTCATGACCGACTTGATCCCGGCGTGGGCAAAGCGCTCGATTTCACTGGCCAGTTTCGATTCGGGGATGCGCATCACGCCGGGCATGCTGGTAATCGGCACGAAATCGTCGATTTCTTCCTCGACGAAAATCGGCAACACCAGGTCATTGAGGGTGAATTCGGTCTCCTGGAACAGGCTGCGCAGCTCGGGGGAACGGCGTAGGCGGCGGGAACGGGTTTCGGGGAACTGACTGGACATGCATGCTCCTGAAAAAAACAGGCGAAAAAACCTAGGGGCGAAAGCTTATGCCCTACGCACCCATCAGAACAAACGCTGGGGAACAACAGTTTATTCCCCTGGCGGTAACAATTGCATTGACCTACAGCCGTAGACAGCCCTCTATGCAGAGCGTCACGGCACCACCGATCCAGACATCATCACCTTGCTGGGCGACACGGATCCGCCCGACGCGGCCCATGGCCGTGCCCTGGCTGACCACATACTCGTCGGGCGCCAGGCCTTCGCCTAGCAGCCACTGCGCCAGGCCGGCATTCAGGCTGCCAGTGGCCGGGTCTTCCGGCGCACCATCACCGGCAATGAACGCCCGCACCTCAAACTGCGCATCAACCTCATCGCGGGCAGGGTCACACGGGGCAATCACGCCCACCGCCAGCCCCAGCAACTTTGAATAGTCCGGCTGCAAAGCCAGTACCGCCTGCCGATCAGTCAACATCAGGGCCAGCCAGCCCGCGCCGTTATCGACCCATTGGCTGCGAAGGATCGCCTCGGGCTCAAGGTTCAGGGCAAGACGCACACGCTCCAGCAACTCAACATCCAACGGGCCCGAACGGAGCAAGGGCGGTGCGATAAACGCCAACTCGTCACCCTCGCGGCGGATGCGCACCAAGCCGATCTCGCACTCCTGGATGATCTCGCTGCCCCGGGGTACACCACCGGCGTGCAGCCACGCCTGGCAACTGCCCAGGGTTGGGTGGCCGGCGAACGGCAGCTCCTGCACGGTGGTGAAAATGCGCACCCCGTAATCCGCACGCGGGTCGCGTGGTTGCAGCAGGAACGTGGTTTCGCTGAGGTTGGTCCACTTGGCGAAGTCGGCCATCTGCTGGTCGCTGAGGCTATCGGCGCCCAGCACCACTGCCAGTGGGTTGCCCTTGAGGGCCACGCTGCTGAATACGTCCAGTTGCTTGAAATCGAAAGTCGGCATGGGTCAACTCGGAATATTCAGACCACGGATCACCGCCGGCCGGGCGACAAAACCATCCAGCGCGCGCAGCACATTGGGGAAGTCGCTGATGCCCACCAGCTCGCCCGACTCATAGAAGCCAATCAGGTTGCGGATCCAGGGAAAGGTGGCGATATCGGCGATGCTGTACTCATCGCCCATGATCCAGCTGCGGCCCAGCAGGCGCGTTTCCAGCACCGCCAGCAGGCGTCGGGCTTCAGCGGCATAGCGGTCGCGGGGGCGTTTGTCTTCGTAGGCTTTGCCGGCGAATTTATTGAAGAAACCGACCTGGCCGAACATCGGCCCGATCCCGCCCATCTGGAACATCAGCCATTGCAGGGTTTCGTAGCGCGCGGCGGGGGCCTGGGGCAGCAGTTGCGCGGTTTTTTCCGCCAGGTAGATCAGGATCGCCCCCGACTCGAACAACGCCAGCGGTTCACCGCCCGGGCCGTTGGGGTCGATGATCGCCGGGATCTTGTTGTTGGGGTTCAGGGACAGGAACTCGGGCGAGAGCTGGTCCTGGGTGTCGAAGCTGACCTTGTGCGCCTCATACGCCAGGCCCACCTCTTCGAGCATGATCGACACCTTGACGCCATTGGGGGTCGCCAGCGAGTACAACTGCAGGCGCTCGGGATGCTGGGCTGGCCATTTGGCAGTGATCGGGAAAGCAGAGAGCGAAGTCATCGAGAGGCCCCAAGGCGAAAAATCCCATGATAGTCGCCTGGTTGCCGGCCTGCATCAGACTTTAATCCGCAACATCCGCCGGTTAATCTCTGGCCGCCAGCGAACCAAAATGCCCTGGTGCACTCTTAGAGGCGCTTGAACGGGTGAATGGAAGCATACCGTCATACTCATGGAAAATCGCACGATGCTCGGAGCGTCGCTGTGGCTGGGCCTTGCGGTCTTGATCCGATACACAGAAGACCGACCCCCAAATGAAAATCAAGCCTCCGGGCCTTGGCAAACGCTTTAAACAATATGCTTACTTGATGTTACCGACAGCCTTCGTAGGCGGTGCCTTGATGCTGGCCTTTGAAGCCCGCGAAAGCAGTGCCGAACCCAAGAACGGCGTGCAAACCCTGGTCTTTTTACGCCATGGCGAAAAGCCCGCTGGCGGCCTGGGCCAACTCAATTGCCAGGGCCTCAACCGCGCGATGAACCTGGCCACGGTACTGCCGGAAAAATTCGGTGCCGCCGATTTTGTGTTCGCGGCCAACCCGACACGCAATGTCGAAGAAGGCGAGTTCGACAATTCCTACAGCTACATTCGCCCGTTGATGACCATCAGCCCCAGCGCGATCAAACTCGGGCTGCCGGTGAACATCGAGTTCTCCGCCAACGACACCAGCGACCTGGCGGATGAGTTGATGCATGACAAGTACCACAACGCCACCATCTACACCGCGTGGTCCCACGGCTATCTGCCGGAGTTGATCAACAAGGTGGCCAGCGAAGCAGTCGGTGAGAAGTACACCATCACCGACGACTGGTCCGGCGGCGACTTCGACAGCCTGTACGTGCTGACCCTCACCTGGCAGAACGGCAAGGCCAGCCTGCTCAGCCGCAATGACAAGCAAGGGCTGGATAACGGCTTGCACACGTGCCCGGATGCGACGCACATAGCCGCCGACACCTGACACCGGGACCGCGTATGATGCGTCGCTATCGACTTATCTGCGGATCTTGACCATGTCTAACCTCACCTCTGCCAGCCCTGTACGCGGCTGGTCTTTCTGGTGGAAACCGGCGCTGTTCCTGTTGGTGGCCTGCGTCGGCCTGTATTACGTGAAGTGGTCGCCCTACTACTTCAAGGCCTTCGTCGCGGCCGACAGCCATAGCATCGGCAACTCGATTCTCAATGACCAGCAAGGCTCGCCCTTGGCGGCGGCCCTGGCCTATGCCCAGGTGTATTTCCTGGCGATCTGGAAAGCTGCCGTGCTGGCGGTGATTCTCGGCTCGTTGTTGCAGGTATTGATTCCCCGGGACTGGCTGTTGCGCCTGTTTGGCCGCGCCGGGCTGGGCTCCACGGTACGCGGCGGGCTATTCGCCCTGCCGGGCATGATGTGCAGTTGCTGCGCCGCGCCAGTGGCTGCCGGCATGCGCCGCCAGCAAGTGTCGGTGGGCGCCGCCCTGGCATTCTGGATGGCCAACCCGGTGCTCAACCCGGCGACCCTGGTGTTCATGGGCTTTGTCCTGGGCTGGGATTTTGCCGCCCTGCGGCTGGTGGCCGGCATCGTGCTGGTGATTGGCGTTGCGCTGGTCGCCCAACGCATCGCCCGGCCGGAGCAGGTGCCACAGGTGGCGCTGGAGGCCGTGGCCAACGTCAGCGGCGCCGAGACCCAGCCGTTCCTCAGCCGCTGGCTGCGGACCCTGTGGCAGTTGTTCTGGAGCACTATCCCGGTGTACATCCTGGCGGTGCTGTTGCTGGGCGCCGCGCGGGTGTGGCTGTTCCCCCATGTGGACGGGGCGATGGCCGACAGCCTGCTGTGGCTGGTGCCGCTGGCGATTGTCGGCACCCTGTTTGTGATTCCCACGGCCGCGGAAATCCCCATCGTGCAAACCATGATGGCCCTGGGCCTGGGCACCGGGCCGGCAGTGGCGCTCTTGATGACCCTGCCGAGTGTGAGCCTGCCGTCGCTGTTGATGCTGCGCAAGGATTTCGATACGCGGGTGCTGGTGACGGTGGCCGGGCTGACCATGCTGATGGGTGTGGTGTGTGGGTTGGTGGCGGTGGTGGTTCTTTAGTTGCTCGGTGAATGTTAGGGCCCTATCGCGAGCAAGCCCGCTCCCACATTTTGAATGTATTCACCGTCCAAAATGTGGGAGCGGGCTTGCTCGCGATGAGGCCCTAGAAACCACCCCATCACCCGCGCCGGGCAGCACGCTCGCGCAAATACTCCAGCACCGCCGCCTGCTCCCCGGCAAACTCGATCCGCGCGCCCTTCTTCTCACGCTGGAACGCGTACATCGGGTCGTAGTACTCACGCAGCCCGACAATCCACCCGCGATGCAAATCCACGTTCCCCGAGCGGGCCTGCTCGGCCAGGGCTTCCTGCATCAGCCCGTGCAAGCGCTGGTAGCGCTCCCCACCCAGACGCTTGTGGATATTGGCCAGACTCTGCACCAGGCGCTCGGCAAACAGGGTGAACCCCGCTTCGCCAAACTCGGCGTTGAATTGCGCGCACAGGTCAATGACATAGTCGCGCAGAACCCGCTCGACGCGGTTTTCCAGGCTCTCTTCCAGCCATACCATCGGATACGCCTGCATGCCCCGGTGCAGGTTCAGCGGCAAGGCGCAGCTGCCGATCATGCGGCTTTCGTCCTCAAGCACAAACTGCTCGATACCCCGCGCGCGCTTTTTCAGCACGTCCACCGCCAGGCGGTTTTCAAAATCGATATTCGACGGCTGGCCCGTGGCACGTTTGCCAAAGCTGGAGCCCCGGTGATTGGCATGGCCCTCCAGGTCCAGGCCATTGTGCAACTGATGGAGCACCTCGGTCTTGCCACTGCCGGTCAGGCCACCCAGCAACACGAAATCGCATTGCTCGACCGCCTGGTCCACGGTCTCCAGCAAGAAGGTACGCATGGCCTTGTAGCCACCGCCGACCCGGGGATAGTCGATGCCCGCCTCGTCCTTGAGCACCTTCTGCACCAAGTGCGAGCGCAAGCCGCCCCGGAAGCAATACAGGTAACCGTCAGGGTTGGCCCGGGCAAACGCGGCCCAGCGCGCCAGCCGCTCCTGCAACGTCGCGCCACTGACCAACTGATGCCCCAGCACAATCGCCGCCTGCTGCCCCTGCTGCTTATAGCAAGTGCCTACCCGCTGGCGTTCGTCGTCGTTCATCAAGGGCAGGTTGACCACGCCGGGGAACGCGCCCTTGACGAATTCGACCGGGGCACGGGTATCCATCATCGGCCGGTCATTGAGAAAGATGTCGCGGTAATCGGTGATGTCGATGGGCATCAAGACACCTCTACCGCGTTGCTCTGTCGCTCAACCAACTGGCCAATGGGCGCAAGGTTCAGCCCCAGTTCGGCGGCGGCCGCCAGAAACTCGGCTTCACCCTGCGGCGTGACCGCCACCAACAGCCCGCCACTGGTTTGCGGGTCGCACAGCACGCGCTTGTGCAACTCGGTGAGACGGCCCAACTGGCTGGCATAGCTGTCGAAATTGCGCAACGTACCGCCGGGCACGCAGCCCTGGTCCAGGTAGTACTCGACCCCCGGCAGGCGTGGGACTTTTTCGTATTCGATAAGCGCGGTCAACCCGCTGCCGTCCGCCATTTCCACCAGGTGCCCGAGCAGGCCGAAACCGGTCACATCGGTCATGGCGGTAACGCCGGCCAGCTTGCCAAAACGGCTGCCGGGCGTGTTGAGGGTGCACATCCAGTCCCGCGCCAGGCCGATATCGGCTTCGCGCAGTTTGCCCTTCTTCTCGGCCGTGGTGAGGATGCCGATGCCCAGGGGTTTGGTCAGGTACAGGCGGCAGCCGGCGGTGGCGGTGTCGTTGCGCTTCATATGGCGCTTGTGTACCAGCCCGGTGACGGCCAGGCCGAAGATCGGCTCCGGGGCGTCGATGGAATGGCCGCCGGCCAGGGGAATGCCCGCCGCGTCGCACACCGAGCGGCCACCGCGAATCACTTCCCGGGCGATTTCCGGGGCCAGCACATTGACCGGCCAGCCGAGAATGGCGATGGCCATCAACGGATCGCCGCCCATGGCGTAGATATCGCTGATGGCGTTGGTGGCGGCAATGCGCCCGAAATCGAAGGGATCATCGACGATCGGCATGAAAAAGTCGGTGGTGGACACCACCCCGCGCTCGTCATCGATGGCGTACACCGCCGCGTCGTCCCGCGAGGCATTGCCCACCCAGAGCTTGGGGTCGAGGTTCTGCGCGCCGCTGCCGGCGAGGATCACTTCCAGCACCTGCGGCGAAATCTTGCAGCCGCAACCGGCACCGTGGCTGTACTGGGTCAGGCGAATCGGCTCGTTCATGGTGGACCTCAAGCTATCAAGTGCGGGGATTCTAACAGACAGCAAAAGGCCGGCTGGGCTCTTGTGAGCGCAGCCGGCCTTGGGGGCCTGGCGATTACTGACGGGCAGCGAGCAAACGCTTGTGCCGATTGCGCCGTGCAATGTTCAGGCACTCGATGGCAGCCGAGAACGCCATGGCCGCGTACACGTAGCCTTTCGGCACATGGGCACCGAAGCCTTCGGCGATCAAGGTCATGCCGATCATGATCAAGAAGCCCAGGGCCAGCATGACCACGGTCGGGTTGTCGTTGATGAACTTGGCCAGGGGTTCAGCCGCCACCAGCATCACGATCACCGAGGTCACCACGGCAATGATCATGATCGGCAAGTGCTCGGTCATGCCCACGGCGGTGATGATGCTGTCGATGGAAAACACCAGGTCGAGCAACAGGATCTGCCCGATCGCGGCGGCGAAGCCGATCGCCACTGTGTTGCCGACGCTGGCCTTCTCTTCGGGCTCCGGGTCCATGCTATGGTGGATCTCGGTCGTCGCCTTCCACACCAGGAACAGGCCACCGGCGATCAGGATCATGTCCTTCCACGAAAACGCCTGGCCGAACACTTCAAACACCGGCGCCGTCAGTTGCACGATAAACGCGATGGTGCTCAACAGGCCCAGACGCAGGATCAGCGCCATGCTGATGCCGATGCGCCGTGCCTTGGCCCGGTGCTGCTCCGGCAGCTTGTTGGTGAGGATCGAGATGAAGATCAGGTTGTCGATCCCCAGCACGATTTCCATGACGATCAGGGTTGCCAGCGCCACCCAGGCAGTGGGGCTGGCGGCCAGTTGTAAAAGGTAATCCATAGGTCAGTCCTGACGTTGTGCTGGGAGATTAAGTTTCTTTGGTGTTCGATTCAGACTCTTTAGTTTCCTGATCGTCCTTTTTTTCTGGGCTGATCAGGCCTTGTGTCGCTTCACTCAATGCCTGCTCGGCAGCCTTTTGGGTGTCGTCGATCGCTTGCTTGGCCGACTCACTGGCTTTGTCCAGGACCTGCTGCGTGCTTTTTTCGACCTGATCGCAGCCGCTAATCATCACTAATGAAAGCGCAAGCAACGATGCCGCACCGAAAGAATTGAGTTTCATGATGTATTCCTCGTTAGAACCATTGGGTCCAAGTAGTGGCCCCGCGATAGCGAGGCATTCTATGCAGGTGAATACTTCAGTAAAATTCGTATTTTTATCGCGTATACTTCGGTTTTTACGAAGTAACGGTCGCCATGCTCAATTACCGACAACTGCACTACTTCTGGGTGGTCGCCAAGACCGGCAGCATCGTGCGTGCGTGCGAGCAACTGAACCTCACGCCGCAGACCATCAGCGGGCAAATCAGCCTGCTGGAGCAGACCTTTGGTATCGCCCTGTTTCAACGCGTCGGCCGCCAGCTGGAGCTGACCGAGGCCGGGCGCCAGGCCCTGCCCTATGCCGAGCAGATATTCCAGACCGGCAACGAGCTGGAAGCCATGTTGCGCGCCCAGCCCCATGAACAACAGATTGTCTTTCGCGTCGGCGTGGCGGACGTGGTGCCCAAGTCCATCGTCTACCGCCTGATCGCGCCGACCATGGAGTTAAGCGAGCCACTGCGCATTACCTGCCGCGAAGACAAACTCGAACGGCTGCTGGCCGACCTGGCGATCCAGCGCCTGGACCTGGTGATTTCCGACAGCCCGATGCCGACGCACCTGGATATCAAGGGCTACAGCCAGAAGCTGGGGGAATGTGGCATCAGTTTCTTCGCCACCCAGGCTTTGGCGGACCTGCATGGCGGCGATTTCCCACAATGCCTGCACGGTGCGCCACTGTTGATTCCCGGTGCGGAAACCGTGGTGCGCAGCCGCTTGCAGCGCTGGTTCGCCGAGCAGCAGATCCGCCCGAAGATCATCGGCGAATTCGACGACAGCGCCTTGATGCAAGCCTTTGGCCAGTCCGGCAGCGGGATTTTCATTGCCCCCAGCGTGATTGCCGAGGAAGTGCTGCGCCAATACGGCGTGGCCTTGATTGGCCAGACGGACGCGGTCACCGAGTCGTTCTATGCCATCTCGGTGGAGCGCAAGGTCAAGCACCCCGGCATCGTGGCGATTACCGAAGGCGCCCGCCGCGAGCTGTTTACCGCGTTGCCGGCCTAGGCGCAGGCGACCCGGGTCTTGGCGGTCATCAACCACAGGGCCAGGAGGATCGACAGCAGGATAAACCCCGACGCGGCGAACCCCAGGCTGCCCAGGCCCAGGGTGTCGATCACCCGCCCGCCGACCATGGCGCCCAGGCCAATGCCCAGGTTGGCCCCGGCAATGTTCAAGGACGCGGCAAATGCCGGCGCATGGGGCGCCGCCTTCATCAGCCGCACATGGCTGACCAGGAACAGCGCCGCCTGGGTCACGCCCCAGACAGCCATGGCTGCCGCCAAGCCGAGGGTGGAGTGGATCGCCGGGACCAGCGCCACCATGCCGGCGATCATAAAGCCGCAGAACACCATGGACGCGATCAGCGGATGCTTATCGACCATGCGCCCGCCCAGGGAATTGCCAATCAGGCCGACGGCGCCAAAGCCCATCAGGCACCAGCCCACCAGGGTGCCATCGAAACCGGCCAGGCGCTCGAGAATGTCCGCCAGGTAGGTATAAGCGGTGAACATGCCGCTAAATACCAGGATCGACAGCAATACATGGCCCTGCATCAACGGATTGCGCAGGATCTTGAACTGCGAGCGCAGGGTCACGGGGTCTTTCTTCAGCGTGATCGCCGGCAGGTAAATCAATAGCAGCAACGCCTTGAGCAGCGCCACCCCGGCGAGAATGCCAAAGGCGGTGCGCCAGCCGAACATGTCAGAGATCAGGGTGCCCACCGGAATGCCGAACACGGTGGCACAGACAATGCCGAAACCGATCTTGGCAATTGCCCGGCCCGCGTAGTCCGGCCCGACGATATCCACCGCCGTTTCACTGGCCAGGGCCCAGAACACCGGCAGCCCCAGGGCGGGAATCAGGCGGGCCACGGCCATCACCCAGATATTCGGCGCCAGGGCCGCCAGGGTATTGGCCGCGCCGAACATCAACAGAATGCTGATAAACAGGCGCTTGCGCTCGAAACGCGCGAAATACGCGGTAAGAAACGGCCCGAACGCCGCCACAGTGAAGGCAAACAGGGTCACCAGCAGCCCGGCCTGGGACACGCTGACCTCCAGGTCACGGGCAATGGAGGGCAACAGGCCGACGATGACAAATTCGGTGGTCAACACCGTAAAACCGGCTGCGGACAACAGCAGGATGGGCAACAACATGCACAACTCCAGAAACGGCGACGCCAGCGCTGGCCCAAGGGCCCGCTGGCAGAGAGATAAGAAGAGGATGGCGAATCTTAACAGAATGTGACGGCGACTGAATGCCGCAACGAACAGGATAACTCCTACAGCATGTTAGACTTCGCGCCCTGCATAGCGCTGTACACATTAAAAAAACTAGAGACACTCTTTATGACTGCTGCCCCTTCGCTGTTTCAACGCCTGCTGCGCCTCAGCCTGGTGACCCAAATTGTCATCGGCCTGATCGCGGGCATTTTACTGGCCCTGCTGTCGCCCAGTGCTGCCTTGTCTACCGCGTTTATCGGCAAGGTCTTTGTCTCGGCGCTCAAGGCCGTGGCGCCGATCCTGGTGTTTGTGCTGGTGATGGCCTCGATAGCCAACCACAAGCATGGCCAGGAAACCCATATCCGGCCGATCCTGTTCCTATACCTGCTGGGCACCTTTTCGGCGGCGGTGGTCGCGGTGATTGCCAGCACCCTCTTCCCGTCGAACCTGGTGCTCAGCACCCATGACGTGGCCATCAGCGCCCCTGGCGGGATCGGCGAAGTGCTGCAGAGCCTGCTGCTCAGCGTGGTGGACAACCCCGTCAGCGCGCTGATGAACGCCAACTTCATCGGCATCCTGGCCTGGGCCATCGGCATGGGCATCGCGATCCGCCATGCCGGGCAAACCACCCGCACCGTATTGGACGACCTGTCCAACGGCGTCACGCTGATTGTGCGCGTGGTGATTCGCTTCGCACCGCTGGGGATTTTCGGCCTGGTGGCCTCGACCCTTGCCGCCTCTGGTTTCGATGCACTGCTGGGCTATGCGCACCTGTTGCTGGTGCTGATCGGCTGCATGCTGTTCGTGGCCCTGGTGGTCAACCCGGCGATCGTGTTCTGGAAATTGCGTCGCAACCCCTACCCGCTGGTGCTGTTGTGCCTGCGTGAAAGCGGGATCACGGCGTTTTTCACGCGCAGTTCGGCGGCCAATATCCCGGTCAACCTGGCCTTGAGTGAGCGCCTGGGCCTGCACGAAGATACCTATTCGGTATCGATCCCGTTGGGGGCGACCATCAACATGGCCGGCGCCGCCATCACCATCACTGTGCTGACCCTGGCGGCCGTGCATACCCTGGGCATTGCCGTCGACCTGCCGACCGCCGTGTTGCTCAGTGTGGTGGCGGCGATCTGTGCATGTGGCGCGTCGGGTGTGGCCGGTGGCTCGTTGCTGCTGATTCCGTTGGCGTGCAGCCTGTTCGGCATTCCGAGTGAAATCGCCATGCAGGTGGTGGCCGTGGGCTTCATTATCGGGGTGTTGCAGGATTCGGCGGAAACCGCGCTGAACTCGTCTACCGACGTGTTGTTCACTGCAGCGGCGTGCCTGGGCCAGGAAGACAAGAACCCGGCCTGACACAACGCGGTAAGCAGGTGGGAGCCAGCTCCCACCCACATTTGTTTTGCAGGGTTACTCAGGGCTTAGAACGCGCCCATGTAGTCACGCTTGCCCACTTCCACACCGTTATGACGCAGCAAGGCGTAGGCAGTGGTGACGTGGAAGAAGAACTGCGGCAGGCCGTAGGTCAGCAGGTAGGACTGGCCGCTGAAGCGCTTCTCTTTAGGGGTGCCCGGACGGGTAACGATCTCGATGCCTTCCTTGCCGTCGACCTGTGCCGGGGCGATGGTGTCGATAAAGGCCAGGACCTTGGCGATCAGCGCTTGCAGGTCGGCGAAGGTGACTTCGGTGTCTTCGTATTTCGGCACTTCAATCTCGGCCAGGCGTGCGGAAACGCCCTTGGCAAAATCCACGGCAATCTGTACCTGGCGCACCAGCGGAAACATATCCGGGTACAGGCGTGCCTGCAGCAAGGCGTTCGGATCGATATTCTTGGCGCTGGCGTGGGCCTCGGCCTTGTTCAGCACATCGCTCAGGGCGTTGAGCATTTGCTTGAAGACCGGGAGGGAAGCGGCGTACAGGGAAATAGTCATGGCAGTCTCGACAGTGGTGACAGGGTTTGAACAGCGGCGATTATAGCCATGCGCGCTGCTTGTCTTTTATTTTTTCGGGATTAGGCTAGTGGGCTCACTGCATAGGGAAAGCGCGATGACCACCGAGCACGACACCACTTCCTCCGAGCCGCGCCTCAACAGCACGGAAATCCGCGTCCTGGGCTGCCTGATCGAGAAGCAGGCCACCAACCCGGAAACCTACCCGCTGACCCTCAATGCCCTGGTGCTGGCCTGCAACCAGAAAACCAGCCGCGAACCGGTGATGAACCTCAGCCAGGGCCAGGTCGGCCAGAGTCTGCGCGCCCTGGAAGGCCGTGGTTTTACCAAACTGGTGATGGGCAGTCGCGCCGACCGCTGGGAACACCGGGTGGACAAGGCCCTGGAACTGGTGCCGGCACAGGTGATTCTGACCGGCCTGCTGTTTCTGCGTGGCCCGCAGACGGTCAATGAACTGCTGACCCGCAGCGGGCGCATGCATGATTTTGAAGATGCCGAGCAAGTGGTGCATCAACTCGAACGCCTGATCGCTCGCGATCTGGCGGTGCTGGTGCCCAAGCAGGCAGGCCAGCGCGAAGACCGCTACACCCACTCCCTGGGCGACCCGGCGGATATCGAGGCGATCCTGGCGGCCCGGGGTAGCCCGGTGGAGCGCAGCAGCGCTGGCAGCGGGGTTTCCCTGGAACGCATCGAGGAGCTGGAGGCGCGGATTGCGGCGCTGGAAGAGCGCCTGTCCCGTCTCGAATAAACACCGCGTCCCCCTGTGGGAGCGGGCTTGCCCGCGATGACGGAGTGTCAGTCAACTATTTATTAACTGACCCACCGCTATCGCGGGCAAGCCCGCTCCCACACAAGCCCGTTCCACAGGGGCCGGCGGTGTTTGTGAGATTTGTTACTGCCGGGCAAAATCCACGGCCTTCTGGAACTGCTCGTCCGTCGGCCGGATGCCGGTGTACAGCACAAACTGCTCCAGGGCCTGGATCGCGATCACTTCCAGCCCGGTAATCACCCGCTTGCCCTGGGCCCGGCCACGTACGATCAGCGGCGTTTCGACGGGAATCGCCACCACATCGAACACAGTGTCGGCCGCCTCAATCGCATCGGCCTCGAATGCCAGGTCCTGCGCCTGGGCGCCGCCGGTCATGCCGATCGGCGTCACGTTGACCAGCATCTGCGGGCGCGCGTCCCCCAAGGTCGCCTGCCACTGATAACCCAGGTTCTGCGCCAGGGCCCGGCCCGCCGCTTCATTGCGCGCAACGATCAGGCCATGGGCATAGCCACCATCGCGCAAGGCGCTGGCCACGGCCTTGGCCATGCCGCCGCTGCCGTGCAGGGCGAAGGTCGACTCCTTGGGCACCGCGTGTTTTTGCAGCAGTTGTTCGATGGCGATGTAATCGGTGTTGTAGGCCTTGAGGTGCCCGGCGGTATTGACGATGGTGTTGATCGAGGCGATGGCGCGGGCCGAGTCGTCGAGTTCATCCACCAGTGCGATGCAGGCTTCCTTGAACGGCATCGACACCCCACACCCCCGGATACCCAATGCACGGATCCCGGCCACGGCGCCGTTCAAGTCCTGGCTGCTGAAGGCCTTGTAGTAGAAGTTCAGCCCCAACTGCTCATACAAATGGTTATGAAATCGCAGGCCGAAATTGCCTGGGCGGGCCGACAACGACATGCACAACTGGGTATCTTTATTGGGGTTCATCAGCATCGGTGATTCCTTTTTCAAGTAGGCAAACCGGTACAGACCTTACACAACCTTTACCGAGTCGCGGTGCTGTTTTCCTGAAATACGTTGTCTTAAAAGTATCCCCGCGACAATCCTTGAGTCTATTGATTGCAGACCACAAGCGCTGGGGCCAACCGAGGAAAGACCATGATGCGTAAAATCCCCAGGATCGCCTTGCTGATCGGTGCATTTGCTGTAGCCAGCCAAGCCTTCGCCCATGGTGGCGGTTGGGGTGGCCCGGCCGTATTGGGTGCAGTGGTCGGCGCAGCCGTAGTGGGCTCGGTAATCGCCAGCCATGATCGGCCGGTGTATGTGCAGCAACAACCGGTGTATTACCAACCACCGCCGGTGTATGCCGCCCCTCCACCGGTCTATTACCAGCCGGCGCCGGTATATGTGCAACAGCCGGTGTATTACCGCCCGGCGCCCGTGTATTACGGGCCACCACGCGGCTACTATGGTCCGCCCCGCGGCTATTACAGGCGCGGCTGGTAAGCCCGGCAGAAAAAGCCCCCCACACCAGGCGGGGCTTTTTTATGGACCCGGTCTGGATAACGCTCGCCAAAGTCGTTATGGGGACAACGCTGGCTGCTGAATCCGACACGATTAAGGCCAAAGTACACTTGCCCAACCGGGGGCCGCGCTGTCATGTTTATGTCACGCAACACTCTCACTATTGAAACTGTCCACCTATAACAGGTCATAACAACAAGGACGACCCAGCATGCCCACACAAAACCCGCACCGTGCCGCCGGCCTCTGCACGTCAAGCAAGGTCTATAGCGCCCTGACCGAGCTCAAGCACCTGGAAGGCCATCGCAGCGCCAAGTTTCTCGCGCTGCTGGCAGAAAATCTGGTCCGCAAGGGCCTGCTCAATGAGCAGGAAGTGCTGAACATGCTGGACCAGGTGGTTGATTGAGCCCCTGCCGGCGCAGTCTCGATGGCAGTGATGTTGACTATCGAGCAGGGTGATTTTCCCTCGACGCCAACCCGCCGTAAGGTGACTTCCATCAGCAATGGAGGTCGATATGCCCACTATCCAGATCATGTCCGTCGTCGGCAGTGCCGTCCCCGTCCCCCTGCGCCAGCGCGGTTTGCTCGCCTGCTGGTACCTGGTACGCGACGGTGAAGCCATCAGCGGCCCCCTGACGTCGCTGCCCGATGCCCAGGCCCTGTCACGTAAGATGGCCCACTGCTTCTCAGCCTAGGGCAATGGCAGGCGCACCCGGGGTTTGGTTTCAACAAACAGTGCCCAGCTGGAGATAAACAGCGCGGCAATCAACGGCCCGATAACAAAACCGTTGAGGCCGAAGACCGACAGGCCGCCCAGGGTCGAGATCAGGATCAGGTAGTCCGGCATCTTGGTGTCCTTGCCCACCAGGATCGGGCGCAACACGTTGTCCACCAGGCCGATCACAAACACCCCGAACAACGCCAGCACCACCCCTTGCCAGATCGAACCGCTGAGCAGGAAGTAGGCGGCCACCGGCCCCCACACAATCCCCGCGCCCACCGCCGGCAGCAATGACAGAAACGCCATCAGCACCGCCCAGAGCAACGCGCTGGGGATATCCAGGAACCAGAAGATCAGGCCGCCCAACGCGCCTTGGGTCACGGCCACCAGCACATTGCCCTTGACGGTCGCCCGCACCACGCGGTTGAACTTGAGCTGCAGGCGACGCTTCTGTGGTTCGGCCAGCGGCACCGCCGTGCGCACTTTGCGCACCAGGTCGGGACCGTCGCGCAGCAGGAAGAACAGCAAGTACAGCATGATGAAAAAGCTCACCAGGAAATCAAAGGTGCCCTGGCCGAAGCTGAATGCCTGGCTGGCAAAGAACTGGCTACCCTGCATCGCGCCCTTGACGATTTTCTCGCGTAAGCCTTCCAGGTTGCCCATGCCGAAGCGGTCCAGCAGGTGCTGGAAGTACGGTGGCAGGAAGTTCTTGAATTGTTCGAGGTAGCCCGCCACATCCAATCTGCCGCTTTCAACGTTCTTGTACAGCGTCGCGCCCTCCTGCACCAACAAGGCGCTGGTGATGATCACCGGCAAAATCGCGATCACCAGGCACACCATCAAGGTGCACAGCGACGTGAGGTTGCGGTTCCAGCCAAACTTGAGCTGCAAGCGCCGCTGCAGAGGCGCAAAGATGATCCCAAGGATGATTGCCCAGAACACCGCGCCATAGAACGGCAACAGGATCCAGAAGAACGCGAGGGTCACCATCACCAGCAGCAACAGCAGGGTTTTGAATTGCAGATTCGTTTGGTTCATGTCCGATCCATGCCAGAAAAACGCCGGGCGCCCAGCGCGCCCTGTTGCTTAGTCCACCACGCATCCGGCGAGTGCCATCTTTATTTCTACAGCGTAGACCCAGATCAATAACCGCCTGGCCCGGCTCGGCTACCCTGCCGCCCTTTTGCGACCCGAATCCCCATGCCTCCTGTCCTCGCCCCCGAATTGCTCGCCCCCGCCGGCACCCTGAAAAACATGCGCTATGCCTTTGCCTACGGCGCCGATGCGGTCTACGCCGGCCAGCCGCGCTACAGCCTGCGGGTGCGCAACAATGAATTCGACCACGCCAACCTGGCCCTGGGCATCGCCGAAGCGCAAGCCCAAAGCAAGCGTTTTTATGTGGTGGTCAATATCGCGCCGCACAATGCCAAGCTGAAAACCTTTCTCAAGGACCTGGAACCGGTGATCGCCATGGGGCCGGACGCGCTGATCATGTCCGATCCGGGCCTGATCATGCTGGTGCGCCGGCACTTCCCGCAGATGCCAATCCATTTGTCGGTGCAGGCCAACACGGTGAACTGGGCCAGCGTCGAGTTCTGGCAGCAGCAAGGCATCTGCCGGATCATCCTGTCGCGGGAGCTGTCCCTGGAAGAAATCGCCGAGATCCGCCAGCACGTGCCGGCCATGGAACTGGAAGTGTTTGTGCATGGCGCGTTGTGCATGGCCTATTCCGGGCGCTGCCTGTTGTCGGGGTATATGAACAAGCGCGATGCCAACCAGGGCACCTGCACCAACGCCTGTCGCTGGAAATACCAGGCCACCCCGGCGGCCGAAAACACCGTAGGCGATATCGTCCAGCAGTATCAGCCCGAGCCGACCCTGGGCCTTGGTGCGCCCACCGACCAGGTGTTCCTGCTGCAAGAGGCCAACCGCCCGGATGAGCAGATGCCGGCCTTCGAGGACGAGCACGGCACCTACATCATGAACGCCAAGGACCTGCGGGCGGTGCAGCATGTGGAGCGCCTGACACAGATGGGCGTGCACTCGCTGAAGATCGAAGGCCGCACCAAATCCCACTTTTATGTGGCGCGCACCACCCAGGTGTACCGCCAGGCCATTGATGACGCGGTGGCCGGTCGCGCGTTCGACCGGGGCTTGATGACCAACCTCGAATCCCTGGCCCAGCGCGGCTACACCGAAGGTTTCCTGCGCCGCCATGTGCATGACGAATACCAGAACTACCAGAACGGCAGCTCCGTCTCCGAGCGCCAGCAGTTTGTCGGGGAGTTGACCGGGGAGCGACGCGGCGAACTGGCCGAGGTCAAGGTGAAGAACCGCTTTGCCGTGGGCAATCACCTGGAATTGATGACCCCGACGGGGAATTTCCATTTTGATTTGGGGATGATGCACAACGCCAAGGGTGAGGCGATTGAGGTGGCACCGGGGGATGGGCATACGGTGTATGTGCCGGTGCCGCTGGAGATGGATATCGGGTTTGGGTTGTTGATGCGGGACGTGTAGCGGCCTTTAGGGCCCCATCGCGGGCAAGCCCGCTCCCACATTTTGACCGTGTTCACCGATCAAATGTGGGAGCTGGCTTGCCCGCGATAGGGCCGGAACCAGCACCGCAATTGCCAGGTCAGAGCCTGAACTGCCCTACCAGCTCCCACATTTTGAACGGTGAATACATTCAAATGTGGGAGCTGGCTTGCCTGCGATGGGGCCAGAACCAGCACCGCAATTGCCAGGTCAGATCCTGAACTGCCCCACCAACTGCCCCAACCGCTGCCCCAGGTCCGCCAGGCTGCGCGAGGTCTGCGCGCCCTGCTGGGTCTCGTCCGCCACGCTGTCCACTGCCACGGCAATCTGATGCACGCTGCGGTTGATCTCTTCAGCCACGGCGGTTTGCTCTTCGGCGGCGCTGGCGATCTGCGCGTTCATGGTGTTGATGGTGCCGATCAGTTGCGCCATGGTGTCGAGGGACGCCCCGGCCTCGTTGGCCTGGGCCGAGGTGCCGTCGCCGGCATCGCTGGAGCGGCGCATGGATTCCACGGCCGCCTCGGTGCCCTTTTGCAGGCGGTCGATCATGCCCTGGATTTCCTGGGTGCTTTGCTGGGTGCGGCTGGCCAGTGCACGGACCTCATCGGCCACCACCGCAAACCCACGCCCGGCCTCACCGGCCCGGGCCGCTTCGATCGCGGCGTTGAGCGCCAGCAGGTTGGTCTGCTCGGCAATCGAGCGGATCACCCCGAGTACGCTGACAATCGACGACACGTCCTGTTGCAGGCTGTCCAGGGACACGCCACTGCTGCGGATATCACTTACCAGCGCATGGATCTGCGCGATGCTGCCATCCACCACACGTTTGGCGGCCTGGCCTTCGGCGTCGGTCTGCTGCGCCGCCACCGCCGCACTCTGGGCACTGCGTGCCACTTCATGGGCGGCGGATGACATTTCATTGATCGCGGTGGCCACCTGGTCGGTTTCCTGGCGCTGGCGTTCCATGGCCTGTTCCGAACGGTGGGCCTGCTCGGACACCTGGCTGACCAGCCCGGTCAGTTGCGCAGTCATGTCCGTGATCTGGCGCACCAGGCCGTGGATCTTGTCGACAAACCGGTTGAACGAGCCCGCCAGTTCACCCAGTTCGTCCTGACTGGTGATGGCCAGGCGCCGGGTCAAATCACCCTCACCGGCGGCGATGTCATCGAGGTTGACCTTCATCAGGTGCAAGGGCCGCAGGATGGCATTGGCCAGCACCATGCCCACTGCCGCGATCAGCAACAGCAACACCGCCGCTATGCCAACGATGCTCAACAGCACCCCTTCCATGCGCTCGTTGACCTTGGCTTCCACTTCGCTGACCAGGGCGTCGATCCCGTCGAGGTTGACTGACGTGCCGATCACCATGTCCCACTTGGGCAGGTATTCGGTATAGCCGAGCTTGGGCACCAGTTCGGTTTGCCCCGGCTGGGTCGAGCTGTATTGCAGGTAGTGGCTGCCGTCCTTGCCGACCTTGACCAGGTCGCGGTTGACGTAGACGCCGTTGGGGTCGCGGTTGTCCTTGAAGCTCTTGCCTACGCCTTCGGGGCTGTTGCCCTTGAACAGGCGAATAGTCTCGGAGTCGTAGCCGAAGAAGTAACCGTCCTTGCCGTAGGTGGTGTTGGACAGCAGCTTGACCACTTGCGCCCGCGCCTCTGTATCGCCAGGGGCGGCGGCGTCGTACAGCGGCTTGATGGTGGTCATCGCCACTTCGACATAACTTTGCAGGGTGGCCTTGGCGTTGTTGAGTAGGCGCTGGCGGGTTTCGGCCACCTCGGTGCGCGCCTGTTCCTTGAGGATCCACACGGTGGTCAGGCTGATGACCACGGCAAACAACAACACCGGCAGTACGGCGAGGGACAGGACTTTGGCCTTCAGACTCAGACGCATGGATCTTCTCTCTTGTAGGGCAACGTTAAGAGGTTAACGGCCCTAAAAGAGAAAACTGTAGGAAGCTCGTTGCTACAGAGTCATCGCGGCCAACCAGCCAAACACCAGCAACGGCAAGTTGTAGTGCAGGAAGGTCGGGACCACGGTGTCCCAGATATGGTGATGCTGGCCGTCGATATTCAAACCCGAGGTCGGCCCCAGGGTCGAGTCCGAAGCTGGCGAACCGGCGTCACCGAGGGCCCCGGCGGTGCCGACGATGCACACAATGGCCAGTGGGCTGAAGCCCAGTTGCACACACAACGGTACAAAAATCGCGGCGAGGATCGGCACCGTGGAGAACGACGAGCCAATGCCCATGGTCACCAGCAGGCCCACCAGCAACATCAACAGCGCCCCCACGCCACGGCTGTGGCCGATAAAGGCGGCGGAGGACTCCACCAGGGTCTGCACTTGGCCGGTGGCCTTGAGCACTTCGGCAAACCCCGAGGCGGCGATCATGATAAAGCCGATCATCGCCATCATCTTCATGCCTTCGGTAAACAGATCATCGGTGTCGCGCCAGCGCACGATGCCCGACACCGAGAAGATCAGGAAACCCGCCAGGGCACCGACGATCATCGAATCCAGCCACAACTGGATGATAAACGCCGAGGCAATGGCCAGCCCGGCCACCAGCAAGGTCAGCGGGTTGTAGTGCACGGCCACCTGCTCGACCCGCTCGATCTTCGCCAGGTCGTAGACGCGCTTTTTGCGGTAGCTGATAAACACCGCCACCAACAGGCCGAACACCATGCCCAGCGCCGGGATGCCCATGGCATGGGTGACATTGACCTGGCTGATATCCACCCCGCTCTTGGCGACGTTGGCCAGCAGGATCTGGTTGAGGAAGATATTGCCGAAGCCCACCGGCAGGAACATGTACGGGGTGATCAGGCCAAAGGTCATGACGCAGGCGATCAGGCGCCGGTCAATCTGCAGCTTGGTCAGCACATACAACAGAGGTGGCACCAGCAGCGGGATAAAAGCGATATGGATCGGCAGGATGTTCTGCGAGGCAATCGCCACCGCCCCCAGCAGGCAGATCAGCAACCACTTGACATGATTACCACCGCTGGCCTCCTGACGCCCCACCAGCAGCAGGGCCTTGTCCGCCAAGGCGTGGGCCAGACCGGACTTGGCAATCGCCACGGCGAAAGCGCCGAGCAACGCGTAGGACAGCGCCACCGTGGCACCGCCGCCCAGGCCGCTGTTGAACGCGCTGAGCGTCGCGTCGATCCCAAGACCTCCGGTCAAGCCACCGACCAGGGCGCCGACGATGATCGCGATGACCACATGCACGCGGGACAGGCTCAGCACGAGCATGGTGCCGACTGCGGCGATTACTGCGTTAATCATGGTTACCTCAAGACAGAAACACACGCCCGGGCCTCGCCCGCCGGGTTATTGGCAGCCTGGGCACAAGCAAAAAAGGAGTTTTATTAGAGGGCGCGCACTTTGCAACAGCGGGCGCGTCATGTCAAAGAACGACGTCGCCCACAGATTCAATCGAACGTATGAATAAAGAAAAAAGCTGCCCGGCCGATACGGTGGATCATCTCTGTCGTAACGAAAGGTTAAGGATCTCCATGTCGCTCAGGCAGCTGTCCATTCAATGGAAAATCACCCTCCTCGCCGGCCTTTGTCTGTTGGGGATCGTAACCTTGCTGGTGGGTCTTTCGCTGTACCGCATGGACCAGAGTTCGCAACGGGTCAAGGCCTCCAGCATGGACATGCTCGACGTCGCAGCCCAGGCGCGGATCGAAGCCCAGGGCGAAGTCCAGGCACTGGGCATTCGCCAGCAGTTTATGGACGCCTACCAATATGGCCATGGGTTTTCGCGCCAGGTGCTGTTTTTGCGCGAACAGGCCGAGAAGCGCTTCCTCGATGCCTTCGACCTGCGTGAAGACCTGACCCGCCAGGTCAAGGCCGCCCTGCAAGCCAACCCGGACCTGCTGGGCCTGTCCCTGGTGTTTGAAGCCAACGCCCTGGATGGCAAGGATGAGCTGTTCGCCGGCCAACCGGAGCTGGGCAGCAATGAAAAGGGACGCTTTGCCCTGTACTGGTCGCAGCCGACACCCGGCACGCTGACCTCGATGGCGCTGCCGGAAAGCGATATGGCCGACACCAGCGTCGGCCCCAGCGGCGAGAAGGCCAACACCTGGTTCACCTGCCCGCGTACCACGCTCAAGCCGTGTGTGATCGAGCCGTACTTCTATGTGATCGACGGGCGCAACGTCTTGCTGACCAGCATCGTGTTCCCGCTGACGGTCAATGGCAAAGTCATTGCCTCGCTGTCGGTGGACATCAACCTCAACAGCCTGCAGGCAGTCAGCCAGAACGCCAGCCGCAAGCTGTATGACGGCCAGACCAGCGTCAGCATCATCAGCCCGGTGGGTTTGCTCGCCGGCTACAGCCCGGATGCCAGCAAGCTCAGCCAGCGCCTGGACAGCGTGGATACCGCCAGCGGCGCGCAACTGATCAGCGCCATGGCCAACAGCACCCAGACCCACAGCCTGCGCACCGATCATCAACTCAAGGTGCTGGCACCGTTCCAGCCCATCCCCAATGGCAAGTCCTGGGGCGTCTTGCTGGATGTGCCGGAAAAAGTCCTGGTCGGCCCCGCCGAAGCCCTCAAGGCCGAACTGGATGCCGACAACACCCGCGGCACCCTGCTGGAACTGGGTCTGGGCCTGCTCGCCGCCATCGTCGGCCTGCTGCTGGTATGGCTGATGGCCCGCAGCGTGACCCGGCCGATCCTTGGCGTGGCCCATATGCTGGAAGATATCGCCAGCGGCGAAGGCGACCTGACCCGGCGCCTGGCCTACGACAAGCGCGACGAGCTGGGCGAACTGGCCAGTTGGTTCAACCGTTTCCTCGACAAACTGCAACCGATCATTGCCGAGGTCAAACGCTCGGTGCAGGACGCGCGCAGCACCGCCGACCAATCGGCGGCGATTGCCAGCCAGACCAGCGCCGGCATGGACCAGCAATACCGCCAGGTCGACCAGGTGGCCACCGCCTCCCACGAAATGAGCGCCACCGCCCAGGACGTCGCGCGCAGCGCCGCCCAGGCGGCACACGCGGCACGGGATGCCGACCAGGCCACCCGCGAAGGCCTGACCGTGATCGACCGCACCACCACCAGCATCGGCCACCTCGCCGCCGACATGAGTACGGCGATGGCCCAGGTCGAAGGCCTGGCAGCCAATAGCGAGCAGATCGGTTCGGTGCTGGAAGTGATCCGCGCGATTGCCGAACAGACCAACCTGCTGGCGCTCAACGCCGCCATCGAAGCCGCCCGCGCCGGTGAGGCCGGGCGCGGTTTTGCGGTGGTCGCCGATGAAGTGCGCAACCTCGCACGGCGTACCCAGGAATCGGTGGAAGAAACCCGCCAGGTGATCGAGCAGTTGCAGAGCGGCACCCAGGACGTGGTGAGCTCCATGGGCAACAGCCATCGCCAGGCCCAAGGCAGTGTCGAGCAAGTGGGCCAGGCAGTGACGGCATTGCGCCAGATCGGCGAGGCGGTGACGGTGATCAGCGACATGAACCTGCAAATCGCCAGCGCCGCCGAGCAGCAAAGCGCGGTGGCCGAGGAGATCAACAGCAACGTGGCGAGCATTCGCGACGTAACCGAGTCGCTGTCGGGCCAGGCCAATGAATCGGCGCGGGTCAGCCAGACGCTGAACAGCCTGGCCAATCAGCAGCAGGGGTTGATGGATCAGTTCCGGGTCTGATGGCGCTTTAAAATGCGCGGGGCCTGGTGCTGGACGCGCCGTCCAGCTCACAACTCCACAACTCCAACGCCGGCCGGCTCGCGTGTGGCGGGCCGAGCCAGGCACTCATCCACTGGCAACGCTGGTTGAAGCACAGCTGATAATCCCCGGCCTCGGGGGTTCGCCCCACACGCAGGGGTTGCAAGGGCGGCAGCTGGCGCTGGTAGTGCCAACTGCCCTCGCGCAGCTCGGCGCCGTCCGGGATTTCCATGCCAGCCCCCGAACCCTTGACCCGCGCCTCGCCCAATACCAGCCCCGCAGGCGTCACGCGGTAATCCTCTTCCCAGCGTACTTTCTCAACGGTATGGGTCCAGGCCAGGGTGAAGGCCGGCGTGGGGAGTTGCGCCCAGACCACACCGGCCAAGCCCAGGCATACACCGATCACGCAGTGGCCACCTGAGCACGGCGGGCACGCCAGCAGTGCTGGGCGATCAACAGCACGGCCAGGGCGAAGCCGATTTCATCGCTTAACGGCGTCGCCAGGATCAGGCTGGCACCGGCGACAAAGCCCAGCACGCGCTCCCAACCATTGAGCCTCGTCAGCAGGTAACCGGTGAATACCGCGCCCCAGATGCCAATGGCCAACAGCGCCTTGGCCACCACGTAGAGTGTGGCCAGTAGGCTGTCGCCCTGGAGCATCAGCGCCGGCTCGTACACCGCCATAAAGGGCACGACAAACCCGGCCACGGCGATGCGGATCGCCCACAGGCTGATCTTCAGCCCGCTTGCCCGGGCAATCGGTGCCGCCGCGAAACAGGCCAGTGCCACCGGTGGTGTGAGGTCCGCCATGATGCCGAAATAGAACACGAACATATGCGACACAATCAGTGGCACCCCCAGGTCCAGCAGGGCCGGTGCGGCAATCGAACTGGTGATGATGTAGTTGGGAATGGTCGGGATGCCCATGCCCAGCACCAGGCAGGTCAGCATGGTGAGCACCAGTGAGAGGAACAGGCTGTCCTGGCCAATGGCAAGGATGTAGCCGGCGAAGGTGGACGCCACCCCGGTCAGCGACACCACGCCGATGATCACGCCCACCAGGGCGCAGGCGACCCCCACCGGCACGGCATGGCGCGCCCCTTCTACCAGTGCGTGCAGGCAAAGGGTCAGGGTGTCACGGCCGCCCTTGATAAACCAACACACCGCCACCAGCAGCGCCACGACGCCGAACACCATACCGATACCAAGCCGGAAGAACCCCGCGCAGAGCACGCCCAGGGCAATCCAGAAAGCCAGGCGCATGCCCGTGGACGAGACGCGCAGGATGATCGCCGAGCCCAGGATCACGATGGCCGTCAGTGCCAGGCCGACCATGCCCGAGAACAGCGGTGTGCGCCCGGAGAACAGCAGGTAGATCAGCACCAACAGCGGGATCAGCAAGTACCAGCGCTGTTTCACCGCCGCCCAGGGGTTGGGGCATTCAGCCTTGGGCAGGCCACGCAGGTTGGAGCGCCGGGCTTCCAGGTGCACCATCCAGAATACCGAGCCGAAGTACAGCAACGCCGGCACCAACGCGGCCTTGGCCACCTCGAAGAACGGCACGTTGATCGTCTCGGCCATGATAAAGGCCACCGCGCCCATGATCGGCGGCATGATCTGGCTGCCCATCGACGAAGTCGCTTCCACGCCGCCGGCAAACGCCGATTTATAGCCAAAGCGCTTCATCAACGGGATGGTGAACTGGCCGGTGGTGACCACATTGGCCACGCCCGAACCGGTAATGGTGCCCATCAGCGCCGATGACACCACCGAAACCTTGGCCGGGCCACCGAGCTTGTGGCCGAACAGGCCCATGGCGAAATCGGTGAACAGCTTGATCATCCCGGCCTGTTCGAGAAACGCGCCGAACAGGATAAACAGGAAGATGTAAGTGGCTGATACATAGGTTGGCGTGCCATACAGCCCCTCGGTGCCAAAAGCCAGTTGGTTGACGACCTGGTCGATGGCGTAGCCGCGGTGCATCAGGTCGCCCGGCAGGTACTGGCCAAACAGGCCGTAGGCCAGAAACAGCGCGCAGATCAGCGGCAGGGCAATGCCCATCACCCGCCGCGCGGCTTCAAATACCAGCACGATCAGCACCAGGCCTATGGCCATGTCGCTGCCCGTCAGGTCGCCGGAGCGTTGGATCAGGTCGGCCTCGAAGTACCACTGGTAGAACGCCGTGGCCATCCCGGCCAGCCCCAGCAGCCAGGCCAGCGGCTGCCAGGGCTGGGCCTTGCCCCGCGCCGGAAAACACAGAAACACCACCAGCAGCAGAAAGCCCACATGCACAGCCCGCAGAATCTGGCTGGAGACCGGGTGGAAGGCGGCGGTGATGACCTGGAAGGTGGAAAACAACAGCGCGACATAAAACAGTGCCCTGGGCCAATCCCTGGGGTTGGCAGCGAGGCTTTGGTCTTGCTCACTCATGGAGGTACTCCCACGTTACAACGTCGATAGGCCCACAAAACCTGGCACGCGGCGTACACAGGTTTTATCGCAGCCTCGGCATGCATCCGCAACGGTGGGTGCCGCGTACAGCACCCACCTGCCGCTTACAGAGCGCCCACTTCCCTGTAGAAACGCTCGGCCCCCGGATGCAGCGGGATCGGCAAGCCCTTGGCCGCGCCTTCCAGCTGGATATCCTTGGCGGCCGAGTGGGCATTGCCCAGGCGATCGAGGTTGTCGAACATGAGTTTGGTCATCTGGTAGGCCACGTCATCAGGCACACCGTTATGGCTGACCAGAAGGTTAGTGATGGCCACGGTCGATACATCGCTGTCCTGGCCGTCGTAAGTGCCCGCCGGGATCGTGCCCGCCTGGTAGGCCACGTTGTCGATCCTGGCGATGACATCCGCTGGAATGGCAACGAAGGTGAGCGGCAGGGTCGCGGCCAGGTCACGGATCGCCGCCATGCCCAGGCCCGAGGACTGCAGGGTGGCATCCAGTTGGCGGTTCTTGATCAACTCGACCGACTCGGCGTAAGGCAGGAACTCGACCTTGCCCATGTCTTCGTAGCTCAGGCCAGCGGCCTTGAAGATGGCGCGGGCGTTCAGCTCGGTGCCGGACTTCGGCGCGCCAACCGAGATGCGCTTGTTTTTCAGGTCGGCCAGGGTGTTGATGCCAGACTCCTGGCTGGCAACGATCTGGATGTAGTTGGGGTAGGTGCCGGCAATCGCCCGCAGTTTTTTCAGGGGGGTCTTGAAGCCGGCGTCTTCCACACCGCTCCAGGCATCGGCCACCGAATCACCGAGGGCAAAGGCCAGTTCGCCGCGACCGGTTTGCAGCAGGTTGAGGTTTTCTACCGACGCCTTGGTGGCCTGCACCGAGGTCTTCGCCCCTTCGATACCGTTGCTGTACAGCTGCGACAGGCCCACGCCAATCGGGTAATACACGCCGCTGGTGCCCCCGGTCAGTACGTTGATAAAGGTCGGGGCGGCGAGTGCCGCAGAGCTGACGGCAAAGGTTGCCGCAACAGCAAACACGCTGAAACGCTTGGTCATTCCCATGGAATTCACCTTTTTATCGTTCTTATTCGGCGCCGAGCAAGCGAGTGCCCGGCTGACAAGTGCTCCGGCAGATACCGTACCTTGCAAGAGCGAAAACCTGCTCGGCATGGCCAGCCAGGTGGCTGTTATAAGCGAAATTGTCCCGTCAGGCGTTACAAGAAAAGCCTTGTTGCAAATCCCTACACACCGACACCAAGGTGCCCATCAGACCTGGCGTCGGGGCAACTCGATCAGCACCTTGAGCCCGCCTAGTTCACTCTCGTGCAACTGCAAGGTGCCCCCCCACACTTCGACGATATCCCGCACGATCCCCAGACCCAGGCCATGGCCATCGGTCTGCTCATCCAGGCGGGTGCCGCGGCTGAACACCTGGCTGCGCTGGGCCTCGGGAATCCCCGGCCCGTCATCCTCGACCCGCAACTGAAAACAGTGGAGCGCCTCGTCGAGGCTCAGGCGCACCTCGGCATCCGCCCATTTGCAGGCGTTGTCCAGCAGGTTGCCCAGCAGTTCCAACACATCTTCACGGTCCCATGGCAGTTGCAGGCCAGGGCGTACGTGGTAGCTCAGGTCCAGGTGCTCGCCGTGAATCATGCGCAGGGTTGCCAGCAGGCCCGGCAGTTCGCTGTCGCAGTCGAACAGCGCGCCAGGCAGGGTTTCACCGGCCAGGCGGGCGCGGTTGAGTTCGCGGTTGAGGCGTTGCTGCACCTGCTGTAATTGGTCGCGCAGCAGCTTGACCAGTTGTGGCTGGTCCTTGAGCTGTTCGCTGGAGGCCACGCTCAACAGCACTGCCAGGGGGGTTTTCAGGGCATGGCCAAGGTTGCCCAGGGCATTGCGCGAGCGCTTGAGGCTGTCTTCGGTATGGGCCAGCAGGTGGTTGATCTGCGCCACCAGCGGCTCCAGCTCCACCGGCACCTGGGTATCCAGCTGCGAGCGCTGGCCTTGCTGCAGTTGCGCAATCTGTTCGCGGGCGGTTTCCAGCGGGCGCAAGGCCCGGCGCACGGTGACCCGTTGCAGGACCAGGATCAGCAGCAACGCCGCCAGCCCGAGGACCAGGCCAACCTGGCGCATCAGATGGAAACTTTCCCGCACCGGCGTGTAGTCCTGGGCCACGCTGATGGAGATCGACTGGCCAAAACGCTTGTAGTCCGAACGCAGGACCAACAGTTGCTGGCCTTCCGGGCCCAGTTGCAGGTTGCCCTGCAGGCCGACCTGGGGCAGTTGCGGCAGTTCCTGGTCCCACAGGGAACGGGAACGCCAGTGGCTGTCGCTGAAGTCGATGCGAAAATAGTGCCCGGAAAACGGCCGCTGATAGGCCGGTGACAAGCGCTGCTCATCCAGTTGCACGCCGCCAGGGCCGCGTACCAGGGCCACCAACAGGTTTTCGCTGTCGTTGCGCAAACCCGATTCCAGGTAGCGCTGCAAGCCCATTTCAAACAACCACAGGCTGGTTTGCGCCAGCACCAGGCCGACAATCACCATCACGCTGATCAGCCCCAGGCTCAACCGCCGCTGGATCGACCTCACGCGGGGCTGGCGCCAAAGCGGTAACCCTGGCCACGCCGGGTTTCAATCACGCTGCGCCCGAGCTTGCGCCGCAGGTGGTTGACGTGGACTTCGAGGACGTTGGAGTCGCGCTCGGTCTCACCGTCATACAAGTGCTCGGCCAGATGGCTTTTCGACAGAATCTGTTCGGGATGCAACATAAAGTAGCGCAACAGGCGAAACTCGGCAGCGGTCAGTTGCACCTCGGCCCCGTCGCGCAGCACGCACTGGCGGCCTTCATCCAGGTGCAAGCCCGCCGCCTGCAAGGTCGGCTGGTTGGCCTGCCCATGGGAGCGACGCAACAGCGCCTGGATGCGCAGGTACAGCTCCTCGGGGTGAAACGGCTTGCTCAGGTAGTCATCCGCCCCGGCCTTGAGCCCTTCGATGCGCTCGGCCCAGGAGTCGCGGGCGGTGAGGATCAACACCGGGATCGCCAGGGCGGCGGCGCGCCATTGGCTCAACACCTCAAGCCCCGGCAGCCCGGGCAGGCCCAGATCGAGGATGATCAGGTCGTAAGGCTCGCTGCGCCCCTGGTACACCGCGTCGCGGCCGTCCGCCAGCCAATCCACGGCATAGCCCTGGGCTTTGAGCCCGGCCATCAGTTCATCGGCCAACGGTACGTGGTCCTCCACCAGAAGCAGGCGCATCAGTCATCTTCCTCGTCTTTAAGCAACGCGCCGGTGGTCGCGTCCAGTTTGATTTCCCGGACCACGCCATCGGCGGTCACCAGCTCCACCTCATAGGCATACCCGCCGTTTTTGCTCTCAAGATCAGCCTCCAGCAACCTGGCGCCGGGATGCCGCGCCATGGCCTGCTGCAACAGCAGCTCAAGGGACAGGATCACCCCTTGTTGGCGCAGCTCCAGAGCTTCATCCTGGTTGAGGTCCCGGGCAGCCACCACCGAGCAAAAGGCCAGGAGCACCAGCGCCAGTCGACTGCCGGTGCGTAGATTTACCTTCATTACGTATCCTGATGATCCTTGAGGACTTGCCCGGTAACAGCGTCCAATTCCACATCCCACTCGACGCCTTGGGCATCGCGCAGCTCAACCTGGTAAATATACTTGCCGTACTCCTGCTCCAGCTCGGTTTCATGCACGGTGCCACCGGGATGTTTGGCCAGGGCGGCGGCATTGAGCTTCTCGAAAGACTGGATGGTACCAGCGTCACGCAATCTCAGCGCTTCATCCGGCCCCAGGTCCCGCGCCTGGGCCAGGCCGGTGGTGAGGGCGATGATACTGGCGGCGATAATGGCTGTGAGGGTTTTCATGATGATTCTCCATTTCCGGATGTTTTGCCTACGGCCCCCACAGTACGGGTCACAACTTAACTGAAACTGAATTGCCACCATGGCAATTGTCCCACAACACCTTGCCTGACTCCGGGGAAAATTTCCTATACTGCCCTGCTCGCCTGCACAGAGACCGGTATGACGGCCATCCACATCAAGTTCCCAGCCCTAACAGTCAAGGCTGGCCAGCGCGCCTTTTCACGCATTCGCGAGCAAGGGCTGGCGCCTGCGGACGTGGGCATTCTGCCCGGCGCGGCCGGTGGCCCCAAGGCCTTGGGGATTCAGGGCCTGGACCTGGCGCTGTTCGGGGACTGGCTGGCACGCGCGCCCCGCGAGCGCTCGCTGATTGGCGCGTCGATTGGTTCCTGGCGCTTTGCCAGCGCCTGCCTGCCGGACCCGGTGCAGGGCCTGCTCGACCTCGGGCGCCTGTACAACGAGCAACGCTTTGCCAAGGGCGTGACCATGGCCGAGGTCAGCCAGAGCTGCCAGCGCATGCTCGATGACCTGCTGGCCGGGCGCGATGCGACGCTTTTGGATAACCCGCACTACCGCCTGAATATCATGGTCGTCAAAAGCCATGGCCTGCTGGCCGACGATCATCGCGGGCGCCTGGGCCTGGGCCTGTCCTCGGTGATTGCCGACAACCTGCGTGGCCGGGCACGGCTGTCCCGGCACTTTGAACGGCTGATCATCCACGACCCGCGCCAGGCCCCGCCGCTGCACCCACTCAAGGATTTCCCTTCGCGTTTCCTCGACCTGGAACTGGGCAACCTGCGCCAGGCCTTGCTGGCGTCCGGCTCGATCCCCATGGTGATGCAAGGTGTGCGCGACTTACCGGGCGCCGGTGCCGGCACCTATCGCGATGGCGGCCTGCTGGACTACCACCTCGACCTGCCCTACCACGGCCATGACATTGTGCTGTACCCGCACTTCACCGACCGGGTCATCCCCGGCTGGTTCGACAAGAGTCTGCCGTGGCGGCGCAGTAGCCCGCAGGGTTTGCAGGATGTGTTGCTGGTGGCCCCGTCACGGGACTACCTGGCCCGCCTGCCCCACGGCAAATTGCCGGATCGCAGCGACTTCAAACGTTTTATGGGGGATGACACGCGCCGCAATCAGTACTGGCAAACCGCGATGAGTGAAAGCCAGCGCTTGGGCGATGAGTTCCTGGAACTGGCCGATAACGGCCGATTGGGTGAACGCCTGGCCCCCCTCTGATCCGCCAGTGCGCGCAGTGCGCCAGCCAAGCTGTTAAACTCGCCGCCTGCCAGACACCTGACCGAGCTGAAAAACACCGTGGAAATTTTCAAAGAGTTCACATTCGAGTCCGCCCACCGCTTGCCCCACGTTCCTGATGGCCATAAATGCGGGCGCCTGCATGGTCACTCCTTCAAGGTGGCCATCCACCTGAGCGGCGACCTCGATCCGCATACCGGCTGGATCCGTGACTTTTCGGAGATCAAGGCGATTTTCAAGCCGCTCTACGAGCGCCTCGACCACAATTACCTCAACGACATCCCCGGCCTGGAAAACCCCACCAGTGAAGTACTGGCCAAGTGGATCTGGAATGAGTTGAAGCCGTTGTTGCCGGAACTCAGCGCCATTCGTATCCATGAGACCTGCACCAGTGGTTGTATTTATCGCGGCGAGTAGGTCAATCAAAGGAGCGATCCATGGAATCCACCTGGCTGGCCCAGGCCAAGCGCCTGCAGGCATTGGCTTCTACCGGGCTGCACTTTTGCACGGATGACTTCGAGCGCGAGCGCCTGGAAGAGATCGCCCAGATTGCCCACAGTATGCTCGCGCAGTTGGGGCAAGTGCCCCTGGAGCGCATTACCGGACTGGTCTCGGACTTCGCCCAGCGTTATTCAACGCCGATGATCGATGTGCGGGGAGCGCTGATTGAAGGCGACCGGATCCTGCTGGTGCGCGAAGCAACGGATGGCTGCTGGGCGTTGCCGGGGGGCTATGCCGATATCGGATTGTCGGCGGCAGAAAATATTGTCAAGGAGCTTCGCGAAGAGGCCGGGTTGAGTGTGACCGCGCGGGCGCTGTACAGCGTGACCCACAAGGCCAAGGGTTTGTACCGGCCCGACGTGCGCGACTTCTACAAGTTGTACTTCCTCTGCGAACGCACCGACCAGGCCGCCCCCGTGGCAGGCTTTGAAACCACCGATGTCGGCTTCTTCCGCCTCGACGACCTGCCTCCCCTGTCACGCGGGCGCACCATCGAGAGTGATCTTGAAGCCGCCTTCGCCTTTCACCGCGGGGAAATCACCCAGACCCTGTTCGACTGACACCCTGGCCCGGTGATCCAATTTGTCTCACCGCTGCACCGCTTTCGCGCCTGAGCGGCCATCCCTGCTGTGCAACCTGCACAGCGCCCCCACGTGCGCATCACCGCCACGCAGTTGGCACGCGCACTGCAACAGCCCCGGTGTCACTCACAGGGGAACGGCACATGACGCACAACGAACCGGGCAACGATTACCCTCTCAGCGAGGTGCCCATGCATGCACGCAAGGGCCTTGGCTCCACGGCCATGGTGTTGCTGGGCTTCACCTTTTTTACCGCGACCATGTTCGCCGGCGGCAAGCTGGGGGTGGCCTTCAGCTTTACCCAGATGCTCGCTGTCGTGGCCCTGGGTAACCTGCTGTTGGGTATCTACGCCGCAGGCCTGGGTTACATCGCCTTCAAGAGCGGCTTGAACTCGGTGCTGATGGGGCGTTTCTGCTTTGGCGAAGTCGGTAGCAAGTTGAGTGACCTGATCCTGGGGTTCACCCAGATTGGCTGGTACGCCTGGGGCACTGCTACGGCGGCCGTGGTGCTGGGTAAATATTTCGAGTTGAACCAGGGCAGCGTGCTGGCACTGATGGTGCTGTTCGGCCTGGTGTTTTGCGCCACGGCCTACGTGGGTTATCGGGGGCTGGAGATTCTCTCTTACATTGCAGTACCGGCCATGGGCCTGCTGCTGTTGCTGTCAATGTGGGTAGCCACCGTACACATTGGCGGGCTTGAAGGCTTGCTCGCGGTGGTACCCAGCGCGGAACTGGATCTGTCCACGGCCATTACCCTGGTATTCGGCACCTTTGTCAGCGGGGCCACCCAGGCCACCAACTGGACACGGTTTTCCCGCTCGGCCAAGGTGGCGGTGCTGGCCAGCCTGATCGGCTTTTTTATCGGCAACGGCCTGATGGTGCTGATCGGGGCCTATGGCGCCATCGTCTATCAACAACCGGATGTGGTGGAAGTCTTGCTACTGCAAGGGTTCGCCATGGCGGCAATGGCCATGCTGCTGCTCAATATCTGGAGCACCCAGGACAACACCATCTATAACTTCGCCGTCGCCGGCTGCAACCTGCTGCGCACCAAGCGCCGCAAGACCGTGACCCTGGTCGGCGCCGTGATTGGCACCCTGCTCGCCTTGCTGGGCATGTACGACATGCTGGTGCCCTACCTGATACTGCTGGGCACCGTGATTCCACCGATTGGCGGGGTGATCATGGCCGACTTTTTCTATCGCTATCGCGGTCACTATCCACGGCTCGCGGATGTGCGCTTGCCAGCCTTCAACTGGCCGGGGCTGATGGCCTATGCCGTCGGTACGGTGCTGGCCTTCAGTTCGCCGTGGGTCGCGCCCTTGGTAGGGATCGTCACTGCATCCGCCACCTACATCGCGCTTACCGCCGTCCTGCGGGTGCGCGTACCATTGGCTGACATCCAGGCATGAGCCTGAGCGCCCCGACACTACAATGACCGCCTGGACATCGGCGTCGCGCCGATGATCTGGCGGCTGTCTGCCTGATTGCTTTTTGCCCAAGAGGAACTTGCCCATGCATATCATCAATGCCCGCCTGCGCAACCGTGAAGGCCTGCATGATCTGCACCTGGAACACGGCCGGATCGCCAGTATCACGCCACAAACCGCCGCCCCGATCCTGGGGCCGGACGACCTGGACGCCGCCGGCAACCTGGTGGTGCCGCCGTTTGTCGAACCCCATATCCACCTCGATGCCACCCTGACCGCCGGCGAACCGCGCTGGAACATGAGCGGCACGCTGTTTGAAGGGATCGAATGCTGGGGCGAACGCAAGGCCACCATTACCCAGGCAGACACCAAGACCCGCGCCAAACAGACCATCCAGGCCCTGGCGGCCCACGGCATCCAGCATGTGCGCACCCATGTGGATGTCACCGACCCGGACTTGACCGCGCTCAAGGCCATGCTCGAAGTGCGCCAGGAGAGCAGCCACCTGATCGACCTGCAAATCGTGGCGTTTCCCCAGGAAGGCATCGAGTCCTATCGCAATGGCCGTGAACTGATGGAAGAAGCTATTCGCCTCGGCGCCGATGTGGTGGGCGGTATTCCTCACTTCGAGTACACCCGCGACCAGGGGGTCAGCTCGGTCAAGTTCCTGATGGACCTGGCCGAGCGCACGGGTTGCCTGGTCGATGTGCATTGCGATGAAACCGACGACCCGCACTCGCGCTTTCTGGAAGTGCTGGCCGAAGAAGCCCGCAGCCGCGACATGGGTAGCCGGGTCACCGCCAGTCACACCACGGCCATGGGTTCCTACGACAATGCCTACTGCGCCAAGCTGTTCCGCCTGCTGGGGCATTCGGGCATCAGCTTTGTATCCTGCCCCACCGAAAGCATTCACTTGCAGGGCCGTTTCGACAATTTCCCCAAGCGCCGGGGTGTGACCCGGGTCCACGAACTGTTGGAGGCCGGCATGAACGTCTGCTTCGGCCAGGACTCCATCGTCGATCCCTGGTACCCCCTGGGCAACGGCAATATCCTGCGGGTACTCGAAGCCGGGCTGCATATCTGCCATATGCTCGGCTACAGCAACCTGCAAAAAGCCTTGGACTTGGTTACCGACAACAGCGCCAAAGCCATGGCCCTGGGCGACCGCTACGGGCTGGAGCCCGGGCGCCCGGCCAACCTGCTGATCCTGTCGGCAAACAGTGACTATGAAGTGATTCGCAGCCAGGGCCTGGCGCTGTACTCGATCCGCAACGGCCAAGTGTTGATGAAGCGCCAGCCTGCGCAGGTGACTTTTGTGTAAAGCGCTGGCTTAAACGATCGAGTCCAGGTCCAGTGGTTTGCCCCTCCCCCGGTCTGCCTGGAAGGCCGGCGGGATACTTGCCAGTTGGGACAACTCACGGTTTTCCCGGTGACCGAACCAACGCTCGAGGCTGGGTTGCAAGTGCGCACTGGAAGCGTAGCTGCCGTATACATCGCGCACTTCCAAGCGGCGCCAGCGCAGGCTCTCCAGGCGCTGGCGACTGGTTTGCAGGCGATCGATTTCAGCGCTCAAGGCATCGTGCTGCTCATGACCACGCCCGTTCGCCGGGCTGAGGCGGTGGAGTTCAAGCCGCTTGTCCTGCAGTTGTTCACGCATAGTGCTCAGCGCGCGATCGATCAGTGCGTACTCCCGCGCCGTCACCAGGGAGCCGCGGTTATCCAGTGTCTGCTGCCAGCGGCGCAAGGTGGCCCACGCCGCCGGCACGTAGCTGACGACCATGGCGTGCTGGCTGGCCTGGAACAGTTGCTTGAGCAGGTTGTCACGCTCGGGCATGTCACCATGCAGGCGCAAGGCGCGATTGCACTCTGCCTCCTGCACCGACTCACACCCGGGCTTCCACAGCACCGAGGAATGCGTCCCGTCCGCCAGGGTGATCGGCATGAAGTGCTGTTGCTCGCCGTGATGCTGATAAGGCTGGCCCCCGATACGCACCAGACCCGCAGCAAACAACAGGCCTCCCGGCGTGGACGCGCTGAACAAGGCCACAGCCCCTGGAACCCAGAGCTTGGCCGTGGTGTTCATCCACGTTGTGGGAACGCTGGGGACCGGGTCGTTATGGTTGACGATCCGGTGATGCACCAGGGCCGCGGCACCGCCTGTAAATTCGGCATCGGCGGCGCGCGGGGCGCCATAGGTGTAAAGGAGGACGTTGTAGTTGGCATCCTTGACACGGCGCAATCCCTCAGCCAGCAACAAGGCGATTGCCCCACCCAGGCTGTGGCCACATATCACGATGCGTTGGCCGATGTAGAACTGATCCAGATAACGCAATACGAAGTCACGCATGGCGCGGTAAGCCTGGTAAAAACCTTCATGGGCTTTGCCAAGGCCGTCGGCAAAAGGCACCTGGTGGGCGTTCGCGTCACGCAGGCCATCCGCGGCACTGGCCGTCCCCCGCACGGCAATCAGCACCACTTCGTCGTGATGGCAGATAAAGGCCTGGGTATCGGTCCCCTGCTCTTCATCATCGAAAAAATGCAGGCGCGCCGGATACTCCTGCCTGGCCTCCAGCGTCGGACTGTTCTGCGGATACACGTCAGGATCAAAGGGCAGGATCTCGAAGCGCCGGGAGTACGGGACCTCCTCATACAACGGGTAAAAGCGCTGCACTTGCTCGGCGTCGACCCGCCAGGCCTGCTGATACCCCGAGAGCTTTTCAGCAAACAGATGGCCGATGCTGGGCTCCTGGGGAAAGTGGACCTCATCTTGCGGGTGGCTGGCCGGTTCCTGGCCAAAACGGCAGTAACTCAAGGTCGCCATCAATGCCAGTTGGTACAGGTTCATGGCACAGAACCCGTCCTCGGTGGACAACATCGGGCGCAGTGCGCGCAAGGGCCGCACTTGCAGCACCGTATGCTGGTTGGGGAACAGCACGACGCCCCACAACCCGGGCTGGGGTGGACCAAACCCAAGGTCGGCCATCATTTGCAGGGCATGTCGCTGGGGGCCGTGGGACCGGGGCGCCGGAGGCGGCAAATGGGCGACATGGCGGACCAGGTCGCGGACTTCGACCTGGTAGAATCGATTGGCTTGCTGCTGAGCCGGGTTGGTCTCGACACGCTGGCCGTCACTGCGAACAAAGCGTGTCTGTTCAGCTCGAAATTGCAGCTCTGTAATGGGCAAAGGGTAGTGACTTCGTGCTTGTAACACTCCGTAATAGTCACTTCCAGATGCCTCATGGAGCGCATCGAAAGTCAGAACCTGGGGGCCTCTGTACGGGTTATCCAGCTTCACATAACCATCGCCATCCAAGTGCCCAACGTGTTGCTGCCCCTGGCTGTCCAAGACCGAGTAGGCAAGCCCTGCATAGGCTTTCCCATCGCCTGTTTCATCAACCAGGGCAAAACTCAGCCAGCCTCCCCGTAACGGACAAACAGGCATTTTTTCGCTGAAAAACGGCTTCTTCCACGCTTCAAAATCCATAGCTGAATATCCTTATTCAGTACAGGTTGGGTAAACAGTGCATTCACGCCCGTCAGGCATCTTGAAAGGCCTGAAATGGGCAGCGCCCTTTGTGCAAAAACCATATTGATCATCCATGTTCTTCCCCTGGCAACGCTTCCACCCTTGTGGAACGCGAACCCAGGTATTGCCCATGTAAGGCTTCTCTTCGTTCGCAACTTCCAGGACCAGCCGGAGCGTGTTGCCAGGCAGTCGGTTGCGCGGCACGACACCACCGGCCGGTGCCCCCTGCGGTTGCCCTTCGTTGTCCAGCGCGTTGCATTTAAGAATTTTCCTGATGGCATGCTGCGATCCAAGGGTACGAAACAGCCACTGACATCGCCCTTTCAACTCCGGCGCACCCGACTCGGGCCGCTCAACACCTGCACGGTCCTGAATGTAGATAGCCGCCATATCTGCGCCGACATCGGTATCGCGCACGCCCCACCGTGCATAAAAATCAAATTCCACGCTGCGCAACACCAACGAGCAGCCTTCTACCGTTTCAGTCAGGGGCAGCTCCTGGGTCACGCGGCTGGCTGTCGGGTTGTAGGGCACACTAAAAATCTTCCGCTCTGGCCTTTTGCCTCGGCGCCAAGGCAAGGTGCAGCTTTCACCTGTCGCCGGGCTGTAGTTGGCGGCGCTTTTAACACGGAAATTGGCCGGCAAGTCCACCTGCAACGTCACGCGATCAACGGGTACGCGCGCACATCCCGACGTGCACGCCATGCCAAGCGCAAGCCATGCCCCCCACTCCCGCCTATTCATGCTGATGCCCCAGCGTGCGCCACTGCTCCACCACCCGTCCAAAGTGATCCCCCGGTGTCTCCGCCACCAATGGCGGCCACCGGAGCACGCTCGCTCGCGTCGCTTCCTCCAAACGCCGCACCACCAAGAACTCCAACTGTTCCGGCTCTCGCCATTGCCAGGTACGGGCCTGCTCCAGTACATGGGCCAACCATATTCTCGGGTCCTGGAATTCAACCAGGGCCACGAGGTTTTCGCTGTGCTCGGCCAACAGGTAGCGCAGGATATTGGCCTGCAGAATGGCCTTGGCCTGGGGGTTGGGGAGGTTTAGCCAAGGGGCGGGATCGGGTACCGGGTACTTGCCCGGCGCCGGATTGCTGGCACTGCACCATTGCGCTTCATGCCAGTAGCACACGCTGATCAACGGCCCGAGATAGGCCGGCCATTGCGCTACCGGCAAGTAACCCAGCGCACGTGCCAGGGTGCGGTTGTCGTGGAAACGGTACAGGGCCTGATTGCCCGGGGGCCCTACCAGCATCCGCGCCTGCCAATGCTCGATAACGCCGCCTAGGTCCACGTCGGGCAAACTGCCCAGCCAGCCCCAGTTCGCCTCGGGGTGCTCCAGCAAGCCTACCAACGCAGGCTCACCAAGATGCTCCACTGACAGGATCACTGGCCCGGCCGCCGCCAATTCTGCCACTGCGCTCGTGCCGTAGAGGTTGCAATACTGCGCCCGATTGCCAGACGCCATCAGCCTCTGGAGCGCGTCGTTGTTTCCCTCAAGGATCAAGCACAGCCGACGCCCTGCCTGCTGCTGTTGGGTCATCCATTGGCCTGGCATGCGCGCCATCAAGCCACCCTCCCGCCAAGGTCGCAGACCGCTTCACGGCAGTGCTCGCAGACCGGGCAAAAGTCCGCCCCGATCTGCCTGGCCATATGCATGATCACGCCCTGGACCGCTGAAAGATACGGCCCCGGATCGCCCGGCCCCAAGGGACTGGCCGCGTGCGCGGCGACCGGCGAGCCCCCCAGGGTAATGGGACGACTGCTGAAAATACCGCCGGCCTGGATCAGCAGGTGTTCTCCTCCGGCCTTGAAACTCAACTGCGCACCGGCGTCGATCACCAGGCTGGCACCCGCCTTGAGATGAACCTGTTGCCCGGCCTCGATCACCAGGTTCTGGCCGATACAGGCCTGGCTATCGCCCTGTACCTGGCGGTGCTCGCCACCCCCGACCAGGACTTTGCGATCACCGCGAACGTGGTGGTGCTCTTCGCTTTCCAGGTGGACCGTGCTCAGACCGTGAATGGTTTCACGCCGCTGCCCACCGACTTCCAGGTGGCTGTCATGGCCCACCTGCTGCTGCAAATCCCGCTGGGCCCGCAGGTAGATGAGTTCTTCACCCAGGCGGTCCTCCAGGTGCAGTTCGTTGGAGCCTGCGCCACCGGGGCAACTGTGGCTGCGCAATACGCTGCGGGTCTTGTATTGCGGCAATGGATAGGCTGGCCTGTGCCGCGCATTAGGCAGGCAACCGTTGATCAACGGCCGGTCAGGGTCGCCTTCCAGGAAGGTCACCAGCACTTCCATGCCGACCCGGGGCGTCATGATCGCGCCAAAACCGTCACCCGCCCACCCGGAGGCCACACGTACCCAACAACTGCTTTTATCACTCGCGGTGTCCAGACGATCCCAGTGAAACCGCACCTTCACTCGACCATAGGCATCGCAATGCACTTCCTCGCCCACCGGGCCTGTCACTGTAGCGGTCTGGCTGCCGGTGATCGTCGGCTTGGGGTGCTTGAGCGCCGGGCGATGGACCGCGCGCCAGGGCGTGGCGTTGAAGCGGTTGCGATAGCCCTGGAACACCTCAGCACCGGGCATTGCCTCTTCCAGCACCTGGGGTTGATAACCCTCGTGACGCACTGAAGTCAGCAGCCACAAGTCATTGCAGGCGGGTTGCGGGTGATCGCGCAATGGCAGGAAATGGCCACTGCACAACGCCGGCTGATCACTCTTGCCCAAGGCCCGGTGACGGTCGCGCTGATGGCGCTCCAGGCTGCGACGCGCCAGTTGCGCACCCCGCGCATGGCCGGTAAAGCCGCCAGGGTAGTGATAGTCCTCAAGGGGCGGCACCGCTGTAGCCCCGGCCTGTTCCTGCAGGCGCCGCGAAGGATGCTCGAAATCATGATCACGCCGGACAGCCTGGCGACTGCGGGTAGCCAGGCGCACATCGAACCGCTGGATCACCCGCGTCTCGGCGGCCGGGCCGCTGGCCAGGCAAAAACGCTGTGCAGGCAGGCGCCGGAATACCGTCTGGTCATCACCAAACACCACTACATGGGCATCCGGGCTGTGGCGGAAGTGGTAGTGAATCCCCTCTTCTTCACACAGCCGCTGGATAAAGTGCAGGTCGCTCTCGGCGTATTGCACACAGAACGTGCGCGGCGGATAGACCACAGGGCCTAACTCGAAGGCATACGCATCGGCCAGGATTGCGTGGTGTTCAAGCACGGCCGCGATAATCTGCGGCACGCTGCGTTGCTGAAAGATGCGCTGGTCACGGCGATGCGCCAGCCATGCCAGGCGCGGGGCCAGGGTCAGGCGATAACGGGTGAGCCGAGCCCCTGGATCGTCGCGGCCAACGGCATACACCTGCCCGTGCAGCCCTTGGCCCGCGTCGCCAAAACCCAGGTAGGCCGGCTGGTGCAGCAATGCTTCCAGGTCAAGGCCAGGGTTTTCGCTGACCAGTTGCACCTCGATGAAGTATGGCTGGTCCAGGGCTTCGCGGCCTTTGAATGCCAGTACTTGAAAGTCGGCCTCTACGCTTTGAAGCGTAAAGTTGAAACGTGACGAAACAAACGCGTTAACCATCCGTTGTTACCCGCCATAACTATTTGACTGAAACACTCCCTCCCGCCAAACATAAATCCTGCGGCCAAAGAAAGTGCCTGAACGCCCTAAAGATTAGCGAGGTCCGCGAGAATCCGGCACTTTCAAAAATAAAAAAGAAGTTTCGTACGAAGAGAATGGAAGTCTCTTTTACAAGATGAGAAATCCTTAAAATAAACCAGACAGCAACAGCAGGAACTTACTTACACAACTCCCCGAATAACAAGTAAACAATAAAGAAACGACTGACACTTATTTAAGCCCTCAAGTACTTCAGTCTTGAAGCACTGCGGCCCCGAACAGGCTGACACTCAGCAACGTATCGGCCTGAACCTGCAAGCGTACTGGCGCCGTGCCGCCCGGCATCACCACCGCCACCTCTCCTGCCTCGACCCACCCCGCCCGCCATGCCGCACAGGCCACCGCGCTGGCACTGGTCCCGGAAGACGCCGTGGGACCCTCGCCGCGCTCGAACACCCGGGCAATCACCCGATTGGCAGCGTCGCGCGCAGCCCATTGCAGGTTGACCCCGGCAACACAGGGCCGGCCATTGCCAGCCGGAGGGGCAAAGGCCATCGCTTTCAATGGCTCGAACAGCCCAGGCTGGTGCATCTGCCGATTGTCCGGCAAGGCCGATGCGTGCTCGACCAGGGTCACGCAATGGGGGTTGCCGATACGCACAAATTGACTGTGCGCCCATTGCGGGTTGATCGCAGCCAGCTCACGTACATGACCAGGCCCGGAGCTTCCCTGCCCCAACGCGCCCACCGCCTGTGGCCCGAATTCCGGCTGCCCCAGCGCCAACCAGAACCCCGGGACCTGGCCATGGACTGCCGGCTCAACCCAGGTTGCTAGCGGCGATAGCCCACCCGGTTGGTCGTGGTGCACCCGCAGCTCACAGGCCCGGGGCATCAGCCCCGCATCCGTCAGGGCCTGGGCAAAAATCGTCAAGCCGTTGCCGCTGCGCTCGGCCAGGGAACCATCGGTATTGATAATCAGCAGGTCATACGGCGGCGCAGCCTGGAACGGCCCGACCAGCAAACCATCGCAGCGATAGGCCTTGGCCTCGGCTGGACGCGGCGACGTCCCCCAGCCACATTCGGCCGCTATCGCCGACGCCGCCCACCCCTGGCGAGTGCTGGCGGCCAGGGCGGCGCTTGTGGGCACGGCAATGCCCCGGCGGCGTAACAAGGCCGGGCTGACCACACCGTAGATATTGCCGCGAGCGTTGTAGAACAGGGTCATGGGGTGATCCACCTCAGTATCCGCCAATATCGGCCATGGGAAAAACGCCTGGTGATTGTGGGGGATGTCTGGGTGCGGCACCACCCAAGCTGTGTGCATCCCCCTGGCAAAACCAGCCACGCACCCTACACTTCTGTTTTCCCTGGATGGACGTTTTCATCAGGCCGAAGTCCGTGCGCAGTCGAACAAACGCCGTCCTCATGTTCCCGGAGGATGCACCATGAAGCCACTTGCCCCGCAACATCCCATTGAAACGCTGTACCGCGCTGGCCGCAAAACGTTCATTGAACTGGTACCTGATGGCGGCGCACGCCTGGACGCGCTGTTCCATACCGCACCGGCCCTGGGCGAATTGGCGGTCGGCGTGGTGTATGGCTATCTGCATGATCGCCCCGGCCTTGATCCACGCCTGCAGGAGGCCGCGATTTTTGCCGCGATCGTCGCCGCCGGCATGGTCGGCCCACCGTTGAGCGTGCACTTCAAGACCAGCCTGGCCCAAGGCCTGGCGCCTGGGGAGCTGACTGAACTGTTATTGCTCGCCTCGGCCTTTACCGGTTTCCCCCGTGCCGTCGCCACCGCCGACCAGCTCAACCTGCTGTTTGCCGGGGCCAACCTGCCCTCGCCTCCGCCACCGACACCCCGCGCCGTGGCAGTAGCGTTTTGCGAAAGCGTGCGCCAGGGCCACCCGTCGTTCCCGGTGGATGCCCAGGCTCGAAAGCTGCTGCGCAAACCCCATAAGCTGTCGCTGCACGCCACCGCTGCGGATCGGGTGATGGTGGAGAGTTACATCGGCCAGGAAACCACGCCGCGCGGCACGCTTGTGGTGCGGGTCGATGGCGCTGATGTGGTGCAAGTCAGGGCGTATCTCCCTGCACCGACCTGACCCGTGCACACATGAAAGTTCGCGCTCGCCAAGGGAACCTGGCTCGCTCCAGAGGGACTGATGTGCAAGGATGTCGCGCCGGACATCGTTCGCTGAACGCAAACCCCAAGGACTTTCATGACTGCCATTCCTACCCCAGCGCCCGTGGTTCCAGGCCGTCTGGAACAAATGTCGACTCGTATCGCGTTTTTTATTGCCGGCTTTGGCATTGCCGCCTGGGCACCGCTGGTGCCCTATGCCAAGGCTCGCGCCCAGCTCAACGAAGGCACGCTGGGCCTGTTGCTGCTGTGCCTGGGGGTGGGGTCGATCCTTGCCATGCCCGTGGCCGGCGCGCTGGCATCACGCTATGGCTGCCGACGCGTGCTGAGCGCCGGCACGCTCCTGCTCTGCGTGGCCTTGCCGATGCTGGCCACCGTCAGCTCGATCCCCTGGCTGATGGCCGGGTTGTTTCTGTTTGGTGCAGGCCTGGGCACGGTGGACTCCACCGTCAACCTGCAGGCGGTGATCGTGGAGCGGGCCAGTGGCAAAACCATGATGTCGGGCTTCCACGGGCTGTTCAGCCTGGGGGGGATTGTCGGGGCGGCGGGTGTCAGCGCGTTGTTGGGGTTGGGGTTGTCACCGCTGTCGGCCACCCTGGTGGTAATCGTGATTACCCTGGCCGCCCTGCTCAAGGCGGCCCCCCATCTGCTGCCCTACGGCAGTGAAAGCTCCGGCCCTGCCTTTGCCATTCCCCATGGGGTGGTGCTGTTTATCGGCTGCCTGTGCTTTATCGTGTTCCTGGCAGAAGGTGCCGTGCTCGACTGGAGCGCGGTGTTCCTCAGTGACGAACGCGGCCTCGACGAAGCCTATGCGGGCCTGGGTTATGCGGCGTTTGCCTTGACCATGACCCTCGGGCGCCTGACCGGCGATAGGATTGTGCGTCGCCTGGGCGCCAAACGGGTGATCGTGATCGGTGGCTTGCTGGCCACCGCGGGCATGCTGTTGGCCACACTGCTCCCGGCATGGGAAACCGCGCTGCTGGGCTATGCCCTGGTAGGCGCCGGCTGTTCTAATATCGTGCCGGTGCTGTACACCGCCGTCGGCAAGCAAAAGGTCATGCCGGAACATATTGCAGTACCCGCCATTACCACCCTGGGTTATGCCGGTATTCTCGCCGGCCCCGCGCTGATCGGCTTTATCGCCCATGGCAGCAGCTTGAGCGTGGCCTTTGTGTTGATCGCCGTGCTGCTGCTGGGCGTGGCAATCAGCGGGAAAATACTGCGGGTGTAAGGCCCGCAAGGCGCTACAGGTTTTTGTTGTTTTCGAGCCAGCCGTCAAGGTCTTTGTTGCTCAACCATCCCTTCTGGTAATGATTGCCGTAGAGGCGTCGCCAGCCAGAATGGACGCGCTCCAGCGAGCTCAATAGCCGGGGACGGTCCACCAGGTTTTTTGACATGTACACCAGTTGCTCGCTGTACATCTTTTTCGGCAACCCGGTGGCGGGGTCCCGGATAACGGCGCCGTCCTTGTCCGTTTCGTCCGGGTCCCGGCTGATTGAGACCAGCCTCGCGATTTCGACGTAGCCGACCTGCTCAAAAAAGCCCGTGCGGTCCCGGGACCGGTCACGCAGTTCATCAAAGGCCGCCCTGAACGCCTGCACCAACTCGACATTGGTCTTGGCGTGAAAAGGGTCCGAACTGAAGGCGTTGGGGTCGCTGTTGCCAAACATTCCCTGTACGGCCTTCGACAGACTTTCCCGCGTTATAAAACCCTCCTCATCAAGGATCGCATCGATCAACCGCGGGCGTTGGAGCAGGGCCTTGGCCAGCAGGATGGCGTTGTTGAACACCGGCGTTTCCGTCATTTTTTCACCGGCGATTCGCTGCAATGAAGACAGTTTCAATCCTTCATTTTTCATGGAATTTTTCCAGCACGGTGAAATGCTCGGCCAGCGCCGTCACTAACTGGCTATCCGGCAATTGGGTATAGGGATTCACATGGGTGTTACGCGTCGCAGGCGTGTTTCTCAGTTCCTGATGATGCAGCCTGACCTCGTCGGGCGTGGCCCAGCGCAAGGGGCGCCTGAACCCCGAGGTCCGGATTGTATTGGGCAACGGTTGATTGTCGACCTGCCACGCAGGCGGCGTGTTCTCGCTTGAAGCAGCATGGGCTTTGTGTTGTGCGTCATCCGGTATCGCATCATGGCGGCTCGTAACATCGGGCCGCAGGAAAGGGATCCCACCGTCAATTGCCATGATTCATCTCCACCTCTTTCAGATCCATACTCAGGCCGGCCAACACCACCGTCACTGCAAGGGTGGCTTTCCAGCAAGCGCAAAGTATGTGGCCAACGACCAGCAATGGTTCCGGGGTGGCCGACCATTTTCGATGACTGCATGTAAACAATGAGCAAGGCTTGGCTGTGGCCTCAATCAAGCACCCGGTCGGGAAACGCCCAGCAAGGCTTTTATGGCATTGATCAGCCCCGTCGGGGGCTCCGCAGCAGCCTCCATGGGCGCGCCTGGCACAGAGGGCGTGCGGTAGGCCAGCATGCCCTTGGCGAAGTCATCCGCCGCCGGGGCCTTGAAGGTGTACTGGCCGGAAAAATTCTTGACTCGCTGAACTTCGGTGCCTTCCTCGCCAGGCATACCCTGACCCTGGGCAGCGAAATGGCGGCACTGCGTGTGGTTGTCGCAAGGGGGGGCAAGAAGGGATTGCGGCAGGCCGGGAGTTTGAGTTCCAAACGACGTTGAAGTCATGTCGACACCCTCTCTTTGAGTGAAACCGGCGGCGTCATAAAGGCCGTCAGATACACGTTATGTGGCAAACCGCTGAAAACAGTTCCTGATCATTGAGGGGCAGGTGATGAGTGGATGCAGGCAGTATCAGCCAGCCCTGTCATCGAGAAAGCGGGGCATCCTGGGCGAACCGGGAAACACCGCGAAAGACTCGTGGCGCTCCCCGGTTCTGTGCTTGCAATGCAATTGCCCGTGGTTTAACGGGACAACTTCCTCAACCCCCACCAACTGATCCTGCCGTCCTCGTCACGCCCCGCGGTATTGTCCATTTTTTGCAACAACTCGGACCGGTTGGTGAGTTCCTTCGCCAGGTAGGTGAGCTCATCTTTTTTAGGGTTACCCGTCAGGTCTTTTATGGCCGTCTGATAGATTTTGTCGAGTTTGATCTCTCTTCGCCAAAATTGATCCCAGGATTTATCTTCGAGCCGACTAAAATTCTTGAGCAGATCCTTGGCCAGTTCTTTGTCGTCCTTATACTTCAGCGGGCTGTCAGAGAGTATGACGTCCCTGATGTTTTGCCGGGTGAGCTTCTGATCCAGCCCGCCCGTACTACCATTGCGATCAAGGGCCTGCAGGAGGTCCGGACGCTTCAGGATTTCCCTGGCCAGCCGGGTGTTCGAGTCCTTGTGGGCGTAGCCTGTGAGGGAACGTTCTGCTCTATCTTTCAAGTCCTGCTGCGTAATATAGGACGAGTCGTCCTTACTACTGAACCCCGAGAAGTTTTTCAGCAGTTTCTGGGCCAGTTCATCATGGCTGAACTGTGAATACACCGGATCGGGTTTCTGGGGGAATGGCCTTGGCGGCGGGTTCCCAGGAATCACAGGCTTGGCCGGGGAAAAAAACCCTTTCAGGCTGACGAAAAAACCCTGACCTGTCGCCCCTGCCGATCCTGCCGCCAGCGCTCCCCCCCCAGAGCCTTGTGCCATCGACGGCGCAGCCGCAAACATCGGGCCCGACTGACTCGTTACCCCGCTGAAACTAGGCCCGCTGGTGGCTGATACGGTAGCGCCCTTGGCATTGCCGGGCAGGTTAGGTGTGGCGCCATTCGGTAGATTGACGACAGACTGGTTGAAAGCTGATACCGACATATTGATCTCCAGTGCGGCTTGTTGACACGATTTACCACACCGTCCACAGCCCCCGACGATAGCCTGATCGCGAGCCGCCCGTGCACAGTGGGCTAATCGGGTATGTGGCAGGCCTACAGAGTTCGGTTCCTCAAAGTGATGAAAGCGGCTAAAAAAAGGTAGGAAATGGGTCAAGGCAACCCTTCAACAGCGGCAGCAGGGTCGTAAGCTGCAAGAGGAACGGCAGGAGGAAAAGCGCACCGGGACAAGCCCCATTGCCGCTGCCCCGGTCACACTCTCGATCAGGGCAGGCGACGCTCGCCCCCGTCAACGAACCGTCAAAACCCTACGCTCGCCTGTACAAAGAACGTACGCGGCTCACCCAGGTAGATCCCGGAGTTGTTATCGCTGGAACGGGTGTAGTGCTGCTGGTCAAACAGGTTTTTCACCCCCACCCCCAATTTCAGGTTCGACAACTGTGCGCCAAAGTCATAGCCACTGCGTACGTTGACGGACACATAGCCCGGAATATCACCGTACTGGCCATCAGCGGTCGGCTGGGTGATATAGGTGCTGGTGGTGCCTGGCGCCCGCTGGCCGGACTGGGCATACGCGTCCAGGTTGTGGGTCCAGTGGTTGACCGCGTAGCGCAGCCCCAGGGTCGCCACTTGCCGGGAGTACAGCGGCAGGTCACGGCCCTTGAACGCCACATCGCCTTCGGCGGTCGCCCTGGTGTAGGTCAAGCCGGCATTGGCACTCAGCCCCTCCAGGCGCGGGTCGAGGTTGGCCAGGTCGTAATGGGCCGAGGTTTCGATACCGGCGTGCTTGGTGGCCCCCAGGTTGGTCCAGCCCACGTCATTGCTGACGTACTGCAACTCATCGGCAAAATCGATGTAGAACAGCGTCACTTCGCCGCCCCACACCGTGTCGTTGTAGCGCGTACCCACCTCGTAGGTCTTGGCCTTTTCCGGTTGCAGGCCGTTGGCCGTCTGGTCGCCATTACCACCCTGGCCCAGCTGGAAATACTGCAAGCTGCCGAAGGACGTTTCGTAGTTGGCAAACAGCTTCCACGCATCGGAGACGTGGTACATCACGCTCAGCGCCGGCAGCGGTTCGTTGTTCTTGATCTGGCGGTGCTTCTCCTGGGTGCGGCGGCCATTGAGCGCCACCACCGGGCGGTCATGCCATTGGGTGCGGATGCTTTCAAAGCGGATACCAGGGGTGATCGTCCACTTGCCCACGTCGATCTTGTCATCGATATAGAACGCGTTGGCCTCGGTGCCACCGGTGCGGTCCTGGTACACATGGCCGTCACTCTGGCCACCCGGCGTGGGCACGTTGTTGACCAGGTTGAGGCTGGTGGCCTGTTCGTGCATGCCTTCTTTCAAGTAACGGTAGCCGATACTGGCTTCCTGGGTGGTCGGCCCCAGGTCGAACACATGGGACACCCGTGGCTCAATGCCGAAGGTGTAGTAGGTACGTGGGTAGGCACTGAGGGTTTTCAAGTCGCGGTTGGCGATGTTGCTGCCACGGAAGCTGTCCGAATAATAGGTCAGCACCTCGGCCTGGGTCCGGTCGTCGATCTGGCGGATGTACTTGAACGACACATCCTTGCGCCGGCCGCTGAAGTTGTCCCAGTCGCGCACCGACTGGTAAGGGTTGGCGTCGAACTGCTGCTGGGTCAGGCCGCCCGGCATGTCGGCGCTGGCGTCGTAGTAATGGAAGTTGAGGGTGAAGTCGTCTTGATCGGTCGGCGCCCAGTGGGTCTTGAGGATCACATCGTCGATGTCGTTGCCATTGTTGCTGTCGCGATAACCGTTGCCATTGACCCCGGAATACAGGAGCGCCATGCCCATGCCATTGTCGGCGGTGCCACCGATAAAGGCGTTGTCGATATGTTTCCAACCGCCATGGGCAGCGGTTTGCAGGGTGGTGCCGACTTCACCGGAAAAGGTCTCGGGGATCGCCCGGGTCACGAAGTTAATCACGCCGCCGACGTTCTGCGGGCCATAACGCACGGAACCGGCGCCGCGGACCACGTCGATGCTTTCCAGGTTACCGGCGGAAATCGGTGCCATCGACAACTGGGGCTGGCCATAGGGCGCGAACGCCGCAGGAATGCCGTCGATCAGCACCGTGGAGCGTGGCGACAGGCGCGATGTCAGGCCACGTACGCCGACATTGAGGGAAATATCGCTGCCGCCGGTGCCGTTGGATTCCTGCACCTGCACCCCGGGCACCCGGCGCAGTACGTCACCAACGTTCATCGCGCCCTGCTCCACCATGGCCTCGCGGCGGATCACGGTCCGTGCGCCGGGATGGTTCTGCACCACTTCGGCATTGGCGTCGCCCAGCCAGTCGCCCACCACCTTGATATCTGTCGCGCCCAGTTCCAGGGGCGAGCCGGCTTCACCGCTGCCCTGGGCCAGCGGATGCAGGGTCACCGAGCCCGAGTCGATCCGGTAGTCCAGGCCACTGCCTTGCAGCAACTGGCGCAGAGCCTGTTCCGGCGCCAGGTTGCCATCGACGGCCGGGGCTTGCTTGCCGGCCACCATTGCCGGGCTGAAAAACACTTGCAGCGCGGTTTGCTGGCCCAATTGGCTCAGCGCAGCGCCCAGGGGCTGGGCCTTGATATGGATGGCATCGTCGGCATAGGCCGCGGTACTGATCGCCAAGGCCAGGGCCAACGGCGCCCAGCGGGGTGTTTTATGGTTGTGCGCAGCGAGTTTATTCACGTCGTAATCCCAGGAAAGCACGGCGGTTAATGCAAACCAGTTGCAGTTGGACAAGAAGACGAAGAACTCGGAAAAAACCTGAACCTAGCGTGCAATTATTTCCTGGCTACCGTCGGGCAGCGTGCGCAGGGCCACCGGCAGAATGTGCGGCAAAGCCTTGAGCAAGGCCTCGGTGTCGTGGGTGTTGAACACGCTGGTCAAGCGCAGGTCGCTGGCCGCGGCGCTAACCCGCAGGGGCTTTTCGCGGTAGCGCGAGGCTTCCCGCGCCACCTCGGCCAGGCTGGCGTCGTTGAACACCAGCTTGCCGGTCTGCCAGGCCATGAGCGCCTGGGCGTTGACCGGGCGGGCCGCCGCAACCGTGCCCTGGCTGTCGATCGAGGTGCCCAGGCCCGCCGTCAGGGTGACCACCGGCTGCGCCGCCCGCCCCTGGACCTTGACCGTTCCCGCCTCGACCACCACGCGGGTCTGGTCATCGTCGCGGCGCACGTCAAAGCGGGTACCGGTGACCGTCACCTGCCCGGCCCCGGCCTGCACCACAAAAGGCCGGCTGGTGTCGTGCTCGACGCGAAACAGCGCTTCACCCTGCTTGAGCACAATCGCCCGTCGGCCCTTTTCGTAATGCACCGCGACGACGCTGCGGCTGTTGAGGTCCATCAGCGAACCGTCCGGCAGCGCCACTTGCCGACGCTCCCTCAACAGCGTACTGAACTCAGCATCGTAGACCGCCGGATACTCCAGGCCGCTGAACAGCCCAAGGCCCACAGCCACCGCCAGCACGCTGGCCGCCATGGCATAGCGCACGGCGCCACGACGCTTGCGCGGCCCAGGCGTATCGAGCAAGGCCTGCAAACGCCCCTTGGGCAGCAGGTCGGCGGCGCGCCACAGCCCTTGCAGCACCTCGAATTCGTACTGGTGCGCAGGATGTTCCCCACACCAGGTGTCGAAAAGACGTTGCTCCTCGACGTTCAAGGGTAGGTCCTGCAAACGCACGAACCACCGCGCCGCCTCGTCACGCACCGCTGCGCGGCCACAGGCACACTCACGGGTATCCATCATGGAAGATCCTGTTTCAAAGCGGGCATTGGTCATGGGGCCAGCGCATCCAGGCGCTCGCGCAAATGCCGCAGGGTGCGGATCATATACTTTTCCACCATGTTTTTAGAAAGCCCCAGGCGCTCGGCGATTTCCTGTTGGGTCAGGCCTTCGATCTTTTGCCAGATGAAAATCCTGCGGCAATTGAGAGGCAATTCGGCCAGGGCCCGCTCGATGGAGTCCGCCAACTGGACCGCGTGCATGTAATGCTCCGGGTCGCCACTGTGCGACGCACCCTGCTCAAAGGCCGGCAGCGCCAGCGCGTCGCGCCGGTCGGCACGACGATGGGCATCCACCGCAATATTGCGCGCCGTCTGGTGCAAATAGGCGCGCGGCTGCTCAACCCGCGTCGACTTGGCTTCCAACACCCGTACGAACGTATCGTGGGCCAGGTCCTCGGCCTGCTGGCGATTGCGCAGGCGCCGCGTCCAGGTTCCGACCAACTCTTCGTAGTACGCGAAAAAGCCAGGTCGGCGGGGCGGCTGAGGAGTCATCGGGGGAGCACTGGGTCGGCGGGGCGGGAATAGTAATGCTTCCTATTAAGTGGAGCAATTGCTTCCCGTCGCCACAGCCACTTCTACACCAACCGCCTGATCGGCTGATGCCGCCACACCAACCGGTAATACGCGGTCTGCAACCCGAGCATCACCAGGTAAGTCACCGGAAACGCCATCCACACCCCTTCCAGGCCAAAGCGTGCATTGAGCAGGTACGCCACCGGCAGCTCCACGCCCAGCACGCAGAAGATCGAGATCGCCACCGGCATCAGCACCACGCCGCTGGCGCGCATGATGCCGCCAATCACCGCCTGGAAACCGAATACCAGAATGCTCCAGAGCATGATGTGCAACAGGTGTTCGGCCTGAACCCGCGCCGCGTCATCGGTGATGAACAGGCCCAGCAGCCAGTGGGACAAGGCATAGCCGAGCACGATCAGGCCACCGGTCAGGCACAAGTTGATCGCAAGCCCAGTGCGCAGGATCGGCCCGATGCGTTCCAGGCGCCCGGCGCCGATGGCCTGGGCGCCGAGGATCGAGGCGGTGATGGCAATCGACAGCGCCGGGAACTGCACGTAATTGACGATCTGCGTCACCGCGCCATACGCCGCCGTGGCCTGGGAACCGTGGCCATTGACCAGCGCCAGGATCACCAGCTCCGACAACGACAGCACCACCATCTGCAAGCCGGTGGGCAGGCCGATACGCAGGACTTGGCCGAGGATCGCCCGGTCCAGGCGCAAGGCCGCCAGCAAGGCACGATCCGGTGCCATCACGTGGTTTTTATGGCGCAGGCGCAGCACCAGAAACAGCATGGCCACGGCATTGGCCACCAGGCCAGCATAGGCCGCGCTCTGGATGCCCATGGGCGCCAGCCCCAGCCAGCCGCGGATCAGGGCCGGAGTCAGCAACAGGCCGACCAGCGTCGACACCATCAGCGCCAGCAACGGCGACACGGTGTCGCTCACGCCCCGCAGCAACTGGGTGTAGAGGATGAACACCAGCAACAGCGGCATGATCAGCATCATCACCTGGGCATAGCCAACCGCATCGTCCAGTACATCCAACGGCGTACCCAGCGCTTGCATGGCCGGGCGTGCGAACAGGCTGCCGAGCACGGCGGCGAACACGCCGATCAACGCACCCAGGGTCAGGGTCGCGCCAGTGATGAGCTTGACCAGCGCGGTTTCCCCCGCGCCCCAGGCCTGGCCGATCAGCACCGAGGCGCCCGCCCCCAGGCCAATCACCAGGGCGATAAAAAAGAACACGATGGGAAACATCCCCGACACCGCCGCCAGCGCCTGGGTACCGAGCATCTGCCCGACATAGATGCCATTAAGGGTGCCGGAAAAACTCTGGAGGAAGTTGGACAGCACCATCGGCGCAAGAAAGAACAGGTAGACCTGCCACAGCGGGCGTTGCAAAGGGTTCTGCATGAAAAGCGGGGCCTCGGAATGACACAGCGACCGAGGGGTTATAGCGTATTGGATCCGATCCTGCTGTGTTTTAAACCGCCACCCAACTCACAACGCCTATCCCAGCATTTCGCGAAGCCTGTACCACAACATGCCCAGCGCCAGTAAAGGCGAGCGCAAGGCCTTGCCGCCCGGGAAAGTCATATGGGGCACCCGGCTGAAGGTATCCAGGCCCTGGCTGACGCCGGCGTGGATCCCTTCGGCCAGCAGCCGCGCGCACCAGTGGGTGACATTGAGCCCGTGTCCCGAATAACCCTGGGCGTAAAACACGTTGGGATACTGCTGCAACCGACCCACCTGGGGAAAGCGATTGGCGGTAATACCAATCTTGCCGCCCCACTGGAACTCAATGGCCGTGTTGAACAACTGTGGAAACACCTTGAGCATCTTCGGCCGCATATAGGCGGCGATATCCACCGGGTCCCGCCCCGAATAATGACAGGCGCCACCGAACAACAGCCGGCGGTCGGCGGAAAGCCGATAGTAGTCCAGGCCGACTTTCTGGTCGCACAGCGCCAGGTTCTGCGGGCTCAATTCATCGGCGAGTGCAGCCGGCAACGGCTCGGTGGCGATGATATAGCTGCCGGCCGGCAGTACCTTGCCGCTCAGGCGTGGCTCCAGTTCGTCGAGGTGCGCGTTGCACGCCAACACCAGGCTGCCGGCCCGCACGGTGCCACCGGCGCAGCGCACCTGCACGGTGTCGCCATGGCTCAGTTGCAGCACCGCGCTGTGCTCGAAGATCCGCACCCCCAGGGCCTCGGCCACGCGGGCCTCGCCCAACACCAGGTTCAGTGGATGCAAGTGACCGGAGCCCATGTCCACCAAGCCTCCGGCATACCGGGTCGAGCCGACCACCTGTGCCATATCCTGCGCCGCCACCCGCCGGGTTTCAGGTAGGTAACCCAGGGCCGCAAGGCTGTCCTGCTCCCCCTTGAACGCAGCAAATTGCGCCGGTGTATTGGCCAGCTCGCAAAAGCCCCAGCGCAGGTCGCAGTCGATGCCATGCTCACGGATGCGCTCCCCCACCAGTGCCACCGAATCGATACCCGCGCGCTGCAAATAACGCACGCCCTCCTCGCCCACATGCCGAGCAAACCCCGAAACGTCATGGCCAATACCCCGGATCAACTGCCCGCCATTGCGCCCGCTGGCGCCCCAGCCAATGCGCCGGGCCTCCAGGAGGATCACCGACAGGCCACGCTGGGCCAGTTCGATGGCGGTGTTGACGCCGGTAAAACCGCCGCCGATCACACACACATCGGCATTCAGGTCCGCAGCCAGTGCCGCGCGCTGGGGCATGGCATGGGCCGACGCCAGGTAATAGGAACGGGCATGGTCTTGGGGCTGATTCATCGGTTGGACTTCACTTTGCTCCAGGCCCGGGTCATCACACGCATGATGGCCGGGCTGGGGGTGGTGGAAATGTACAGTTTGTCGAGCACGGCCTGGGGCGGGTACACCTCGGGGTTGTTCACCAGCTCTGGTGCCATGAAGGCCTTCGCCGCCAGGTTGGGGTTGGCGTAGCCAACGTAGGTACTGACCTTGGCAATCACCTCGGGGTCCAGCAGGTTGTTGATAAACGCGTGGGCCTGTTGCGGGTTAGTGGCGTCTGCGGGAATCGCCAGCAAGTCGAACCACAGGTTGCTGCCTTCCTTGGGAATCGCATAGGCGATGTTCACGCCATTCTTGGCTTCCTTGGCGCGGTTGGCCGCCTGGAACACATCGCCGGAGTAACCGAAGGCCACGCAGATATCACCGTTGGCCAGGTCCGAGATGTACTTGGAAGAGTGGAAATAGGTGATGTACGGGCGCAGAGTCAGCAACTTGGCCTCAGCCTTTTCATAATCGCCGACCTGCTCACTGCGCGGGTCCATGCCCATATAGTTGAGGATCGCCGGGAACGCTTCATCCGCCGAGTCCAGGAACGCCACGCCGCATTGCTGCAGCTTCTTCAGGTTCTCGGGCTCGAACAGCACCGCCCACGAGTCAATCTGCTCGATGCCCAATACTTGCTTGACCTTGTCGACGTTATAGCCAATGCCATTGGTGCCCCACAGGTACGGCACCGCATGGGCATTGCCGGGGTCGTTCTGCTCCAGCAACTTGAGCAGCTTGGGGTCCAGGTTCGGGTAGTTGGGCAGTTGTGCGCGGTCCAGTTTAAGGAACGCCCCGGCCTTGACCTGGCGCCCCAGGAAATGATTGGACGGCACCACCACGTCATACCCGGTACGCCCCGCCAGCAGCTTGCCCTCCAGGGTTTCATTGGAGTCGAACACGTCGTAGACCACCTTGATCCCGGTCTTGGCCTGGAAATCGGCCAGGGTGGTCTCGCCGATGTAATCGGTCCAGTTGTAGACACTGACCGTCGGCGCAGCGTGGCTGGCGCTGCTGAATACGGCGGCCAGGGCCAGTGGGAGAAGCGGTTTGACGAGACGCATATCGACACCTTTTTTAGAGTTGAGGGTGGAGTCAGACACTCAGCAGCAGGAACTCACGCTCCCAGGAGCTGATCACCCGCTTGAAGTTTTCATGTTCGGCACGTTTCACCGCCACATAACCGCGCACGAACTTGTCCCCCAGGTATTGCTTGACCGTATCGCAGGCCTCCATGCGCGCCAGGGCATCTTCGATGGTGATCGGCAGGCGCAGGTTGCGGCGTTCATAGGCACGGCCTTCGACCGGGGCGCTCGGTTCGATCTTTTCGATCATCCCCAGGTAGCCGCACAACAGGCTGGCAGCAATGGCCAGGTAGGGGTTGGCATCGGCCCCCGGCAGGCGGTTTTCGACGCGCATCGCGTCGGGGCTGGAGGTCGGCACGCGCAGGCCGACGGTGCGGTTTTCTTCGCCCCACTCCACGTTGACCGGGGCCGAGGTGTCGGGCAGGAAGCGGCGGAACGAGTTGACGTTGGGCGCGAACATCGGCAGCAGCAGCGGGATGTATTTCTGTAGGCCGCCAATATGCTGCAAGAACAGCGGGCTCATCTGCCCGTCGGCATCGACAAACACCGGCTTGCCCGTGGCAATCTCCACCACGCTCTGGTGCAGGTGCATGGCGCTGCCCGGCTCGTCGGCCACCGGCTTGGCCATAAAGGTCGCGGCCACATTGTGCTTGAGCGCGGCTTCGCGCAGGGTGCGCTTGAACACGGTGATCTGGTCGGCCAGGTCGAGGGCATCGCCGTGGCGGAAGTTGATTTCCATCTGCGCCGGGCCGTCTTCGTGGATCAGCGTGTCGAGGTCCAGGCCCTGGGCTTCGCACCAGTCGTACACATCCTCAAACAGCGGGTCGAACTCGTTGGCCGCATCGATGGAAAACGACTGGCGCCCGGTTTCGGCCCGCCCGGAGCGGCCCACCGGAGTTTTCAGCGGCAGGTCCGGGTCATCGCAACGCTGGGTCAAGTAAAACTCCATTTCCGGCGCGACAATCGGCTGCCAGCCCTGTTCGGTATAGAGTTGCAGGACCTTTTTCAGCACATTGCGCGGCGACAACTCGATGGGGTTGCCCTGCTTGTCGAAGGTGTCGTGGATCACGATGGCGGTGGGCTCGATGGCCCACGGCACCACGTAGGTGGCGTTGGCCACCGGGCGGCAGATCATGTCGATATCGGCCGGGTCCAGCAGGTCGTAGTAGATATCGTCGTCGACAAAATCCCCGGTTACCGTTTGCAGCAACACACTTTCCGGCAGGCGCATGCCGCGCTCATGCAGGAACTTGTTGGTGGGCGCAATCTTGCCGCGGGCGATGCCCGTCAGGTCGCTGATCACGCATTCGACTTCGGTAATCTTGTGTTCTTTCAGCCAGGTGGACAGCTGATCGAAAGGGGCATTCATAAAGACCTCGGCATGGGTGGGATGCTGCGCCGGCTTGTACTTGCGGCGCATTGAGGTCTATCTTGGGCCAGCCTTCAAACGGCATCTATCCACTTTGCACGACCCACAACGCACCAATAGAGTGCGCACGGATCACCCATGACACAGGCAACCGCTTTGCGCGTACAGGCCTTCACCACCGGTGATGTGGCCGCCCAATGCAGTGCGACACCCGGTTGGGTGCAGCAGTACCAGCAGATGTCCCCGGGGCATTTTGCCGGGCAGGTCCGCTACCTCGACCTGCAGGGGGTGCAGGTGTACGAAGAGTGCATGAACACCCGCGTCGAGCAGCACTTCAACGCGCCGCCAGGCTCGCTCGCGTTCTGTTTCGACGGCAGCGACAACACGCTGTACCTGCTCAATGGCGAAAGCCGCAACACCTGGATCACCCCGGAAAACTACCGGGAAGTGGCCGTGGTGTTCGGCCCGCAGTTCGTGCAACGCCATGGCCTGGAGATGGCCAGACTCGAAGGCCTGTTCATGGCGCCGTTGACCGGCCAACAAAACGCGCTGTTCAGCCGCTGGCTCAGTGGCACCCTGACACGCTTGTCCAGCATGATCGACCCGCTCAGCCGCGATGCCCTCACCCGGCAACTGCTGGACGATTGCCTGTTTATTCTCGACAACGCCTGTGTGTGCCTGGACCGCCACTCATTGCAGCGGCGCAGCGAAGCACGCCGGCTGATGGCGCGCATCGGCGCGTGGGCGGCGGATGCGCCGGATGAAAGCGTCAACCTGCTGCAACTGGCGCAGATTGCCGGCGTACCGTTGCGCCAATTGCAGCAGGGGTTCAAGACCTACACCGGGATGAGCCCGGCGCAATGGTTGCGCCTGCGCCGGTTGAACGGCGCACGCCGCGAGTTGTTGAGCGCAACCGATACCACGGTGGCCGAGGTGGCGATGAATTGGTCGTTCTGGCATTTGGGGCGGTTTTCCCAGAGCTACCGGGCGCTGTTCAAGGAACTGCCGAGCGAAACCCGCAAACGCCATTGCTCAAATGCAATCCCCTGTAGGAGCTAGGGTGGGTCAATGGCTACTGACACACCGCTATCACAGCCCCGGAAAGATTGGCGTGAAGCCTCAGACACCGTGTCTCGAACAGCCGGGCCAAGCCGAGTACTTGTAAAGCCGCGCACTTATGCCTAGCTTATGCGCCCCCGCCCCGCGCTTTAAGGCCTTGCCCCATGGTTTTGCGTTTTCGCCCCGTCGTCACCCCACGTTTGGCCCTCGGCCTGTTGCTCAGCGGCGGCATCGGCAACAGCCTGGCGGCTGAGCTGGAACTACCGGCGCTGAACATCCAGGGCCAGGATGAGTCCGGTTATCGCGCGCAAAGCGCGTCGGTCGGCGGCTTCGATGAAGCGCCGCTGCTCGACACCCCGGCCTCGATCACCGTGATCAACGCCCCGCTGATCAAGGACCAGCAGGCCCGCCTGCTCAGCGAAGTGCTGCGCAACGACGCCTCGGTGGGCGAAAGCTATGCGCCGATCGGCTACTACGAGAATTTCGTGGTCCGGGGCTTTTCCCTGAATGCCGCCAGCAGCTACAAGATCAACGGGCGCACCATCACCGGCGAGCAGAACGTCGCCCTGGAAAACAAACAGCGGGTGGAATTGCTCAAGGGCCTGGCGGGCCTGCAAAGCGGGATTGCCGAACCCAGCGGCGTGATCAACTACGTGACCAAGCGCCCGGAAGACGTGCGCTCGGTCACGGTGTCCACCGATGACCGCGGCAGCGGCTATATCGCCACCGACGTCGGCGGCTGGTTTGGCAGCGAGCAGCAATTCGGCCTGCGCGCCAATGTCGCCCATGAAGACCTCAATTCCTATGTCGAACACGCCAATGGCCAGCGGGACTTTGTGTCCCTGGCGTTCGACTGGAACATCAGCCCCGACGCCGTGCTGCAACTGGATGCCGAATACCAGGACAAGCAACAGCGCTCGGTGCCCGGCTACCAGTTGCTCGGCGGCACCGAAGTGCCCCACGACGCCTCGCCGAAAAAACTGCTCGGCCACCAGAGCGGCGCCAAACAGGTGGGTATCGACTCGCTGAACCTCAACGGCAAGTTCGAGTACCGCTTCACTGACCAGTGGAAAGGCAGCGTCAGCGCGGCCCGCAGCAAGGTGGTGATTGATGACTACAGTTCGTTTGCCTGGGGGTGCTACGGCTTTCCCAGTTGCGCCGGCGTCAAAGTGCCCAACTACTTCAGCCCGGAAGGCAACTACGATATCGCTGACTACCGCAGCCCCGACGACACCCGGCGCAATGATGAAATCCAGGCGGCCATGAGCGGCCTGTTCAGCACGGCCGGCCTGAGCCATGAACTGACCTTCGGCACCAGCGCGTTTCGCCGGGTGATCGACAAGCGCAAGTCGGTCAACGAATACATCGGCAGCGGCAATATCGATCAGGACCCGGAAACCTTCCCGCCCACCGACAAGCCCCTGAACGACAGCCACCGGCGCCTCGACAGCCGCCAGTACGGGCTGTTCGTCACCGACCGCATCCGCTTCAACGAACAATGGCAAACCGTGCTCGGTGGCCGCGAAGTGCGCCTGGATGAAAAAGCCTTCGATCAAGAGGGCGTGCAGGAGCGTCACACCCAGCAGTACGAATTCCTGCCCAACGCTGCGCTGATCTATAAGCCAATGGACAACCTGTCGCTGTACACCAGCTACAGCAAGGGCCTGTCCCTGGGTGGCGAGGCGCCGTGGTATGCGAGCAATGACGGGGAAATCCTCGCCCCCACCGTCTCACGCCAGATCGAAGCCGGGGTGAAATACGACTGGCGCCGCATCAGCTTCGCCGCCGCGGTGTTCCAGACCCGCCAGGCCTACCAGTACGCCAAGCCAGACAGCGCCGGCGAATTCACCTACGTACAGCAGGGCCAGCAGAAAAACACCGGCCTGGAACTGTCGGCCAATGGCTGGGCCACCGAGCGTTTGCAGATTGCGACCAGCGTGGCGGCGATTCGCGCCCGGGTGAACGGCAGCGGCACGCCGCAATACGAAGATCACCAGACGATCAACGTGCCCAAGCTGCGTGCCAGTGTGTACGCCGACTACGCCCTGCCCTGGGTCAATGGCCTGGCGGTGCTCGGCGGCGTGCAATACAGCGCCAGCAAGAAGGCCAACCGTACCGGCAATGTGGAAGTGGGGGATTATGCGCTGGTCAATATCGGCAGCCGCTACACCACCAAGGTCGATGGCTATGAAACGGTGTTGCGCCTGAGCGTCGACAACCTGTTCGACAAGCGCTACTGGCGTGACGCCGGCGAATACATGGGCGATGACTATCTGTTCCAGGGTGCGCCACTGACCGCGCGCTTGAGTGCTTCCGTCAACTTCTGACCCCGGCCCCTGTGGAACCTGGCTTGTGACTTGTGTGAGGCTGGCTTGTGTGGGAGCCAGCTCCCACACAAGCCAGCTCCTACATTAGCCAGCACCTACCCTTGCATATCGCTACTTGGGCATCTTGCGAAAGCCCACCGCCAGGCGGTTCCAGCTGTTGATGGTGGCAATGGCCACGCTCAGGTCGACCTGTTCGGCCGGGCTGAACTCGGCCTTGAGCAATGCATAATCCTCATCGGCGGCGTGGGTCTGGCTGATCAGCGTCAGGCTTTCGGCCCAGGCCAGGGCGGCACGTTCGCGTGGGGTGAAGAACGGCGTTTCGCGCCAGGCCGAGAGGGTGCACAGGCGGCGTTCGGTCTCGCCGCCCTTGCGTGCGTCGGCGGTGTGCATGTCCAGGCAGAAGGCGCAGCCGTTGATCTGCGACACCCGCAGGCGCACCAGTTCCAGCAGGGGCAGTTCGATGGACAGTTTGCCGACGGCCGCCTCCAGGGCGAGCATGGCTTTCAGGGCGTCGGGGGAAGCGGTGTAGAAGTCGATGCGCGCGTGCATGGTGTTGCTCCAGGACAGTAAAAATCGGTGCCCAGCTTAATCAGCCCACGGCCACAGACAAATAGCCAATTGGCGCGAAGAACAGGTAGCCAATGCCCGGCGCTTCAGGCCCGGTTGCGCAACCAATGCAAAAAGCCCTTTTTCACCGGCACGATTGGCGCCTCCTGGGTCAGGTGCTGGGCGGCGTGCAGACGGAAATCCAGGAGGTTCTGCATGGCTTCGCCAATGTCGTGGCGCGCATCCAGGCACGGTTTGAGGTATTCCTTTTCGATGCGGTAGAGGGTGCAGTAGGTCTTGGCCACAAAATCTGCCGGCAGGCTCTGCCCATCGAGGATCCCGGCCTCGCCGATCACTTCCCCCGGGCCCATGCGCCCGGCTTCGAATTTATGCCCGGCCTTGGCCAGCATCACCGACACCACCCCGGACTCGATGATGAACAGATGGTCGCTGACCTCCCCGGCCGGCAAGATCATCGCGCCGGCACGGAAGGTGTGTGGGGTCATGTTCTGGCTGAAGGTTTCCTTTTCTTCCTGGCGCAGGGTCGAGAAGATCGTCGAGCTTTCCAGCAACGCCCGCGCGGGGGATGTGGTTGGCGAGGTCGGGCTTTCGGCACTGGACAGCAGGCTCACACCAGCCGCCTGCAAGTGCCGGTAGGCCAGGTCGTAAAGCTGGTTGCGCACCTCGCGCTTGAGGGTCATGGCCGGCACGAAGCCGCTGATTTCATATTCCACGCCACCGCCGGTGGAGGTCTTGAACGCCACACTTGGCGCCGGCTTGGCCAGCAGTTGCCGACAGCCCTGCATGGCGCGCTCCAGGGCTTCGAGCACTGTTTGCGGGCGCGCATGGGGGCTGACTTGCAGGCTCACCGCCAGGCCGAACATATCGGCCGGGCGCGAGAAGTTGATGATCTTGGCCTTGGCCGCCAGCGAATTGGGGATCACCGCCATGCTGCCCTGGGAAGTCTGCAGGCGCGTGGCACGCCAGTCGATATCCGTCACCCGGCCTTCGGTGCCGTCGATGGAGATCCAGTCATCCAGCTGGTAGGGCTTGGTGGTGTTGAGCACAATCCCGGAGAACACATCACTCAAGGTACTTTGCAACGCCAGGCCGACGATGATCGCCACCGCGCCGGAGGTGGCGAGCACGCCCTTGACCGGCAGGTCGAGCACATAGGCCATGGCCGCAATAATCGCGATCAGGAAGATCACCGCGCCCATCAGGTCTTGCAGCAACCGCCCGGTATGGCCGACCCGTTGCATCATCACGGCGCCAAGCAACACGGTCAGGGTGCGGGCTGCGAACAGCCACCAGCCGATCTGCAAGGCCGTGGCAGCCAGGTGCAGCGGGGTGTTGTCGGCATAGGGGGCCAGTTGCATGGGGTTCATGCCGTCGTTGAACAGCACGGCGCTGAACACAGCGAAGATGCCCAGGCGCGCGATCAGCTTCCAGTTACCGGGGTTGGCGACGAACAGGCGCCACACAGTCATGTCGATAACAATCAGCGCCAGGGCGCACAGCATCGGGTGATCGGCGATAAAAGACAGCATCCAGGCGACTCCAGGGCGAAGGCCCTGAAGATCGCACAAAATGGCACTGGCGGGTATAGGGCGCAGCCATCTGTGGCGAGCAGGCTTACCCGCTCGCCACCACCACAAAGTCCAGATTCAGCGCTGGGAATCGAGCAACTCATGCTCGGTCGCCACCTGCTGGGCCTTGATATAGCTTTCGATCAGCAGTTGGTAGTGCGGCATCGCCTGGGTGTAGACCTTCGCCCACTGCTCGGCATCCGCGCGGTTCCAGGAGCCTTGCAGTTCCGACAGGGTGGCCATGATGTCGATGGGCACCGCACCGGCCTGGGCCAGGCGGGCGATAGTCAGGTCGGTGGCCAGTTTCGAGTGGTTGCCCGAGGCATCGACCACGGCAAACACTTTGTAGCCGGCATACACCGCGCTGATCGACGGGAAAGCCAGGCATACGCTGGTCAAGGTGCCGGCGATCACCAGGGTTTTCTTGCCAGTGGCCTCGACGGCCGCGCGGAACTCGGGGTTGTCCCAGGCGTTGATCTCACCTTTGCGCGCCACGTATTGCGCGTGGGGCGCGGCTTCGGCGATTTCCGGGATCAGCGGGCCATTGGGGCCCTGGGGAACAGACGCGGTGGTGATCACCGGGATGTTCAACAGGGTCGCCGCCCGGGCCAGGGCGATGGCATTGGCCCGCAATTGCGGCACGTCCATGTCCTTGACGATCTGGAACAGGCCGCTCTGGTGATCGATCAACAGCATCGCGGTGTCGTTGGCGTCGATGGTCGGTTTCTGGCCGTTGAAATTAGCCGCTGCTGGGTGGGTCATGGGGTCTTTCCTCTTTTCACGGGCAACAGCCATCCTTGGCCGGTAAACCGGCCTGGCTGTCAGGGTTGGGTGATTTAGGTGCCGCGCAGGCGTATCAGCCGTGCAGTTGGCCGAACTGACCGGACTGGAAGTCGGCGAAGGCCTGGTGGATCTCTTGCTCGGTATTCATCACGAACGGGCCGTGACCGACGATGGGCTCGTCGATGGGTTCACCGCTGAGCAGCAACACCATGGCGTCGGCGTTGGACTCCAGGCTGATTTGCTCGCCATCGCGCTCGAACAGCACCAGTTGCCCTTCGCGTGCCAGTTCCTGGCCGTTGACTTGCACAGTGCCTTTGAGCACCACCAGCGCGGTATTGCGCCCGGCAGGCAGGTCCAGGGTCACGGCCTTGCCGCCGTTGAGGCGCAGGTCCCACACGTCAATCGGCGTAAAGGTGCGCGCCGCGCCGGTGTGGCCGGCGAACTCACCGGCGATCAGGCGCAGGCTGCCAGCGCCATTGGCCAGGGGCAGCACGGGGATATCGCCGTCGAGGATCGTCTGGTAGCCGGCGTCGCTCATTTTGTCCTTGGCCGGCAGGTTGACCCACAGTTGCACCATCTCCAGGGCGCCGCCGCTTTTGGCGAACGCTTGGGAATGGAACTCTTCATGCAGGATCCCCTTGGCAGCAGTCATCCACTGCACATCGCCCGGGCCGATTTTGCCGCCAGCGCCGGTGGAATCGCGGTGCTCGACTTCGCCCTTGTAGACGATGGTCACGGTTTCAAAGCCGCGATGCGGGTGTTGGCCCACCCCACGTCGTTGTGTAGTCGGGGTGAAATCCGCCGGGCCGGCGTGGTCCAGCAGCAGGAACGGGCTGATGTGCTTGCCCATGGTGTCGTAGGAAAACAGCGTGCGAACCGGGAAACCGTCGCCGACCCAGTGACCGCGGGGGCTGGTGTAGATACCGATGATGTTTTTCATGGTGTTTCTCCTAATCAGTGCATGGAGACACCTTAAATCCGTTACCTTTATTGCACTAGACGGCAAAAACGACCCTTAGCGTTCTATTTGGAGAACGATGGTGGAAGACCTCAATACCCTCTACTACTTCACCCAGGTGGTCGAACATGGCGGCTTCGCGGCCGCCGGCCGGGCCCTGGACATGCCCAAGTCCAAGCTCAGCCGGCGTCTTGCCGAGCTCGAAGAGCGCCTGGGCGTGCGCCTGATCAACCGTACCAGCCGCCATTGTTCCCTGACCGAGATCGGCCAGGCCTATTACCAGCGCTGCCTGGCGATGCGCATCGAAGCCGAAAGCGCCGCCGAAGTGATCGAACGCAACCGCTCCGAACCCCAGGGCATCGTGCGCATAAGCTGCCCCACCGCCCTGCTCAACTCCTGGGTCGGGCCGATGCTCACCCGCTATATGCTGCAATACCCATTGGTGGAACTGCATATCGAGAGCACCAACCGGCGTGTCGATGTGATCCACGAAGGGTTTGATATCGCCCTGCGTATCCGCTTTCCGCCACTGGAAAGCAGCGAGTTGGTGATGAAGGTTTTGGGCAACAGCACCCAATGCCTGGTGGGCAGCCCGCAGTTACTGGCGCGCATGTCCAGCCCGGCGCTGCCGGCCGACCTCAATGGCCTGCCGAGCCTGCATTGGGGCTCGGCGCAACGCGAATACCACTGGGAACTGTTTGGCAGCAATGGCGCCAGCGCGGTGATCCGCCATATGCCGCGCATGGTCACCGATGACTTGCCGGCCCTGTGTCACGCGGCGACAGCCGGCCTCGGCGTGGTGCACCTGCCCAGTGCGGTGGTGCACAACGATATTGCCGCCGGGCGCCTGGTCAACCTGCTTCCCGGTTGGGCGCCGCGCACCGGGATCGTCCATGCAGTATTCCCCTCGCGCCGGGGCTTGCTCCCGTCAGTGCGGGCCCTGATCGACTTTCTCGGCGTGGAGTTTGGGCAGAGCGACATGGTGTAACGCCCCCTCCTCTAGACACCAACCCCGTAGTCGCGACTGCCGAGCTTTAATCTCTCGGCACCAGCGGGGTGTTGGAGCGGTCCGGCAAACCCACAAGTTGCTCCGTGAGCGCCGCAGATTAATGCAACTGAGGAATCTCCGGTAACGCACGACGCAACGCGCCAACGAGCCCAGGCTCCTTATTGTTGAGAAGAACTCGCGTCAGCCATGCCTCAAAGGGACCTCGGCCAGTATTCTTCAACCGGCTCGCCGCCTTGGCGAGCATGCCCTTGTTATCAATGAGTGATAGAAGCATCGGGATATTGCGCGAAGCAATAGCTTCGTTAATTTTTGCTCGACGTTCTTGTGCAATGGCCAACACATCAAGGCTTTGCGTCTGTTGCTGGTAGGCTGCACTCATCTGTTCAATGGACGGCTGCGCACTCAAGTCCGTTTTCTTGAGTAGCATGTCAATTCGTCGTAGGCAGTACATCCGTACAACTTGCTCAATGGCCGGGGGCTGACCCGCCATCGTCAACAGATCATCGTGCAGGGCCGCGATACGACTATCGACCTCCTCCGGGGCCAAATGCTCGCCCATTGCTATTTCCCGAGTGACGTCAGGCAGCAAGAACAGGTTTTCAATTTCAGATACGGGCAATACAGCCACACCGCGTTGGGCGAAGTGAGCAATATCGTCCGCCTCATAGCCATCAGCATCAATGATCCCGGCGCATGTGATACGCGTAAAAGCGTTATTGGCCCTCAGCGTCACAACGGCATGAATCACATCCTGGCAAGAGCCTCTTGGCATGACCGTCCACTCTGGGTAGGCGCAGCGATAAACCGCTGTATCAAGGCTGTTCGAGTTACCTTCAACGAAGAGAATCGGGCGACGACTGCCGAGTAACAGCGTCGTCACCTCCTCCGAAAACCCAGTGTCTTCCGGGACGGGCTCAACATTCCAGATCGGCCCTGTTGACTGAAAGTCACGGATGACAAATTTTTGCCCCACCCGACTGGCTGCGAACTCCAAGTCGTGCGTAATGAACAGCAGGGCACAATCTGGCCTGGCGTTTTCCAACTGGTCCCAGAGTTTGCTCATGATGGATCGATGGATATGCAACTCAGGCTCATCGATGACCAGGATGGAGTCTTGGGCCACGACCAGCACTTGTCCGATGAGGTAGAAAATTGCGCGTTCGCCGTCGCTCATATCGGCAGCGCTGTAGAATCTTTCGTGGCCGGGTATACGGACCTGAATGTCGTCTCCGCTGAACACAAGCTCCCGATGGGGTAACAGCTGTTCCCAAATCGTCTTCAGTACTTCGAACTTTGTAGCAGCGGGTGTCTCAGTGTTTCCCGCTCGTATGTTGTTGTGTGAAACCAATGCCGTGCGCGACTGTTCTGCGAACAATACCTGGAGGAGAAAGTCGAAGTCGTTTAATAATTTACCCGCAGCCTTAGATCCCCAACGATACCCAGAACGTTGATGGATCTCGACAGATGAATGTCCAAATCGCAAACCCTTCACCGCGTGACTTTCTTTTATCTTTGCTACGTCAGGGTTTAGCTCAAGTGCACGATGCGCCGAGATTCTATGAACCGCCTCACCACCCGCCTCCTCCAGATAAACCGCCAGCCTGCTTTTACCCCCTCCGTTTGCCCCCACAAATATTGCTGACGTGCCAGATTCAAGAGTGACTGAAACAGAACCTGTAGGCGTGGGAATAGCAAGTGTGAAAGGCATGATGGCTGAGCGTCCTGGCTGTCCGAAAAGGCAACCAGTATATCCGACGCACTAGATGGCAATTCAATAGCACCGCACAAATGCGAAAAACACCAAAAGCCCTGTAGGTATCAACTGGCTGGCGAAGGTGGTTAACGATAACGCGGGAAGCCTGAAGAAACGTGGTGCCCTTGCGTTTCCCTGCTATGCCAGCCAGTTAAGCGGATTCCGCTTAACTGGTCGACATTAGGGCAAGCCCGCGCCTTCAGATTGTGCTATCAGCGCTTGGCCAGCTCCATAATCATCCGGCTCAACAGATAAACCCTCGGCACCACGCTCTCCACCTCGGCATATTCCTGCGGTGTATGGATATTGCCGCCGACAATCCCGAACCCATCCAGCGTCGGGGTGCCGACGCCCGCTGACAAGCTGGCGTCCGCCGCCCCGCCACTGCCTTCAATGGTCAGCTGACGGCCCAGTTCGGCGTAGATGCCCTGGGCGATCACCACCAACTTGTCGGATTCAGGCGTCTGCGGCATCGGTGGCAAACCCCGTTTCAGACTGGTCGTGACCTGCGTTTCAGGAATCAGCTGGTTGGCGGACACCCGCGCCAGATCCCGCTCGATCCGATCAAACTCTTCCGGCAACGCCGCCCGCACATCGGCCTTGGCCGTGGCCTGGTCGGGGATCACATTAGTCCGGTCGCCGGCCTTGAGCACGGTGAAGTTGATGGTGGTTTTTTTCTCTGCATCCCCCAGCTTGCCCAGTTGCAGGATCTGGTGGGCGACCTCCATCGCGGCATTGCGCCCCAGCTCCGGGGCGACCCCGGCGTGAGCCGCCTTGCCCTTGACCTCGACCACCGCCGTGGCGCTGCCCTTGCGCCAGACCACCAGGCCATCGGCCGGACGCCCGGGTTCCAGGTTCAGCGTGACATCGTGGGCCCTGGCCGTGTTACGGATCAGTTCGGCGGCGGCCTCGGAGCCGACTTCTTCGCTGGCATCGAGCAGGAAGGTGATTTGCGCGTAGTCCGTGAAGTTCTGGTTTTTCAACACTTTCAAGGCGTAGATCCCGGCCACGATCCCGCCTTTGTCATCCATCACGCCGGGGCCATAGGCGCGGCCGTCCTTGATATAAAAGGGCCGCTCGGCCGCCGAGCCTTCCTTGAACACGGTATCCATATGCGCCATCAGCAGGATTTTGGCCTTGCCCTTGCCTTTGAGGGTGGCGATCACATGGCTGTTATTGGCCGCCGCATCCGGCACCAGCTCGATGCTGAAACCCAGCTGTTTCAATTCAGCGACGGCAATATCGCGCACCTGGGTCAGGCCCGGCTCGTAGCCAGATCCCGAATCGATATTCACCAGGCGCTCCAGCAACTTCAAGGCCGGGGCCTTGTACTGTTCGGCATCGGCCAGGATCTGCGGGTGCGGTTCGGCGCTGAAAGCCGGCATGGCGCTGCCCAGGGAAAGCGCCAGGGCGGCGGACAGCAGCGTGCGTTGGACGTTGAAAATCATGAACAGATCCTTGTTTATTAGAGAGGGAATGTCACAGCCTACCTGACAAAAGCCACTTTATTCAGCCTCAAGCCGGTCGCTTCCGACCGGGGGAATGTTCGGTAGGCACCGCCGAAATATCCCACCTGAGTACCGGATAAGCTCTACTGATACACGGTGAAAACCTCTGCAAAGTCCCTCGCCTGATCACACAGCGCAAGGGACCGCCGATGTACTGCCCAATTGATGCCCCGGTCCTGGGGGCAACCTCTTGAATGCCACCATGGGTTTTATGGTCCTGGCGGCCATGGACACAAAGACGCGGGACGTCGAGGCGATACTCGCCGACTTCCGCCAATGCCTGAACACCTATGACGCCTGGGCCGAGAGCTTCTGGCGCTTTTCGGCGCTGGAGCTGGAACAGGTATTCAAGGTGGGCGATGAGGTGGCGCTGATGGCGCCCATGTCGTCCAAAGCCCCCAGCAGCACCGTCGCCATGTGCAAGGCCAGTGGCACGTTGACCCTGGTGCATTTGTTTGAAAGCACACGGTTTGTGCCCATCGGCAACACCCCGGTGATGCTGCAAGCCATCCCCGCGGACGGTGGCCCGCTGGGCGAGCCCATTTACAAAACCATCGGCCCCAGCGGGATTCTCGAAGTCACCGAGTGCACTCGCGACCAACTCTATCGGATCACCTTCTATCCCAACGTTTCCAGGGATCACGTCAAGGCGTTGTATGCGTCTTACCAGTCGATCCTTGCGCCGCTGGAAAGTCAGTTGCGCAAAGACTGGACCGACACGTTCGAGCCCTTGTGGCAGGAGTATCGCGAAGCCAACTTTGTGCAGCGCTACCGCCTGCTGGACCAAGGCTATGCAAACGGGTTCGGCCACGCACTGCATGAACTGTGGGACAACATCGAACACTTGTATCAATGGCTGGCGGACCTCAGGCCCAACAGCGAAAAACTCCTGCAATACCTCGCTCAAACCGAGCTGGATGCCCTGCTGGAACTGAGCCAGGACGCCATCGCCAATGGCCTGCTGGTGCTTAGCGATGAGCCACTGCTGTTTATCTACCTGGCGGCGATGGTCAGCTGGATGCGGATGCTGCCGCCGCCGTACCTGAACGAGCTGCTGGGGCAAATCACCGCCGAGGTACTGATCAACCTGTTGCTGGTGTGGGTCACCGCCGGCATGGGCGTGACGGTACGCCTGGGCGCGCAAGTGCTGGGCAAGGTCAAGTCAGGGCGGGTGCGCCAGTGGCTGGAGCAAATGGCCCGGCCGTTTGCGGATACCCGGTTGGACCGTCATGCCGAGGCGCTCCGACCGTTATTACTGGGCAGCCCTGCAACGCCGATCAAGACGGTGCCCAGCGTGCCGCTGAAGGCCGGCGCGATGGAAGTAACCAATCCGGTGCCGTTGGTGCGGGAAAAATCCGCACCCAAAACGACCTTGGTCAAGCATCAGGCGGTGGACGACGCGCCCTCCTCCGCGAAAAACCCCAACGGCCAGGCCAGCGCCAGCGCCGACAACACCGCGACCCACGGCTGCCCGGTGTCCATGGTCACCGGCGAAGAACTGCTGACCCTGACCGATGGCGAGNCCAACGGTGAAGCAACCGCCAGCGCTGATAAAACCGCGACCCACGGCTGCCCGGTGTCCATGGTCACCGGCGAGGAACTGCTGACCCTGACCGATGGCGAACTGGACGGCGTACTGCCATTTGCCTGGACGCGCCTGTATCGCACCAGCGCCGTGGAGGTGGATTGCGGCCTGGGCTTTGGCTGGAGCCACGCCTTGGCCCAGCACCTGTGTGTGGTCGGCGGCTCGGTGGTGTGGACCGATCATGAGAACCGCAGCACCACCTTTCCCCTGCCCTCCACGGCCCGCCCGGCCATCAGCAATAGCTTGGCTGAAGCGGCGATTTATCTGGGGGCGGCGTCGGATGAACTGGTGCTGGCGCAGGGCGCACGTTTCTACCACTTTCACGACGGTGTGCTGACGGCCATCAGCGACGCGTATGACAACCGCCTGCGTATTTCCCGCGATGGTTTGGGGCGGATTCTGCGCCTGGATAACGGTGCCGGTCGCGCCCTGCTGTTGCGCTATGACCGTGGGCATATCGTGGCGGTGGACTACCAGGTGTTTCGCGTGGACAGCGAAGCGGACGACGCCTGGGTGACCGAGCAGAACCTGGTTGCCTACCGCTATGACGAAGAATGGCGACTGCTTGAGGCGACCAATGCCATCGGCGAAAGCGAGCGCTATCAGTACGACAGCCTCTCGGTCATCACTGAACGACAGTTGGCCGGTGGGGCGAGTTTCTTCTGGGCGTGGGAACGGTCTGGCAAGGCCGCGCGCTGTGTACGGCATTGGGCCAGTTTTGCGCAGATGGATACGCGCTATGCCTGGGATGACAACGGCAGCGTCACCTTGCTGCACGCCTGCGCGCTGTGTACGGCATTGGGCCAGTTTTGCGCAGATGGATACGCGCTATGCCTGGGATGACAACGGCAGCGTCACCTTGCTGCACGCCGATGGCAGCCAGGAAGTCTACGTGCATGACCCGCAGGCACGCCTGGTGCAGCGGGTTGATCCCGATGGCGGTAAGCACTTCAAGTCCTACGACGCCCAGGGTCCTTGCTGCACGCCGATGGCAGCCAGGAAGTCTACGTGCATGACCCGCAGGCACGCCTGGTGCAGCGGGTTGATCCCGATGGCGGCAAGCACTTCAAGTCCTACGACGCCCAGGGGCGGCTGACGGTTGAGCAGGATCCCCTGGGCGCGATCACGGCCTATCAGTACGACGAGGCTGGGCGCTTGGTCGCGCTGTTTCCTGGGGATGACGAGCCCACCTCCTACGAGCATGAGCATGGTTTCGTACGGGTCATGCGCCGGGGTGAGGCGGTCTGGAAGTACCAGCGCAACGATCAGGGCGCGATCACGCGCCAGACCGATCCAGACGGCAATCTCACCGAGTACAGCTACGACAAGCGCGGGCAGCTTTTAGCGGTTTG